>DXGC01000118.1 GCA_019114135.1 Candidatus Corynebacterium avicola
CGTAACCGAGCACCCGGACGCCCCCGGCGACCTCGTGCCTGCCGGCGAGGACCTCCTCGGCCAGTCGGGCGCTGCCCTCGTCGTCGAGGCAGACGACGAGTGTGCCGCCCGGGACGATGCGTCCGGCGAAATCACCGAAGACCGTGCGGTAGGCCTCCTCGGTACCGAAGTAGTCGAGGTGGTCGGGCTCCACGTTGGTCACCACGGCGACCTCCGGGGTGTAGCTGAGGAAGGAGCCGTCGGACTCGTCGGCCTCGGCGACGAAGACATCGCCGGTGCCGTGGTGGGCGTTGGTGCCGGCCCGGTTGAGCTGGCCACCGATGGCGAAGGACGGGTCGAGCCCTGCGGCCTGCAGGGCGACGACCGCCATCGAGGTGGTGGATGTCTTGCCGTGTGTGCCGGCGAGCAGCAGGGCCCGTCGGTCGGACATAAGTTCAGCCAGGACGTCCGAGCGCCGCTGCAGCGGGATCCCCGCCTCGCGGGCGGCGACCAACTCCGGGTTGTCCTGCGGGATGGCGGCGAAGGAGGTGACCACCACGTCCGGCAGCGGGCCGTCCGGCGTCCCGCCACGCAGGTTCTCGGCGCGGTGGCCGATCTCGACCTGTGCGCCGGCGGCGCGCAGGGCCATGACCACCCTGGACTCCTTCATGTCGGAGCCGGAGACGGTCACCCCTCGGTCCAGCAGGATGCGGGCGATGCCGGACATGCCCGCGCCGCCGATACCGACCATGTGAACTCGCCTGCTCATTTCTTACCCTTCGCCGTCTCGATCACGATCTGTGCGATGCGCTGTGCGGCATCGCGGTGTCCGGCCTGGGCGGCGGACTCGCCGGCCGACTTCAGCCGCGCAGGGTCGCGCAGCACCGGGACGACCTCGCGGGCGACCCGGCGGTCGTCCAGCTCGGCGTCCGGGACGATGAACCCTCCCCCGGCGTCGACCACGGGGCGGGCGTTGAGCTCCTGCTCACCGTTGCCGTGCGGCAGCGGGACGTAGACCGCGGGAAGTCCGCAGGCGGAGATCTCCGCCACGGTCATCGCGCCGGAGCGGCACAGGACCATGTCCGCTGCGGCCAGGGCCAGGTCCATCCGGTCGATGTAGGGCACGGCGACATAGGCCGGGGCGCCGGGGACCTGCTCGACCTCGAGGGAGTTCTTGCGTCCGTAGGCGTGCAGGACGCCGATGCCGGCATCCGCCAGTGTCTGGGATGCACTGCTGACAGCGGTGTTGATCGATGCCGCACCCTGGCTGCCCCCGGTGACCAGCAGGACCGGCGCGTCCTGGTCGAGACCGAAGAACTCGCGTGCCTCGGCACGCAGCGCCTCACGGTCGAGGTCCAGCAGGGACTGGCGGACCGGGATGCCGACGACCTCGGCCCCGAGTCCGGAGTCCGGGGTCGCCGACAGGGCGCGGCCGCCGAGCCGCACGCCGAGCTTGTTGGACATGCCGGCCCGGGCGTTGGCCTCGTGGACGACCACGGGGATCCGCAGCGACTTCGCGGCCAGGTAGGCCGGCGCGGAGACGTAGCCGCCGAAACCGATGACGACGTCGGCCTTCAGGGACTTGAGCACCGCCCGCGTCTTCCGCAGTGCGTTGATGAGGCGGAACGGCAGGGTGAACAGGTCCTTGTTCACCTTGCGGGGCACCGGGACCGGAGGAATCAACTCGAGGTCGACGCCCCGCTCAGGCACCAGCCTGGTCTCCAGTCCGCGGGTGGTGCCGAGGGCGGTGATCCGGGCGTCCGGACGCTCCTGCCGCACCGCTTCGGCAACGGCGAGTGCCGGCTCGATGTGGCCGGCGGTTCCGCCGCCGGCGAGGACGACGGACAAACTCTGTCCCTTCTTGGGGGTCACCGTGTTCTACCTTCTCCTGTGTCGCTGGTTGTCGTAGCTGCGCCGCCTGCGCGGCGGTGGCACCGCTTCGCGGGCGCCCCTCCCCCGGGTTCCCCGCGGGGTGGCCGAGGACCGCTCCCGTTCCCGGACCGGCTCGCGTCGTCGGGTCACAGGTTCACCGTACCGTCTGGGCTGCTCCCGGACGCGCTCCCGCTGCTGCTGCCCGGGGGTGTAGGGCCTGGGCTCGCTGAGGAAGAGCAGCCGGTCGATCAGCGGCCGTCCCTCGTGCTGCATCGACGAGATCGTCTTGGGCTCGTGCCTGGCGATGCTGGCCAGCAGACCCAGGGAGGCCAGGGTCACGACCGCGGAGGAACCACCGGCCGAGATCAGCGGCAGCTGCACACCGGTCATCGGGAACAGACCGACGACGTAGCCCATGTTGTAGAAGGCCTGGATCACGATACCCATGGTCAGGGCGGCGGCGAGCAGGCGGAGGAAGGGATCGGCCTGGGCCATGGCGGTCCGCAGGCCGAACCAGGCCAGCAGGCCGAAGAGAAGCACGACCAGTCCCGCGCCGACCAGGCCGAGTTCCTCGCCGATGATGGCGAAGACGAAGTCGTTGGCGGCCTCCGGAAGGTAGTACTTCGCCCGGGACTGGCCCAGACCGTGTCCGATCAGGCCACCGTCGGCCAGCGAGAAGATGCCCTGCTTCGACTGGTAGGACGCCCCGCGTGAGGTGGCGTCGGAGAAGGTCAGGGTGAAGGTCTCGTACCAGGAGCTGAAGCGTGAGCTGCGGAAGGAGTGGGCGAGACTGAGCAGACCGGCACCGGCGACGCCCACCAGGCCGATGGCGCCCAGCATGAACCCGTTCGCACCGGCGAAGAAGATCAGGGCGAGCATCACCGAGCCCAGGGACAGCATCATGCCCAGGTCGTTCTGCAGGATCACCAGGCCGACGAACACACCGGAGACGATGACGAAGGGGGCCAGAACCGCGCTGGCCGAGGTGTGGGTCCGGGACCGCGCCGCGATGACGGCCGAGCCCCACACCGCGATGGCGAACTTGGCGATCTCCGAGGGCTGGATACCGACACCGCCGATACGGATCCACGAGTTCGAACCCACCTCGGTACCACCGACACCGATGCCCGGGATGAGCACCAGGATCAGCAGGATGAAGGCACCGAGCAGGAGAAATGGCGAGGACCGGCGCACGGTGTCGGGGCGGACCCGCAGACAGACCCACATGGCCACCAGGCCGGCGGCGACCACCAGGGCCTGCTTGAGGAACTCGGTGAAGACGGAGATGCCCTCGGCGTCGACGCTCTGGGTGTTGGTGACCATCGAGGAGGACAGCACCATCGTCAGACCGATGAACACGAGGATGACGGTGACCGTCATGATCACCTTGTAGTTGAGCTGCGGGCTGGCCATCACGCGACGGAACTTGTCCCGCAGGCCCTCCCAGGGCGACTCCTCCGACCGGGCTTGGGTACTCACCTCTCGTCGCCTCCTTCCGTGTCGGTGGCACACGCCGCGGCGGCGAAGAGGTCACCGCGTTGCGACATGCCACGGTACATGTCCAGGGAGGCCGCTGCCGGGGCGAGGACGACCGCGTCGCCGGGCCGGGCGTGACCCCGCGCGGCCTCGACGGCGAGGCGCATCGCGTCCTCCGGGTCGGTCGAGTCGACCACCGTGACCGGGACGTCAGGGGCACCGTCGGCGAGGGACTCGGCGATGATGCCGCGGTCGACGCCGAGCAGGACCGCGGCCCGCAGTGTCGGGGCCACGGCCTTGACCAGGTCGTCGACCTCCGCGCCCTTGAGCTGGCCACCGGCGACCCACACGACACCCTCCATCCCCTGCAGGGCGGCGAGGGCGGCGTGCGGGTTGGTGGCCTTGGAGTTGTCGATCCAGCGCACCCCGTCGGTCTCGGCGACGGTCTGGCCGCGGTGGGCCTGCACCGTGAAGGAGGACAGGGCCGAGGCCACGGACCCCGCGGCGACGCCGGCCGACCGTGCCAGTGCGGCGGCCGCCGCGGCATCGGCGACACCGGCGGGGCCGGGCGGTGAGATGCCCCCGGCGCTGCCGAGGTCGGTGACCGAGCCGGTGGTCGTGTCGAGGTCGACGAGTCGGCCGTCGCGCACCCCGGTGACTCGGAGCAGGTCCGGGCAGACGGTGGGGTCGACGTCGGCGGGGTCGCCCACGGTGTAGGCCCACCGACCGCCGGTGGCCCGGGACGTGACCTCGGGGTCGTCGGCGGCCAGGACGGCGACGTCACCGGTCAGGACGCGCAGCTTGTCGGCGGCGTAGTTGTCGAAGGAGCCGTGCCAGTCGAGATGGTCCTCGGCGAGGTTGAGCACGCAGCCGGCGTCCGGTGCGAAGCCCGGGGCCCAGTGCAACTGGAAGCTCGAGACCTCGGCGGAGAGCATCTCCACCGGCGGGTCGGCCAGCAGGGCCTCCCCGGGCGGGGTGCCGATGTTGCCGACGGCGAGGGTGGACCGGCCGTCGGCGGTGAGGATCGCCTCCAGCATGGCGGTCGTGGTGGTCTTTCCGTTGGTGCCGGTGACCGCCAACCAGGTGCGCGGCGCGCCGAACAGACCGGCCTGGTCGGCCAGCCAGGCCGCCTCGATGTCACCGATGACCGTGACACCGGCGTCGGCGGCGGCCACGAGGACCGCGCTGTCGGGACGCCATCCCGGGGAGGTCACCACGAGGTCGAAGGTCTCCAGGAAGCCGTCGGCGCAGGCCTGGTCGGTGGAGGCCAGCGTTGCACCGGTCTCCCCCGCCAGGCGGCCGCCGGCCTCGGCGTTGTCGTCGACCACGGTCACCGTGGCGTCCAACGCCGCCAGCATCCGTGCGACGCCGGTACCGGCGACACCGGCGCCGGCGACGACGACCCGCCCGCCGCGCAGGGCGTCCACCAGAGTCTTAGCGTTCACCTCTGCACCTCATCCCTTCCGGCGTCACCTGTCACAGGGACGCACTACTGAGCCATTCACTGTAGAAGATCGCCACGCCGACGACGGCGAACAACGCCGAGAGCAACCAGAAACGGATCGTCACGGTGGTCTCGGCCCATCCACCGGCCTCGAAGTGGTGGTGGAAGGGCGCCATGCGGAAGACGCGCCGTCCGGTGCTCTTGAAGGAGACCACCTGGATGACCACGCTGGCGGCCTCCATGACGAAGAGCAGTCCGACGATGATCATCAGCAGCTCGGTCCGGGAGGCGATGGACAGACCGGCGACGAGGCCGCCCAGGGCCAGGGAGCCGGTGTCGCCCATGAAAATCTTCGCCGGTGCGGCGTTCCACCACAGGAAGCCGACACAGGCGCCGAGGCCGGCGGCGGCGAGCATGGCCAGGTCCAGCGGGTCGCGGACGGCGTAGCAGCCGGGCTCCGCGCCGACGCCGCAGGAGTTGCGGAACTGCCAGAAGGTGATCGCCACGTAGGCGGTCAACACCATGGCGGTGACGCCGGAGGCCAGGCCGTCCAGACCGTCGGTGAGGTTCACCGCGTTCGACCAGGCGGAGATCACCAGGTAGATGAAGACCAGGAAGATGATCGTGCCGATGACCGCCCCACCCACGGCGAGGTCGATGGTGTTGATGTCGCGGGTGAAGGAGAGGTTCGTGGAGGCCGGGGTGAGTCCTTCGTCGTCCGGGAACTGCAGGATCAGGAAGCCGAAGACCAGGGCGGTCACCAGCTGGCCGGCCAGCTTCGCCTTGGCGTTGAGGCCCAGGTTGCGTCCCTTGAAGACCTTGATGAAGTCATCGGCGAAGCCCAGCAGACCGAGCGCCAGGGTCAGCCCGAGCACCAGCCATCCGGAGGCCCCGGGGCCGCTGCCGTTGAAGATCAGTCCGGACAGCACCGAGACGACGTAGCCGACGGCGATGCCGGCGAGGATGGCGATGCCGCCCATCGTCGGGGTACCGCGCTTGCGCAGGTGCGACTTCAGGCCTTCCTCGCGGATCTCCTGGCCGATGCCTTCGGCGGAGAACCGTCGGATCAACACCGGCGTGAGGAAGATGGAGACGAAGAACGCCACAAGTGCGGCGACGATGATCTGTGTCATGACTGTTCCTGATTTTCCCGTCTAGTTCTTCTCTTCACCGGCCAGCAGACCGGAGGCGACCCGCCACAGTCCGTCGGCGTAGGACGCCTTGACCAGCACCACGTCATCGGAGCCGGCATTCAGGTCGAGGACGTTGATCGCACCGTCGGTGTTGTCGACGTGGAGGACGTCGAGTCCCTGTTCCTCGGCGGAGGACACCAGGGCCGACTGGTTGACGCCGTTGCCGACGACCACGACGTGGTCGATACGACGCTGGCCGAGCACCTCGCCCAGGGCGATGTGCTCGTCCCGGCCGTCGTCGCCGAGCTCGCCCATCTGGCCGAGGACGGCCCAGCTCTCGGCATCGGGGCGTCCCGCGGCGGTGTAGGCCAGGGCGTCGACACCTGCGCGCATCGAGTCGGGGTTGGCGTTGTAGGAGTCGTTGATCACGGTCAGTCCGTCGGCGCGGGTGCGCACGTCCATGCGGTTCTCGCTGGCGGCGACATGCTCCGACAGGGCCGCGGCGACGGTGGCGGCGTCCAGGCCGCACTCCATACCGACCGCGGCGGCGGCCAGCGCGTTGGAGACCTGGTGGGCGCCGAAGACGCCGAGGTTCACCTTCACCGGCTCCCCGTGCGGGTGGTGCATGGTGAAGGACGCCCGCGCGACCTCGTCGAGCGAGATGTCGGTGGCGAAGTAGTCGGCCACATCCTGGCCGCCCTGCGTCGAGAAGCGGACGATGCGCGCCTCGGTACGGGACGCCATGGCGGCGACGGCGTCGTCGTCGGCGTTGAGCACGGCCAGGCCGCCGTGGGCGGCGTCCGGGAGCGCCTCGACCAGCTCGCCCTTCGCCTTGGCGATGGCTTCGCGGGAGCCGAACTCCCCGAGGTGGGCGGTACCGACGTTGAGCACCACACCCACCGAGGGCGGGGCGATACGTGCCAGGTGGGCGATGTGCCCCTGGCCGCGCGCGGACATCTCCGCCACGAGGTAGCGGGTGTCCCGGTCGGCCTTCAGGGCGATGTAGGGGTGCCCGATCTCGTTGTTGAAGCTCCCCGGGGGCGCGACGGTCTCGCCGCCGCGGGAGAGCACCGCGCCCAGGAGGTCCTTGGTGGAGGTCTTGCCGGCGGAACCGGTGACCCCGACGACGGTCATGCCTTCCTCGGCGACCAGGGTGTCGGTGTTGTACCGGGCCAGCCGGCCGATCGCGGTGAGCACACGCTCGGCCGCACCGTCCGGGTCGTTCTCCAGGTAGGCGGCGTTGCGCTGGGACTCTTCCTCTTCTTCCGGCGCAGGGCACAGCAGGACCGGCTGACCGACCGGACGCCCGGCCAGCACCAGTGCGGCACCGTCCTCGAGGGCTCCGGCGATGAAGTCGTGGCCGTCGACGCGTGCACCGGGCAGCGCCATGAAGAGGCTCCCCGGCGTGATGCGGCGGGAGTCGAACTCGACGGGACCGGTGACCAGGACGTCGTCCTTGCTGCCGTCGACGAGTCCGCCACCGGTGACTGCGGCGATCTGGCCGCTCGTCATCTCAATCATCGTTTCGCATCCTGTCTCTGCTCTATCGCTCGGGTGAGTTCTTGAACGTCGTCGAAGCCGATGACGGTGTCACCGACGATCTGTCCGGTCTCGTGTCCCTTTCCGGCCACTATGACGATATCGCCTCGACCGGCCCACGACACTGCAGCCCTGATCGCCTCGGCCCTGTCACCGATCTCACGGACCTCGACCGGTGGGCCGCCGCGTCCGGTGCGGGTTTCGGCACCCCGTCGTGTCCCGTCGAGGACCTGACCCCGGATGGTGGCCGGGTCCTCGTCACGGGGGTTGTCGTCGGTGACGATCACCAGGTCGGCGCGTTCCGCCGCCGCCTCACCCATGAGGGGACGCTTCTCGTGGTCGCGGTTGCCTCCGGCGCCCAGGACCACGGCGACCCGGCCGCCCTCGCCGACGAGATCGCGCTGACGCACGAGGGTGTCGAGCGCGGCGGCGACGGCGGCGGGCTTGTGGGCGTAGTCGACGAGGGCCATGAAGTCCTGTGCCGTGCCGTCGAGGGTGACCGGCTGCATCCGTCCGGGGACGCGGACGTCCACCAGTCGCGGTGCGACGGTGGCGGGGTCCTCCCCCGCTGCGGTGGCGCAGGCCAGAGCCACGGTGGCGTTGGCGACGTTGAACGCACCCGGAAGTGCGACGTCGACGTCGAGACTGGTTCCGTCCCGGTCGAGGACGATGTGCTGGACACCGTCGGTGCCGACAGTCACCTCGTCCACCTGCCAGATGGCGTCAGCTCCGTCCCTGGTCGCGACGGTGACCGGTGCGTCGAGTCCGTCGGCGAGGCGGCGTCCCCAGTCGTCATCGATGTTGACCACCGCGGTCGGCAGTGGTCCGCCGGGATCCTGCGGCGTGGTGAACAGCAGCGACTTGGCCTCGAAGTAGTCCTCCATCGTCGGGTGGAAGTCGAGGTGGTCCTGGCTGAGGTTGGTGAAGGCGGCGACATCGAAGTCGACACCACCGACCCGACCGAGCACCAGGGCGTGCGAGGAGACCTCCATGACCACGTGGGTGACGCCCTCGTCCCGCATCCGGGCGAAGAGGCCCTGGAGGGTAGGTGCCTCCGGGGTGGTCAGCGAGGTCGGGACCGGGCGCCCGTTGATGCGGGTGCCCGTGGTGCCGATCAGGCCCACGGAGTGGTCGACTAGTAGGGACTGCTCGATCATGTAGGACGTGGTCGTCTTCCCGGAGGTCCCGGTCACGCCTATGACGGTCATCGACCGGGAGGGGTGGCCGTGGATCTCAGCGGAGACCGGGCCCAGCCAGGACCGCGCGTCGTCGACGACGAGGACCGGGACCGTGGCGTCCTCGAGGACCTCCAGTCCCTCCTCGTCGGTGAGGACGCAGGAACCTGCGGACTGGTCGGCGTAGCTCGCGCCGTGGGCGCGGGTACCGGGGACGGCCATGAACATCCCGCCGGTCTCGACGGAGCGGGCGTCGATGGAGGCGGAGTCGACGGTGAGGTCGGCTGCGTCTCCGACGATGCGGCCACCGGTGAGCGTGGCGAGGTCGGAGAGGGTCGGCTTCGGGGACATCACTGCGCCTCCAGGGTCATTCGGGGTGCCGACTCCTTGGAGAGCGGCACGTTGTAGTGGTCGAGAAGCCATGACGAGATGTCGCGGAACAGGGGCGCCGCGGACTGGCCGCCGGAACCGTCGGTACCCCGCTCCGGGTCATCCAGCATGATACCGACCACGAACCGCGGATCATCGGCCGGGGCGACACCGGCGTAGGTGATCCAGTAGTCCGACATGGAGTACGCCTTGGTCTCCGGGTCGATCTGCTGGGCCGTGCCGGTCTTGCCGCTGGTCTGGTAGCCCTCGATGCCGGCGGTGGGGGCGGTACCCTGCTGCACACCGGTCGGGTCGGACTGGTTGACCGCGCGGAACATGTCCAGCACGGTACGGGCGGTCTCCGGGGAGACGACCTCGGTGGACTTCGGTTCGTCTTGCGGGATGTCGTTGCCGGAGGCGTCGGTGACCGAGCGGACGATGCTGGGGTTGACCCGCACACCGTCGTTGGCGATGGCCTGGTAGATGCTGGTCATCTGCAGCAGGCTCATCGACATGCCCTGACCGATCGGCAGGTTGGCGAAGGTACCGCCGGACCACTGCGCGAGGTCGGGGACGTAGCCGCTGGTCTCGCTCGGCAGACCGACGTCGGTGGCCTCGCCGACCCCGAACTTCTTCACGTAGTCGTAGAAGGCGTCCTCCCCGACCCGGTCGGCGAGCATCAGGGTGCCGACGTTCGAGGACTTACCGAAGATGCCGGTGGTCGTGTAGGGAACCACGCCGTGGTCCCAGGCGTCCTTGACGGTCACACCGGACATGTCGATGGTGCCGGGCACGTCCAGCACCTCGTCCGGGGTGGTCTTGCCGTCCTCGATCGCGGCGGCGGCGGTCATGACCTTGGCCACCGAGCCGGGCTCGAAGGCGTCCTGCACGACCCGGTTGCCGAAGACCTTGCCGTCCTCGAGCTGCTCCTCGATGTTGCCGCGCGGGTTGATGGTGTCGGAGGACCCCATGGTGATGACCTCGCCGGTCTTCGAGTCCAGCACCACGGCGGAGGCGGAATCGGCGCGGGACTTCTCCTTGGCGTCCTGGAGGAGTTCCTGGACGTAGGTCTGCGCCTCGAGGTCCACGGTGAGCTCGTAGCTGTCGCCGTCGACGGACGGGTGCTGGTCACGGGTCGAACCGGGTATGACCATGCCGTTCTGGCCGATGTCGACGGTGCGCGAGCCGTTGGTGCCCTGCAGGCGGGCGTCCTCGGCGAGCTCCAGACCGAACTGGCCCTCACCGTCGCGGCTGATCTTGCCGAGGATGTTCTGGCCGACCGCGCCGTTGGGGTACTGGCGGACGTCCTGACGCTCGGCGGTGACCTCCGGGTACTCGGCGACGATCTTCTCGGCGACATCTGGGTCGACATCCCGCACCAGGACCTCGTAGGTGGAGTCGGAGGTCAGCTTCTCGCGGAGGTCGTCCTCGTCCACCTCGACCTCGGTGTCCTCGTCGTCACTGTGCAGTTCCTCGAGCATCTTCGGCAGACCGGTGATGATCTCCTCGAGACGCTCCTCAGGTGCGGAGACCTCCTCGGGGTCGAGGTCGTGGCGTTCCTGCATCCACTCCTCAAGCCGGTTGGGCAGGACGGAGAGGGAGCGGGCCTCCATGGTGTAGGCCATCTGGGAGCCGTTGCGGTCGACGATGGTGCCGCGGTGCGCCGGCTCGGTGATCACCGAGGTGCGCTGCATGCTGGCCATCGAGGCAAGCTCCGATCCCTTGACCATCTGCACCCAGCCCAGGCGGAGGACCAGGGAGACGACCAGGACGGCCACGATGACAAGGATGATCCGTCCCCTCCTGGTGAACAGCCGTGCTCCGCTGTCCATGGTGTTCCAGGAGTTCGCGGACACAGGCGCGCGGCGGCTTCCTCCGCCGCGCCGCCGTTCCCGATCCTCGTCCAGACCCACGTGGCCTCCGTTCCTTCATGTCGTTCATGTCCACCGTGTGCGGGTGTCAGTTCGTCGTCCATTGTCGCCGGACGGACCGCCAACCCCGGTTATTGGGACCACGCGTGTCGGATCAGGGGGCGTAGGGCAGCTCCCCCGACTGCCCGGCGGGTGCGGAGGACGCAGAGTCAGCGGCCGCTGCGGCAGCAGCGTCGGCGGCGGCGGTGGCGTCCTCGTCGGAGGCGTTCTCACCTGCGTTGCCGGTGCTCTCCGGGTCGCTGGACGGGCCCTGGTTGCGGACCTCACCGTTGATGTCGGTGATGGGGCGGTTGCTGCTGTTGTCGGCGGCGCGGGTCTCGTCGACGGCGCCGTCCTCGACGTTCAGCACACCGGTCTGACCGGGCACCTCCATACCCAGGCGGGCTGCCTCGGTGGCGATGTTCTGGGTGGACGAAGCGTCCTCGACGTCGCGGTTCAGCGACTCGATCTCGTTGGAGAGGGTACTCGAGGTCTCCTGCGCCTTGTTCAGCTGGAAGGACTGCTCGGTGCTGCGTCCCGACAGGTACATCGCCAGGGCGGTGCCGGCGACGAGCAGGGCGAGCATCAGGACCACGGTCCACACCAGTGCACGGTTCCTCGGCTGCCGGACAGCCACCCTGCGTCCGCGGACGGTGAGCTGCTGCTGTGAACCACGGCGACGGACCGGGCTGCTGTACGTACGACGGCGGGTGGGGGTCGTGGCGACGGTGGAGCTGGACCGGGACGGCTGTGCCGAACGGGTGGAACGGCGCTCCTCGTCAACGGTGCTGCGTCGCTGACGGGACGGTGCGGCTGTGGTGGTGCTCATCTCTTCCCCTGCTCTGTCGGTCGGTCGTGGGTGCCTGCGGAAGTGTCTTGGGTTGTTCGGCGGATCGCTCTGACCCTGACCGGTGCGGCCCGGGGATTCTGCTCGATCTCCACCTCGGTGGCCTTCTCGGCGCCCCGGGTGACCAGGTCGAAACGTGGCGCATATTCGGGAAGCGCCATCGGCAGCCCTGGCGGGGTGTGGTCCGTCGTCAGATCGGCGAGCGCTTTCTTGACGATTCGGTCCTCTAATGATTGGTAACTCATGAAGACCGCCACACCGCCGACGTGGAGTCGGCGTGTCGCCTCCGGAATTACCGCAGCCAGGGAATCCAGCTCGGCGTTGACCTCGACCCGGAGGGCCTGGAAGGTACGCTTGGCGGGGTGTCCACCGGTTCGCCGGGTGGCCGCCGGGATGGTCCGGTACAGCAGTTCGACGAGGCGCGCCGAGGTGCTGAAGGGCTCCACCTCGCGCTCACGGAGGACCGCCGAGGCAATCTTCCCGGCGAAGCGCTCGTCACCGTAGGTCTTGAGGATGCGGGCCAGGTCACCGTGGGCGTAGGTGTTGAGGATGTCCGCCGCCGTGACCGGCAGTTCCGGGTCCATCCGCATGTCCAGCGGAGCGTCCTG
Organism: Candidatus Corynebacterium avicola; assembly: GCA_019114135.1. GTDB lineage: Bacteria > Actinomycetota > Actinomycetes > Mycobacteriales > Mycobacteriaceae > Corynebacterium > Corynebacterium avicola. Next base: position 12,353 of record DXGC01000118.1, read on the forward strand.
GGCGTAGGCGAAACCGCGGTGCGCCTGGTCGAGCTGCATCGACGACACGCCGAGGTCGAAGAGGTATCCGGAGACGCCCTGGGTACGGGCGGAGTCCGGGATCCGCCCCTGGTCGACGAGGTCGTCGATGGCGTCACCGAGTCCGTCGAACCGGGTCCGGTAGGAGACGAACCGGTCCCCGAAGCGGGCCAGCCGCTCCTCGGACTGGGCGATGGCGGAGGGGTCGCGGTCGAGACCGACGACGACGGACTGCGGGAAGCTCTCGAGGAAGACCTCGGTGTGTCCACCGGCTCCGAGGGTGCCGTCGACGACGACCGGGGTGGACGGCGCCCCGTCCGCGTTGACGCCCCGACCGACGAGGTCGACCATGCGGTCGCGCATGACCGGGACATGGCCGTGCTCGCCGGAGATCCGGTCGGTCATGTCGGTCGTCCTTTCGACTCGGTGATGGGGCTGGGATGTACGTCGACGCCGGGCGGGGCTGTGAACGGGGCCTCACCTGCACGGGCCGGGTTTGATGTCGGGGAAGTACATCAAATTCCGGTCGTCCGCGCAGATGAGGGCCGGCACACAGTCCCGCCGGCGTCGCGGGAGGCACACGGTCTGTGACTGGGTCAGAGGATCCCGGCGAGGGAGTCGTCGTCTCCGTCGGCGAAGTCGCCTTCGTGCTCGTCGAGGTAACGCTGCCAGGCGGCGGCGTCCCAGATCTCGATGAAGTCGACCGAGCCGATGACCACGCACTCCTTGTCGAGCCCGGCGTAGTCGCGGTGGGCGACCGAAAGAGTGATGCGACCCTGCTTGTCCAGTTCCTGCTCGTCCGCGCTCGCCGCGAGGTTGCGGACGTATGCGCGGGCCCTGGGATTGGATCGTGAGGCGGCCGCCGCTTTCGCTGCCCGCACCTGGAACTCTGCCCGGGTGTGGACGGCGAGGCTGTGGTCCTGGCCGTTGACGATGACGAGCCCGTCACCCAGCTGGTCCCGGAACTTCGCCGGCAGGGTCAGTCGACCCTTGTCGTCGAGTTTCGGGGTGAAGGTACCGAAGAACACGTCGTCGGCTCCCTTCCCCGGCTGCCCGGTCCTCGTCAGGTGTCTGTGTTGCCGTGTGCAGTCTCTGTGAAGTTTTCCCTGGGCTCCATTTCCTCCCAGTGCGCCCCACAGTACCCCACTCTCCCCCACCAGACCACCCGACATGCCCAGAAAGTTGCATAAATCTGCCGGATATCGGTGTGACCACACTGAAGGAGATGGCGTGGACCTGCAAGAATACACGTCTGGAGCGCCGTGGGGAAATGTGGGGCAACTTCTCCAAATGACGCCCGTCCTCAGGTCCCCTTCCCCCATCTCCCCCTCAAAAACCGAGGTCAATGATCGTTCCGGCCCCCAGACACACGAAACCCCACCGGCGACGGGGTCGCCGGTGGGGAGAAGTGGGGAGTGAGTTCTAAGAAGCCGTGACCTTCTCCTCCACTGCCGCACGCTCTTCATCGCTGAAGGGCATGGTGTCGAAGTCGAGGGTCGGATCGTCCTCCTGCCCCTTCACGAGGGCTTCCGCCTCCTTGTCGGTCTCCACGGTCGGGAAGGAGCCGACCAGCGGACGCTTCGAAGATTCGGTCATGAACAGCAGGGCGATACCGGCCAGCGCCGAGAACACCATGATGTAGATGGCCGGGATGATGTCCAGTCCCGTCCACTGCAGCAGGGCCTGGGTGATCAACGGGGTCGTACCGCCGAACAGCGAGACCGCCAGGTTGTAGGAGATTCCCATGCCGCTGAAGCGGGACGCGGTGGGGAACAGCGCGGGCAGAGCCGACGCAGACAGTGCCACGTAGAGCCCGGTGGGGATGGCCACGAGGCACAGTGCGACAACCACAGCACCGGTGGACCCGGTGTTCATGATGAGGAATGCCGGGATCAGGAGCACCAGTGCGCTCACCACAGCTGCGGCATACACCTTCTTGCGCCCCTTGTTGTCGCTCAACATGCCGATGAAGGGCAGCGACAGGGACATGACGATCAGCACCGGCGCCGTGACGGCGGCCGCCGAGGCGGAGTGCATGCCGATCTGCTCCTCCAGGTACACCGGCATGTAACTGGTCAGCGCATAGCCGGCAGTGTTGGTGGCGGCCACGATGGTGAAACCGATGAGCAGCGCGCGCCAGTGGTGGCGGACGACACCGGCCAGGGACAGACGCGCCAACGGGTCGTCGGAGTCCTTGACGATTTCCTCGGCCTCTTCGCTCATGTTGTCCTCGAAGGCCGGGGTCTCCGGGATCCTGGTACGGAGGTAGACGGCGATGATGCCGAGCGGGATCGCCGTGAGGAACGGGATGCGCCAGCCGTAGTCGGTCATGGCGCCGACACCCGACACGCCCTCCACGATCCAGGTCGTGATGGCGACGCAGAGGGCACCGGCGGCGAAGCCGAGGTAGGACCCCATGTCCAGGAAGGAACCGAAGAATCCTCGCCGACGGTCGGGCGAGAACTCGGCGATGTAGGTGGTCGCACCGGCGTACTCACCGCCGGTGGAGAAGCCCTGGATGAGCTTCAGGGTGTACAGCATCACCAGTGCCCAACCACCGATCGCCGCCGCCGTCGGCAGCAACCCGATCAATGCCGTGGACAGGGCCATCATCACCATGGTGGCGTAGAGGACTTTCTGCCTGCCGATCTTGTCCCCCAGCGGTCCCAGGATGATGCCGCCCAGCGGACGGACAAGGTAGCTCACCGCAAAACCCAACATGACGGCAAGGACCTTCCACTCTTCAGGCAGGCCATCGGTGAACACGGTGGACATGGTGACGGTGAGGTATCCGTAGATACCGAAGTCGTACCACTCCATGAAGTTACCGACGCTCGTCCCCCTGATCGCCGGGATGATCTTTCTGTTCGGCACGACGTTCACGTGCTCGGTGGTCAAGCGGGGCTTTGCCCCTTTAGTCTTCTTTCGCAAAGGAGTTCTCTCCTCGTAGCTCGCTTCGGGCAGACGATAAACGCTTCCGCCCCTCCTCGTGACTTTTGTTGCGTGAATCCTCCCGGATCAGTGTGAGTCGTCTGGAACAGAGGCAACTTTAGCGAGGTGAGATGAAATATCCAGCGACTTCAGAGTTTCCGCACAAAGTGAACGACAATCACCTTCATGCAGGTCACGCGGGTTAACGTTGTTCCTGTGTGAGGTAACCTGCGCATACGAAGAGGGCCGCGGAATAATTCCGCGGCCCTCTTAAAAGTTTCTGTCAATTATGGTGAAGAGCGGTCACTCGAAACGCTTCCGGAAGCTATCCTCCATGCGGTCAGCGACGCCACCGTTGCGGCCACCCTTCGACCCGGATCCCGGGGAACTCTGCCGCGACGACGAGGATTTCGACGAGGGGCCGGAGCGGAAGGCCAGAAGTCCCCCACCGAACATGATGAAGAAGCCGACGGCGGCCAGCGCCACGAACCAGAGACTGTTCTGGGACAGGGCGATACCGGCGATGAGGACACAGAGGCCGAGCAACAGGACAGCTACGGAACGGATTCCCACGTTCACCCCGCCCTTGTCACTACCGGCGCCTGCAGCCTGCTTGGCGAGGTTCGGGTCCTCGGCGATCAGCGCCTGCTCGATCTCCTGCAGCATGCGCCGTTCCTGTTCTGAAAGGGCCACGGTCGTCCTCCCCTGAAATATCGGGTATCTGAAGTTGACGGTTCGTCCGCCAGGGTCTGTCATCAGTGTCAACGCACAGTCTCGCGAAAAAGTTCCCGTACTCCCGTCAAGCCTACCCCAGGGTCCTGCGCACTACCTCATGCCACGTCAGGCAGGTACCCGACCGCCCCACGCACCTCGTCCAGGAAGTCGCAGGCGTCCTGGTACACCCCGGACACCACCTCCCGGGTGAGCCCCGCCTCCAGGCCCATCTCGACCCGCGCGACCAGGCGGGCATGACGCTCGAAGACATCGCACCAGTCGCCGAACTCCCCGGAGAGCACCCGCACCCGCGACCAGGCACTACCGGCCGGCAGTCGCCGACGCTTCTTCCGCGCGTGCTGGATGACCGCACCGGCCGCCCGGAGCGCCCCGCGGTAGGCCCAGGTGAGCTCACCGTCGAGCTCCGGCTCCCAACGACTACGCTCCAGCAGTCGCTCCGCCTCGATCACGAAGGTCTCCGGTAGCGCGGCACCACCCCGGTGCGCCCGCGACAGACGCGCCACCCGTGCCACCTGTGCCGAGGTCTCCCCCGTCCCTGCATTCGTGCCGTTCATGGTCGTCTCCTTTTCTCGGATACCGGTGACGGTACGACCCCCTCCGGACACGACTTCCCGCACCACCTCAGCACTCGAACATCTGTTCGAAGTATGGCCATTCACTTCCCCACCCACCGGTCCTTTGACAGGATGGACGCGTGGCCGACGAACTCACCATCTCCGTGCGCGTCCTCCCAGCAGCCGACTTCCGGACGCGGGTGGACGAGCTCGTCGACATCCATCTCGACGCCATGCAGTACCCACGCACCGCCCACCTCCAGCGTCGGATGCTGTGGAGCAACTGCTCCGTCCGGCCCGGCTTCGCCTCGGCGATCGCCCTCGAGCACCCCGTCGATGTTCCCCCGGAACCCGCCGACCGTTCACAGACGGCCGTCGGTGTGGCCTTCGGCTACCTCGGGGACGACTCCACCTGGTGGTACCAGGAGGTCCACCGCGGGCTCCGGGGCGGTGGCCTCTCCCGCGACGAAGCGACCAGTTTCCTCAGTGACTATGACGAGGTCTCCGAGGTCCACGTCCGTCCCGGCCGGCAGGGACACGGGGTGGGGCGCCGCCTCCTCGGCTGCCTGCTGGACCAGCTGACCAGTGGCCAGGCCCTCCTGTCGACCCCCGAGGTACCTGACGAGGACAACGCCGCCTGGACCCTCTACCGGGCGACCGGCTTCCGCGACGTGCTGCGGAACTTCCGGTTCGGCTCGGACCCCCGTCCCTTCGGCGTCCTCGCCCTGGACCGGGGTCAGCGCACCATGTCGTGACCGAACTCCGGACCCCACGCCGGAGCCATCCCCAGGTTGTGCAGCACCTCCTGGGTCGCACGCACGTTGTTCATGGTCATGAAGTGGAGGTCCGGGGCCCCCTCGGCGATGAGTCGCTCGGCCATCGCAGTGGTGACCTCGATACCGACCTCGCGGATCGCCGCCGCATTCTTCTTCTCGTCCCCGTCGGCGACCCGGGTGAACAGCTCCTCCAGGTTCGACGGCAGTGAGGCGCCGGACAACTCCAACTGACGTCGCACCGACCGCAGCGAGGTGATCGGCATCAGCCCCGGGATGATCGGCTTCGCACCGTGCTCCGGGTCCGCCTCGGCGAGGCGGTCACGCAAACGGAGGTAGTGGTCGACGTCGAAGAACATCTGGGTGATCGAGTAGCTCGCCCCGGCCCGCAACTTGTCCAGGGTGTACCGGGTGTCGGCCTCCAGGTCCGGTGCCCGGTAGTGGCCTTCGGGGAAGGACGCCACGCCGATGTCGAAGTCATCGCACTCGGGCATGGAACGCGCCAGCTTGATGAGGTCCACCGCATAGTTCAGTCCCCCCTCGACCGGACTCCAGTCCCCCATCGGGTCACCGGGCGGGTCGCCACGCAGGGCGAGAAGGTTCGTCAGGCCCAGACCGGCGAACTCCTTGAGGATGCTCCGGAGTTCCTCCTCGGTGTGTCCGACCAGGGTGAGGTGCAGCAGGGTGGTCAGCGGCTTCACGGCCAGGCGCGAGGCTATGCGCTCCGTACGTTCACGGCTTGAACCACCGGCCCCGTAGGTCACGGAGACGAAGCTGGCCCCCAGGTCGTGGAAGGCCTCCGCCGCAGACCACAGACGCGCCTCGGCGGCGTCGTCGCGGGGCGGCATGAACTCGACCGAGAACGGGACGCGTCCGGGCGTCCCGAATGTCAGGGTGTCCGCCACCGCGACCTGCAGGCTCGGTGCTGCAGGCTGCGGGCGGTCCCGGTGTACGCTCCAGTAGTCTTCGGTGGCCATAGGACCCTATCCTAGGGGACTGCCGCGCCACCGCTGAGCACCTCTCCGTCGGACACCGGGCAGACCCCTACTATGGAGGGATACCGCGAGGTACCGACCCCCCGCCACCGATGTGAAAGGCACGCACTTCATGGCCGACACCCCACTGCCGACGACCTGGGCCTTCGACAGTCCGCTGACTGACGTCCCAGCTGCCGTCGACGCCCGGCTCGACCGGTTCCTCACCGGGCAGGCCGGGAGGTACGACGGTATCGATCCGGTCGTGACCGACGGTATCGCCGACCTGGCCGGGTTCATGCAGGGCGGCAAACGGGTGCGGCCCCTCTTCGCCTGGGCCGGGGTCAGGGCGGTGCTGGAGTCCGGTGCGGAGCCCACCGGGGACGAAGCGGTCCAGGTCCTGGACGCGGTCAGTTCCCTGGAGTTCATCCAGGCCTGTGCCCTGGTGCACGACGACATCATCGACCACTCCGACACCCGACGGGGCCGTCCGACCGTCCACCGGACCTTCGAGGCACGTCACCGTTCAGACCGGTGGAACGGGTCGGCCGCCGACTACGGGGTGAACCAGGCGATCCTCGTCGGGGACCTGGCGTTCGCGTGGGCCGACGACATGCTCGCCGATGCAGGCATCGCAGCGTCCTCGCTGGCACGCGCCCGCGAACCGTGGCGCCAGATGCGTACCGAGGTCGTCGCCGGACAGATGCTGGACATCTCCCTGGAGGCCAGCGGGTCGGAGGACCCGGCGGGCCCCTACAAGGTGAACACCTACAAGACCGCCGCCTACACCGTGGAGCGTCCGCTGCACCTCGGGGCGGCGCTCGCCGGCGGTGAGGAGTCCACCGTCACCCTGCTGCGTGAGGTCGGCCGCGACATCGGCATCGCCTTCCAGCTGCAGGACGATCACCTCGGTGTCTTCGGCGACCCGGCGGTCACCGGCAAGGCCTCCGGTGACGACCTGCGCTCCGGCAAGCGGACCCACCTGCTGCTCAACGCGCTGCGACTGGCCGATGCCGCGGACCCGGAGGCGGCGGCACGACTGCGTGCCGGGGTGGGCTCGGTGACCACGGAGGACGAGGTGGACGCGCTGCGCCAGATCATCGTGGACTCCGGTGCAGCACAGGAGTCCACCGACCACATCCGTACACTGACCGACCGAGCCGTCTCCCGGCTTCAGGGTGCCGGACTGGGCCGGGCGATCACCGAGGAACTCATCGCGGTCGCCCACCGGCTCACCGAACGCAGGAGTTGATCATCACCGTGTTGAACCGCCTGGGTTCCCGACTCCGGGACATACCCCGACGCACCGCCATCCTGCTGGGCCTGGCCGGGGCCCTGCTGATGGCCCTGTGCTCCTACTCCGTCGGGGCCACCCGTTACCGGGGTGGGCTGCTGCAGGAGATCGGGTGGTCGAACGTCGGCTTCGGTCACCTCTACGGCATCGTCATCGCGTTCATGTGGGTCGCGATCCTGCTGCTCGTCGCCTCCTGGATCATCATCGGAGGTCGGCTGGTCCGACTCGGCGAGCCCGTCGGCACCTGGCCGGTGGTGGCCTGGGTCGCACCGTTCGTACTGGCCGGCCCGGTGATGAGCCGGGACGTGTACTCCTACCTGATGCAGGGCACGCTTGCCCGTGACGGGCTCAACGCCTACGAGGTCGGGGCGTCGGCCAATCCGGGCCGGTTGTTCTTCGAGGTCAGTGCGGACTGGCGGAACACCACAACGCCGTACGGCCCACTGCACCTGTGGCTGGGCGAGGGCATCGTGCGGGTCACCGGGGAGAACATCACCCTGGGTGTGCTGGCGTACAAGCTGGTCTCCATCGCCGGACTGGTCGCCCTCATCGCCGCGGTCCGTGCCCTGACCCGTGCAGTGACCTCCTCGGAACGCACCGCCGAGATCGCGGTGTGGATCGGCGTGGTCAACCCGCTGGCGGTCATCCACTTCATCGGTGGCATGCACAGCGAGGTCCTGATGATGCCGCTGGTGGTCGCCGGTCTCCTGCTGGCCGTGAGAATGGCACCGTGGCAGGGGCTGCTCGCTGGCTCGGCACTCATCGCCGTGGCGGTGGCGCTGAAGGCCACGGCACTGATCGCACTGCCCTTCCTGGTGTGGATCTTCGTCGCCCGGGTGGCCGGCGCACTCCCCGGAGCCGACGGCCCCCGACGCAGCGTCCGGCAGGTCCTCGCGGATCTGCGGGTCTTCACCGGTAGGCGCTTCGGCACCCTGGTGGCCGGTGGTCTCGCCTCGGTGGCGGCGACGGGCGTCGTCCTGGCACTGGCCACCTGGATCAGTGGACAGACCTGGGGCTGGGTCGCCGAGATCAGCGGCAACTCCAAGGTGATCAACCCACTGTCCCTGCCGTCCCTCATTGCCGGGGTGCTCACCCGCCCCATCGGGTGGATCAACGAGGACATCTACTTCAACCAGATCCTCGACGTGACCCGGGCCGTCAGTTCGGTGCTGATGCTGCTCGGTCTGGTGTTGTGCTGGGTAATCTGGCGCCGCGGCACCCGGGACGCCCTCGCAGGAGCCACCGCGGCGTACATGGTGACCTGCTTCTTCAACGCCGTGGTGCTCCCCTGGTACTACCTGGCCCCCCTGGCCCTGGTCGGCGCGTGGATGCGTGACCGGCGGGCACTGTTCGCCGTGACCTGGTTGTCGATGACCATGTGCCTGATGTTCGACGCCGGCGGCGGCAACCGCCTCTACGACATCGTGTGGATCGCCGCCTGCGGCGCCGTGATGTGGTGGGCGGCCCGGGCCTGCCTGCTAGATGATGGCCATAGCCTGCGCGCGGCGCATGACTTCACGGGCGAGGTGTCCGTGGAGGGCGTCGACCGGGCGGCCCGGCAGTGACTCGTCCTCGGTGAAGAGGAATTCCAGGATCTCCTCGTCGGAGTAGCCTCCGTCGGACAGCAGGGCGATCAGGCCGGGGACGAACTTGTTGATCTCGTCGTTGTCGGTGAAGAAACGGGCGGGGATGCGCCGCACCCCCTCGAGCTGCACGGCGATCAGCCGGTGCTGGCTCAGGTCGTCCATCACCCGGGTGACGATGACCCCGAGCATGTCGGCCACGTCGGGGACGGTCAGGAGCCGCTCCTCCGACAGGTAGTCGGGAAGGCTCTCGGGCTGGGTCGTGTTCTCGTTCGTGCTCACGGTCCCCACCTTAACCGTTGTCGTCACCATGCCGACGTATACTTCCCCTTTAGACCTGTTCGACACTAGCGAGACCCGAGTGAGACCGAGGAGGCGTGGACGATCACCGTGGAACCACTGCGCGCTGGAGACCTGCTGGACAACCGTTACCGCATCGGCGAGACGATCGCCCATGGCGGTATGTCGGTGGTCTACCACTGCGTGGACACCAGGCTCGACCGCGATCTCGCGGCGAAGGTGATGGACCCGGAGTACGCCGCGGAACCGGCGTTCCGCGCCCGCTTCGAGCGCGAGGCCCGCGCCGTCGCCCGGCTGAACCACCCGTGCCTGGTGAACGTCTTCGACCAGGGTGTGGACCACACCCCGGAGGGCGACCACGTCTTCCTCATCATGGAGCTGGTCCCCGGGGGGACGCTGCGGGAGCTGCTGCGGGAGCGTGGGCCCATGCCGCCGCACGCCGCCTGTGCGGTGATGGGGCCGGTGCTCGAGGCCCTCGACCTCGCGCACGAGGCCGGTATGGTGCACCGTGACGTCAAGCCCGACAATGTGCTGATCCGCGAAGACCACCAGGTCAAACTCGCCGACTTCGGTCTGGTCCGGGCCGCCCACCAGGACGTCGCCGCCGGTGCCCCGGTGATCGGCACCGCCGCGTACCTGGCGCCCGAGCAGGTGCGTGGACGCCAGGTCGGGCCGGCCGGTGACGTCTATGCCGCGGGCATCCTGCTGTTCGAACTGCTCACCGGACGCACCCCCTTCTCCGGGGCCACCCCGGACGAGACCGCGGTGATGCGGCTGGACCATGACGTCCCGCCGCCGTCCTCCCTGATCTCCGGGGTGCCGGCCGAGATCGACGAACTTGTGCTTCGCGCGACCCGCCGTGCCCCGGAGGAGCGCTTCGCCGACGGCGGCGAGTTCCTGGTGGCCGTCGAAGAGACGAAGTCACTGCTCCGGCTCCCGGATTTCCGCGTGCCGGCACCCACGAACACGGCTGTTCGCCGTGCCTTGGCCGGATCCGTGATCAGCGGCCGACTCAGCTGGGACGACGAGGCCATGGCCACCAGCATGTTCCCGCAGCAGCCGGAACAGCACACTGCCGAGACCAACCTGGTTCCCCCGGTGCCTGCCCCGGTCCCCGACCATCAGGAGGACCGGCCGCCCGAGCCGGAGCCTGGGTACAACGACGAGCCCGACCACGCCCCCGCGTCCGGGACCCCGGCACCGCGGCCGTCGAAGCGTCCTGGCCTGACCAACCGTAGTCCGGTCGCGAACGTTGTCTGGGGTGTGCTGCTCATCGGACTGATCGTCGCGGTGGCGGTCGCCGGTTGGTGGGTCACCTCAGGACGCTACGGCGAGGTGCCCGAAGTCCTCGGCCAGGACGCCTCCGGCGCGCAGGCCAGTATCGAGGCCGCCGGCTTCGCCTCCACCATCTCCCAGGTCTACTCCGACGATGAGCCCGCGGACGAGGTGACCGGCACCGACCCGGGCGCCGGCGAACGCGTGCCCCGCGGCGACGAGGTCGCCGTGCTGGTCTCCCAGGGACGCCCGACCGTCCCGCAGCCGGGGGCCGCGGACACGCTGGAGTCCTACCAGAAGCGCCTGGAGGACCGGACGCTGACCTGGACCGTCGGCGAGGAGGTCTACTCCGACGACGTGGAGACCGGCGACATCGCCGAGCTCTCCCCCGGTGCCGGCGAGGAGGTCGACACAGGGACCGAGGTGACCATCCAACTCAGCAAGGGCGCCGAACCGGTCACCGTGCCCGACGTCTCCGGGATGTCCGAGGACCAGGCGCGTCGCGCCATCGAGCGGGCCGGGCTGACCGTCGGCGAGGTCACCGAGAATTTCGACGAGGACGTCGACGGCGGCGACGCCATCGGCACCGACGTGGACGCCGGCAAGGAGATCCCCGGCAAGTCCCCGGTGACCCTGGTGCTGTCGAACGCGGTCACCGTGCCGGACCTTGAGGGCAAGAGCGCCGAGAAGGCCGCCGAGGAGCTCCGTGAGCTGGGCCTGTCCCCGTCCACCGGCGAAGGAACCTCAGACACCTCCGTGGACGCCGGTGACATCGCCTCGCAGGAGCCGTCGGCGGGCACCCGGATCGACCCGGCCGAGTCCACGACGGTCACGCTGCACGAGTCCACGATGGTGCGCGTGCCGATCGTCATCGGACGCTCGGTCGACAGCGCCCGGGAGATCCTGGAGGACGAAGGACTCGAGGTCGAGGTCGACGGCCGGGAGAACGGCCGGGTGATCACTCAGTCGCCCGGGCCGACCAGCCGCGCCGCACTCGGTGACACGGTCACGCTGCGCACGATATAGCTGCCTTACTTACGCAGCATCTCGGCGACGAGGAAGGCGAGCTCGAGGGCCTGCTGGGTGTTCAGTCGCGGGTCGACGACCGTGGCGTAGCGGGACGGCAGGTCCAGGTCGGTGATGTCCTGGGCGCCACCGACGACCTCGGTGACGTCCTCACCGGTGAACTCGATGTGCACGCCGCCCGGGTGGGACCCTGCGGCACGGTGCACCTCGAAGAAGCCCTGGACCTCGTCGATGATGCGGTCGAAGTCGCGGGTCTTGTAGCCGTTGGAGGAGGTGTAGGTGTTGCCGTGCATCGGGTCGCACTGCCAGATGACCTTGTGGCCCGTGGCCTCGACGGCCTCGACGATCGGGGGCAGGGCCTCACGGATCTTGTCGTAGCCCATGCGGGAGATCAGGGTAAGGCGGCCCGGCTCGTTGTTCGGGTCGATCTTCTCGACGTAGGCGACGGCCTCCTCCGGGGTGGTCGTCGGGCCGATCTTCACGCCGACCGGGTTCCCGATCAGGGCAGCCAGGGCGATGTGGAAGTCCTCGAGGCCACGGGTGCGCTCGCCGATCCACAGCTGGTGGGCGGAGAGGTTGTAGAGGGCGTCGTCGCCGTCCTCGTCATGGGCCAGACGCAGCATGGCGCGCTCGTAGTCGCGCAGCAGTGCCTCGTGGGAGCAGTAGATGTCGGCGGTCTGCAGGGTGGAGTCGTTGACTCCGCAGGCGGCCATGAACTCCAGGCCGCGCTCGATCTCCCCGGCCAGTGCCTCGTAGCGGGCGCCGGCACGGGAGTTCGCGACGAACTCACGGTTCCACTCGTGCAGCTTGGCGAGGTCGGCGGTGCCCGAGCCGGTCAGGGAACGGACCAGGTTCATCGCCGCGCCGGAGTTGGCGTAGGCGCGCACCATGCGGGAGGGGTCGTGGCGACGTCCCTCCTCGGTGGCCTCGATGCCGTTGACGATGTCACCGCGGTAGTTCAGCAGACCGTTGGAGTCCTTGTCCGCTGAGCGGGGCTTGGCGTACTGGCCGGCGATGCGGGCCATCTTCACCACGGGGGTGGAGGCGCCGTAGGTCAGGACGACCGCCATCTGCAGCAGCGTCTTGATGTTGCCGCGGATGTGCGGCTCAGTGTTGGTCTCGAAGGTCTCGGCACAGTCGCCGCCCTGCAGCAGGAACGCCTTGCCGAGGGCAACGTCCCGCAGCTGCTCCTTGAGCTTGCGGACCTCCGGCGCCACCACGATCGGCGGAACCGACTCGAGGATCTTACGGACGCGGTCGGCATGCCCCTGGTCCCACGACGGCTGCTGTTTGGCGTCGCGGGAAATCGTGTCCTGGAATCGCTGCTCGAGTTCGCCGGGCAGCGGCGGCAGATCAGGGAGATCGTCAAGTGGTGCGTCAATAGTCCAACCCATGGATGCCATCATACGAGATGACCCGTCCAGATGGTGAACCGGCCGGGTGTTACCGGTCACGTCAGCGTCGGGACCCCATGGCCTGCGCGGAGAGCCGGTACTTGACCACGTTGAACCGCGCGTCCTGCAGGGCGTCGTGGGCGGCCCCTGCCTGCTCCGGAAGGGCAGGTCGTCCGGCGAACTCCCAGAGCTGCTTGAGCTCCCGGGTGAAGCGCGGGAGCTCGGCCGGAAGCTCGGTCATGTCCCCCCACAGCTGGGCCAGCGCGACATGGTCGTAGGCGCCGACCCACGCCCACAGTTCAGGACGCTTCGACGCCGGCAGCCAGTCCCCCTGCCGGTGGTCGGGAACCAGGAACTCGAAGAGGCGCCGGCGGATCTCCGCCCGCGACATCCAGGCCGCGTCCGACCGTGGCGGCAGCAGGGGCAGGACGTGCCGACGCACCCAGTCACCGGCCTGGCGTTCGTCGAACTCGGTGGAGACGGCGTAGAACTCCCGGCCGTCCTCGGCGACGACACCGATCGACACCAGGTCGATGACGGTGCCGTCCTCAATGAACTCGGTGTCGTAGAAGTAGCGCACGGAACTGATCTTAGTCTGTGGCCGCGGTCCGGTGCCGACGGGGCAGCGGCGGCGGGTAGAGGATCCACCGCGCCCGCGGGACCTTGCCCAGCCGGTAGAAGATGTATCCGCTGAGCGCACAGGTCAGCAGGCCGATGATCACCCGCGGGTGCAACTCCATGACGAACCCGAAGGCGTCCGAGTTCGTCTCGGCCATCCACGGCAGGAGGTGGGAGTTGACCAGGAAGAGGGCGATCTGGTGGGAGACGTAGATCGGGAGGGTGTTGCGTCCGATCGCGGAGAAGACCTGACGCACACCGGGGATCCTGGAGATCCACACCGCGACGAGGATGCCCATCGGCACCGCGGTGACGGTGCGTACCAGCCCCATGACACTCATGACCGAGCGCTCGACCTCCGTCCAGCCGTCGGGGTTGACGATGTCGGCGACGAGTCCGTAGACCCACTCCCAGCCGACGTACAGGACGACGAAGGCGATGATCACCCGCGGGTCCTTCGCCAGCCTCGCGAGGTGCAGGAAGACCGTGCGGAAATGCAGGCCCAGGAAGAAGGCCGGCAGGTACTGGGTGATGTGGGTGATCTCGTTGTAGGCCGCCATCTGGGTGAGTGCCACGACGAGTGCCGGGACCACCGAGAGAGCCACGGCCGCCAGCGGGGGCAGCCGCCGGGTGAGGCAGGCCAGGATGTTGAAGATGATGAGCACGTACAGGAACCAGGTTCCCGGGTCGCCGACGATGATGGCCCGAAGCAGGTTCGGCACGCTGAACTTGTCGTCGATGATCAGCCGGATCGACGCGGCGAAGGGGCTGAACACCAGGTAGGGAACCAGCAGGAACCACAGGCGACGGAACCACAGGTCGCCCAGGGTGCGTTCGATGACGCGGTGGGCGAAGAGGCCGGAGACCAGGAAGAACATCGGCATCCGGATCGGGTCCATGAAATCGTTCAGCCAGTGCCAGCCGGTCTGGGACGCCCCGGGGATCCCGGTGACCACGTGCATGTAGCAGACCGCGATGATCGACATGCCCTTGGCGCAGTCGGCCCACAGCAGGCGGTTGCCGCCGGTGAAGGTCGGCGCTTTGACCGACGGTGTGGGTGCGGGCGACTGCACCCGTGGCTCCTCTGAACGTTCCGTCACGTCTGACAAGGTTGCCCCATGAGCGTCACCCAATCAATTCGGACGTTGCGGGGTAGTCTTACCCCACGTGGACAAGCGCATCCCCCTCCCCGTCTTCGTCGCCGTCGCGGTCGCCGTCGCCGCGATCGGTGTCGCCCGCAGCTTCCTCGACGACGCCTTCACCTACCACCTCGACTTCGACGTCTACCGTGCCGGCGGCCGGGCCGTCCTCGACGGTGTGCCGCTGTACGAGGGTTCCTTCCCCGCCGGGGGCATCGAGCTTCCCTTCACCTATCCCCCGTTGTCGGCGCTGCTGTTCGTGCCGATCGCCCTGGTCCCCAGCTGGGTGGGGTACATCCCCTTCGCGATCGTCAGCGCGATGGCGCTGGTGCTCGTCACCGTGATCGTTCTGGACGCCGTCACCGTCGAGGGGGGACGTGACCGGCTCGACCGTCGGAGAGTCTGGACCATCGGCCTCCTGCTGCTTCCGCTGGTCATCTGGATGTGGCCGGTGACCCACACCCTGCTCTACGGGCAGGTCAACATCCTGCTGATGCTGCTGGTCATCGCCGACCTCCTGCTGCCGAGGACCTTCTGGCCGCGGGGGATGCTCATCGGTCTCGCTGCAGCGGTCAAGCTCACCCCGGCCGTCTTCGGCCTGTACTTCCTGGTCAACCGTCAGTGGCGTCAGGCGGCGGTGAGTGTGGTCTCGGGAATCGGGTTCACCGCCCTTGCCTGGCTGGTGCTGCCGTCGCAGTCCTCGCAGTACTGGACCGAGACCATCTCCGACCCCGGTCGGATCGGCGGACTCTCCTATGCGGCGAACCAGTCGATCCGTGGCATGGTCGCACGCATCAGCGGAGACCCCGACGCCACAACCGTCTGGTACGTCGCGCTCGCGGTCGTCTTCGTCGCGGTGGTGCTGGTGATGCTGCGCCAGGTCGCCGACGGGGCCCACGCTGCGGCGGTGTGCACCAATGCCCTGCTGGCCCTGCTTCTCTCACCGGTGAGCTGGGCGCACCACTGGGTGTGGGTGCTGCCGATGCTCCTGGTCGCCTGGCACCACTGGTCCGTGTACCGCAGCCGCGGAGCCGCCGTACTGGCGGTGGTCACCGTGGTGGTCTCCCTGGTGCCGGCGCACCTCTTCTTCCCCGCCCACGGACTGTCCGAGTTGGACTGGTCGGGGTGGATGCAGGTCACCGGCTCCGGGTACGTGCTGCTCGGTGTGCTGTGGCTGCTGTGGGGACTGGTCTACAGGCGGAACCGCAGGAAGCGCGGCTTGGGCTTCGGCGCGAGCGAGCGTCCGGTCCCCGGCTCGGTACCCTCCGGGTAGCCCTCCCCCGCCTCCAGGGCCTTCTTGACGTCCGCGGCGTAGGTGGACTCCACGTACTCCTGGCCGGAGAGTTCCGCGATCCGCTCCATCACGTAGTTGGTCAGGGCGCGGGCCTGGGCGTACTCGTCACCGGCGTCGGCGAAGTCGGCCGGGTCGATGCAGTCACCGACGAGGACGCCGACGCGGTAGGGACGCAGCAGCCAGGAGCCGGCGACGTTGGCCTTCTCCGTGTCGATCATCGCCACCGGGTAGACCGGTGCCCCGGAGGCCAGGGCGATACGCGCCATGCCGGTCTTGCCGCGGTAGAGACGCCCGTCGGGCGAGCGGGTGCCCTCCGGGTACATGCCCAGCGGGTCGCCCTTCTCCAGCACCTTCAGGGCGGTGTTCAGCGCGGCGTCCTGGGAGTCCTTGTCACCACGGTCGATCGGGACCTGGCCGACGGAGGAGAAGAACCACTTCTGGATACCACCGGCGAAACCGGGGGTGGTGAAGTACTCCTTCTTCGCCAGGAAGGTGAGCTGCCGCTTCGACAGCAGCGGGAAGTACAGCGAGTCCATGACGGCCAGGTGGTTCGAGGCGAGGACGACCTGCCCCTCCGCCGGGATGTTCTCCAGCCCCTTGGCGAACGGACGGTTGAGGACCCACAGCCACGGCCCGATGAACACGTTCTTCAACCACCAGTAAGTGCGGTTCTGCACGTTTGCTATCCCTTTCGCGAAATGACTGCGGGCTGCCCCGCAAGAAGCGCCGCACCGATCATACCTGCCTCGGAGCCCAGGCTGGCGGGTTCCACGCGGGCGACCGGACGGAATCCTGCACCGACGACGGTGGAGCCCATCTCCTCACGTGCGAAGGGCAGGTAGAGGTCGGCGTCGGCGGCGACGCCACCACCCAGGACGATCAGCTCGGGGTCGAGGATGTCCTGGACGACCGACAGACCGCGGCCGAGCCAGCGGGCGAAGTCCTCGATCACCTCGGCGGCCAGGATGTCGCCGTCGCGGGCGAGGCCGACGATGCTGCGTCCAGTGATCTCCTCCGGGCGGGACTGGTAGAGCTGGGACAGCAGGCTCTCCGGGTGCCGACCGGTGGCGATGAACTCCAGGGCGGTCAGTTCCAGGCCGCTGCCGGAGCAGTACCGCTCCAGGCAACCACGCTTGCCGCAGGGGCACGCCCGGCCGCCGGGGACGACGGTGAGGTGGCCGAACTCCGGGGCGGTGCCGTAGGCGCCGCGGTAGAGCACACCGTCCTGCACCAGTGCCCCACCGATACCGGTGCCGACGGCGAAGAGCACCCAGGTCGAGGCGTCCTGTCCGGGCCCGAGGATGTTCTCGCCCCATGCCGCGGCGTTCGCGTCGTGCTCCAGGACGACCGGCAGTCCCAGCCGCGAGGACAGCCGGTCGCGCACGTCGCTGTCGCGCCACGGCAGGTGCGGTGCGAAACGCACCCGGTCCTGTTCGGCGGTGATGAAGCCGGCGACGGCGAGTCCCACGGCCGACACCTCGTGGCGCTCCCGCAGGGCCGAGACCACCAGCGTGATCCCCTTCTCCAGCGCCTCCACCGAACTCGGGGTCGGCAACTGCTCGACGTCGAGGATCTGGCCGTCGGGGGAGACGACGGCGGCGCGGAGATTGGTGCCACCGATGTCGATACCGATGGTCAGGGATGAGGTGGCGGACATTTGTCCTAGGATATCGGTCACGCGCGCCAGTTCCAACTGTGTCGTCCGGGGTGTGCACCGCGTCCGTCGAGCACCGCCGACAGCTGACGGCCCAGCACGTCCCAGTTCCAGGCGTCCTGCACGTAGGCGCGTCCCCGCTCGGCGTAGGAGCGGGCGCGGTCGGTGTCGGTGAGCAGGGCGGCCACGCAGGAGGCCACGGCAGGCAGGTCGGTGCCGTCGACGACGTCCCCGGTGACCCCGTCCTGGACGGTCTCGGGGGCCCCTCCCCCGTCACCGGCGATCGTCGGGACGCCGCAGGCCTGGGACTCGAGGAAGACGATGCCCAGACCTTCGACGCTGAAGCCGCCGCCCTGGGTGCGTACCGGCATGGCGAAGACGTCGCCGGCGCAGTAGTACGCGACCAGTTCGGCGTAGTCCACCGGACCGGTGAGTGTGACGTTTCCGGACACGCCCAGGGCGTCGGCGCGGTCGCGCAGGGTCTCGGCGTACTCGCCAGGACCGACGATGAGCAGGTGGGCGTCCGGGACGTCCCGCAGGATCTGCGGGAGTGCCTCGACGAGGGTGTCCTGGCCCTTGCGGGCGACCACCCGGGAGACACACACGATGACCCTGCGGTCGTCGATGCCGTGACGGGCCCGGACAGTGTCGCGTCCCAGGGGGTCCGGCCGGAACACCGTGGAGTCGACCCCGCCGGGCATCGGCTCCCAGGCGACGTCGGGGCCGAAGCAGCCACGGAAACGGTTGCGGGCGTAGCGGGAGACGTAGGTCAGGCAGTCCGTCCGGCGTCCGATGGCGCGCAGGACCGCACGTCCTCCCGGCACCATGGACCAGCCGACCTCGTGGCCGTGGGTGGAGGCGACGACGCGGGAGGCCCCGGCCCGGCGGGCGGCGGCGCCCATCAGGGCCATCGGGGTCGAGGAACCGAACCAGACGGTGTCGATGTCTCGTTCCTCGATGAGCTGCGCCATCCGGCGTGCGGTCGCCGGGGTGGGCAACATGATCTTCCGTGGCCACCGGACGACGTCGTAGGGCAGGGAGGCGTCGTACCCGGCGGCCGCGTCCTCGTCCTGCGTGGAAGCGAAGACCGTGAGGGTGCCGGGGCTGCGCCTGTCGAGTTCGGCGCAGTAGTCGCGCAGGTAGCTCTGGATCCCGCCGAAGGTCGGCGGGAAGTCGTTCGTGACCAGGAGGACCTTGCTGTGACTACCGGGCATGGGTGACTAGTACCGGGCGGCGCCGGCGAACGGCATGCTGTCCACGCTGACGACCTGGACCGGGATGCCGTAGTCCGAGGCGTGGACGATCTGACCGTCGCCGATGTACATGCCGACGTGGGTCACCCCCGGGTAGAAGCCGACGATGTCGCCGGGCTGCAGGTCCCCGCGCGACACCGAGGTGCCGCCGGCGATCTGTGCGGAGGAGGTACGCGGGATCGACTTGCCGCTCTGCTGGTAGGCCCAGAACATCAGCCCGGAGCAGTCGAAGGAATCCGGCCCGGTGGCACCCCAGGAGTACGGGGAACCGAGCTTGGACATCGCCGCGCCGACCACGCCGGAGGCATCGGTGAGCTCACCCAGGAACTCCTTGACGTCGACGTCGATCGGGCCATTCCGGTCTGCCCAGCGACGCTTCTCCTCCGGGCTGAGGCCGTCGACGGCCGTGGCGATCTGGGTCTTGAGCTCCTCCAGGGCATCGGTGCGCTCCTCAAGCTCACGCTCCTGGGATTGCAGCACGCTGAGCTGGAAGTCGGCGGAGGCCTTGGCGCGCTGCGCCCGGCTCTCCTGCTCGTCGGCCTCGCGCAGACTGTCCTGCAGATCGGCGAGCTTGCCGGAGCGGTCGGCGTTGAGCGCACTGGCGAAGGCCCGACGGTCGATGGCGTCCTGTGGGTTGGACGCACCGGCGACCGCGGTGACCGGGTCGATGACGGCACCGCGGTAGAGGGACTGGGACAGCTCGGTGACCGGGGTGCGGGAGTCCTCGACGGCGGCGCGGGCACGGTCGACCTCTGCGGTGAGTCGCTCGGAGGTGCGGTTGGTGGCGTCGAGCCGCCCGCGTGCGTCCTCGATCTCGGCGCGGTTCTCCTCGACCTCGTCGCTGGTGACCTGGGCCTGGCGGGAGACCTCTTCGAGGCGCTCGAGCAGACCATCTGCGTCGGTGTGGAGCGGGGAGGTGTCGACCTCTCCGGCAGAGGATGCTGCATCGTCA
>DXGC01000119.1 GCA_019114135.1 Candidatus Corynebacterium avicola
TCTCTGTCGACGGGCACCCCCAACGAGGAGATCGACCACATCGAGGTGACGGCGACTCACGTCGACGGCGACCCCGAAACCTGCACCATCGACGTCGCGTGATCCCGGGGAGATACAGCTACGCCGGCTGACAGACCGGGCACCAGTAGATCTTCCGGGCGTCCATCTCCCCGGTCTCCACCGGCGTCCCACACACGTGGCACGGAAGCCCGGCACGTCGGTAGACGTACACCTCGCCGCCGTGGTCGTCCTTGCGCGGCTCCCGCCCCATCGCCTCCGGGGTGTGCTCCGGACGCACCGTGTCGATGCGTCCGGTCTCCTCCCCTTCCGCCATCAGTGCCACCATGTCGTACCAGATCGCGGTGAGTTCCTCCTCGCTCAGGGACTTCCCCGGCAACGTGGGGTTCAACCCCAGCCGGAACAGCACCTCGGTGCGGTAGATGCTGCCGACCCCGTGGTACAGCGACTGGTCCATCAACAGCGCGCCGATGGGCTTCGTCGAACGTCGGGTGCGGGCGAACACCGTCGCCAGTTTCTCCGGGTCCACTGGTCGCAGCGGGTCCGCGCCGAGCTTCGCCAGCGCAGCGTCCTGCTCCGCAGGGTCGATCAGGACGCAGCGCTGCGGCCCTCGTAGGTCCGCGGCGACGCCATCGTCGGCGATGCGCAACCGCACCTGACCACGGGGTTCCGCCAGCGGCTCGAACTGCAGGGTGCCGATCAGCCCCAGGTGGATGTGCACGATGCCGGCCGGGAAGTGGATGAACAGGTGCTTGCCCCAGGCCTCGGCCTCCTCCATGACGGAGCCGTCGAGCATGGACGCCTCGGTCGACCAGCGCCCCTGCGGGGAGCTGACCTGGACCGACTTCCCGGCGAACTCCTTGTTCAGCATGCGGGCCAGTCGGTGGATGACATGCCCCTCAGGCATCGTCCACCCCACCGGTGACCTCGGCGACCAGGCCGGAGAAGCGGTGACCGACCTGCTCCCGTGCGGCGGTGATCACCGCGGACAGCTGTGCCTCACCCATCCCCGCCCCCACCGGCCGGTGCAGCGCACAGGTCATGATGATCTCTCCTTCATCCACGGTGACCACACTGACCACCCCGTCAGGCTCCGTGTTCACCTGGGCGCACACGGCGTGCAGCCATGCCACCGCATCGTCCGGCACCTCGCCGGTGTCGCCGAAGGCCGCTCCGGTGGTCACCGCGAGGGTGCCGTCGTGCAGGGCGATGTCGGGGGCGGCGGCGCCAACCGTGCGGACGTAGCCGTTGCCGCGGCGTCCGGACGCCCCGTCCTCCTTGATGCTCACCGTCTCGCCGGGGAGCACCGCGGCGATGCGGTCGAGGGTGACCTTCTCTCCAGCGACAAGCTCGGCGGTGTCGGCGACCTCGGTGACCTCGGTGTCTTCCTGAGCGTCGTCGTCCGGCGACCCGACCCGCCGCGCATCCGGGTACTCCTCGTCGAGGAACTCCGTGACCTGCGACAGCCCCGCCAGCGCCCGACGCACCCACTCGTCGACCTGCGCCGGAGTCGCTCCGGCGGAACAGTCCATCACGGTGTCGAGGTGGACACGCGCCTCGCCGTCGGCGTCGAGTACCGCCACCGCCCGGGGCACCGTGTGCGCGGCGTTCCAGTCGTTCAGGACGCTGCGGTGAACCTCTGCGCAGCGTTCCCCCTCGAGCACACCGTCCCAGTCTGCGGTGAGCACCAGACAGAGCGGCGAGCGCCCCAGCGCGACCGCGGCATCCATGTCCTCGACCTGCAACGACAGCACGGGACGGGAGTCTTCGTCCACGCTGACCTCAGTGTGTCCGCATTCGACGCGGATGAGAGCCCGGCGCAGCTCATCGGCCAGCTCCGCCGACCCGGTCAGCAGCTCCGCAGTGGCCCCGGAGGCCTTTGCGGAATCAGCGGATGCTGCCGCGCGCTTGTTCCGCAGTCGTCCGAACATGTGCCCCGTCTCCCCCGGCTATTCTTCCGGGTTTTCAGACTCAGTGGAATCAGTCGACTCGGTTGACTCAGTCGACTCAGTGGACTCAGTTGAGTCAGCCGAGTCCTCAGGTTCACCGGTGACCTCGATGATCTGGTCCACCTGGCGGTCCACGATGTCCATCAGGATCCTCGGCTCCTCGATGCCGCTGGCCGACACCCGGAAAGGGATGTCCCCGACGTTGCCGACGACCAGGGAGGTCGGCTCGTCCCCACCCGGGGACTGCGAATCGCTGATGATGGTGATCACCCGCGCGTTCTCCGCGCCTTGCACGTTGGTGTCCTCGGCGGAGACCTCGTAGGTGGTCTCCGGGGTACCCGGGTCGACCTCGTTGTGCTGGGTGAAGGTCTCGCACGCCGACAGATCGTCCGGCACTGCGAGTGCCTCCGGGTCGGTGGAGACCATGGCCTGCACCACCGCAGGGTCGGTCTCGTCATGCGGCAGGAACTCCACCCCGGCGGTGGTGTCGGAATCCTCGCGCAGGTCCATCAGGACGCTCACCGCGGACGGAGACAGCGTGGAGCATTCCTCCGGGTCGGTGACGGTGGCGTCGGCGATCTCGCTGAGCTCGTTGAACTGCTCGTCGTCGCCGAGGACCTCGGCGACATCGTTCCAGCTGTAGCCCGCGGGCGAGGCGGAGTCAGTGAGCATCAGGTCGGACGGTGACGGATCACCGTTACCGGCGCTGCCGCCACCGCCACTCCCACCACTGCCGCTACCGCCGTCACCGTCGTCGCTGCCGCAGGCGGCCAGTCCGGCACCGGCCGCCAACGACATCGTCAGCGCCATGGCCGCGCGGGTGATACGTCTACTGCTCCTGTCTCGCATGATCTCCCTTTGTACCCCGCTCTACTCCGGGATGCTGATCCGGCCTTCGACGGCGGCCAGACCGATGTCGGAGCGGAAATGTCCGCCGGGCAGATCGATCTTCTCCAGCTCGGCGTAGGCGCCCGCACGGGCCTCCTCCAACGTCGCGCCGTGGGCGATGACGTTGAGGACGCGACCGCCGGCGGACACCAGGCCACCCTCACGCTCCGGGTCGTCGGCGACTCCGGCGGCACGCACGCCGCGGGCCTCGTCGCCGGCGGCGGCGCCCGAGATCGGTGCTCCGGTGACCGGGGACTCCGGGTAGCCCTCGGCAGCGAGCACCACGGTGACCGCGTAACCGTCACGCCAGGTCAGCGGCTCCAGCTGGTCCAGGGTGCCGGTGGCGACGGCGTTGAGCACCCCGCCCAGCGGGGTCTCCAGCATGTCGAGCACCGCCTGGGTCTCCGGGTCACCGAAGCGGCAGTTGAACTCCACCACGGCCGGACCCTCCGAGCCCCAGGCCAGACCGGCGTAGAGCAGTCCGGAGAACGGGCAGCCCTCGGCCACCATCTGCTTGGCGACCGGGACGCAGACCTCGTCGACGATGCGCTGCACACCGTCGGCCGGCAGCCACGGCAGCGGGGTGTAGGCGCCCATGCCGCCGGTGTTCGGGCCCTCGTCGTTGTCGCCGACGCGCTTGTGGTCCTGGGCCGGCAGCAGAGGGACGACGGTCTCGCCGTCGACCAGGCAGAACAGAGAGACCTCCGGGCCGTCGAGGAAGCTCTCGAGCAGCACCGGGTTACCGCCGGCGTGGACGTCGTGGACGTGGGCGATCGCGGCGTCCCGGTCGGGCGTGACCACCACGCCCTTACCACCGGCCAGGCCGTCGTCCTTGACGACCCAGGTCGGGCCGAAGCGGTCGATGGCGGCAGCGATGTCCTCGTCCGACGCCCCCGGGAGGACCGGCTCGGCGTGGGCGGTCCGCACGCCGGCGGTGGCCATGATGTTCTTGGCGAAGGCCTTGGAGCCCTCGATGCGGGCGGCGGAGGCCGAGGGGCCGAAGACGTTGAACCCCTCGGCTCGCAGGGCGTCGGCGACACCGGCGACCAGCGGGATCTCCGGTCCGATGACGACCAGCTCGGCGGCGAGCTCACGGGCCAGGGCCACGACGGCCTCGGCGTCATCGCCCTTGATCCCGGGGTGCTGTGTGGCGACACCGGCGATGCCGGGGTTTCCGGGGGCGACATGCAGCTCGGAGACCTGCGGGTCGGTGGAGAGTGAGTAGGCCAGGGCGTGTTCGCGGGCTCCGTTGCCGATGACGAGTGTGCGCATGGTCACCGAGTTTAACCGCTACGATCGAGAGCATGTCTACCGAGTCCACAGCACCATCAGTGTTCAGCAAGATCATCTCCGGCGAGCTGCCCGGACGCTTCGTCTACCGCGACGAGACCGTCGCCGCGTTCCTGACCATCGAACCGGTCGCCTACGGTCACACACTGGTCGTTCCGGTCGAGGAGGTCGACAAGTGGACCGACGCCGACCCTGCGCTGTGGGGACACCTCAACGAGGTGGCGCAGTACGTGGGCAAGGCCATCGTCGACGAGTTCGACGCTCCGCGCGCCGGTTACCTCATCGCCGGCTTCGAGGTGCCCCACGCCCACATCCACGTCTTCCCCGCCGCCGACATGTCCGGCTACAACCTGGCCAACGCACTCGGCATGAACGACACCGACCCCGCCCAGATGGACGCCGCCGCCGAGAAGATCCGCGCCGGCCTCCGCGCCCAGGGCGTCGACGGTGTCGCTGACGGTGACGCGGGCGAGTGAGTATCCGGTAATGGGAAAGAAGGACGAGAGCCCCCGGCGCCCCAGGATCGCCGACGACCTCCTGGAGCAGTTGGGCGAGAACGTCCGCGAGCAGGTGGAGTTGACCGGGGACGTCCTCGACGACGAGACGATCGACTCCATCACCCAGGCGATCGCAGAAAGCTCCGACATCCTGGATCAGCAGAACCAGAAGGAACGGGAGACGCAGGGTCCGGCGAAGTCCTTCCTGGAGCAGCTGTCGAACTTCACCGATGGGGTACGCAACACCCTGGAGCTGCCGTCCCGCCTGCTGCCGAAGACCCCGCAGCTGCCGGGGCGTCCTGAAGGAATGCCGATCGGCGCGCGGGCCTACACGGTGGGCTGCGTCGACGACCTGTGGCATGCGAAGCCCTCGCCGGAGCGTCCGTACCCGGTGGTGCTGATCCACGGCACGATCTCGGCGAAGAACCAGTGGCAGAACCTGGTCCTCACCCTGCGGGAACAGGGCTACGCCGTCTTCGCCCCCGACTACGGGATGCACGGGACGCAGGACGTCCTGGAATCTGCCACGGACATCGACGCCTACCTGAAGCAGGTGCTCTCGGCGACCGGCGCCGAGAAGCTCGACATCGTCGGGCACTCCCAGGGTGGCCTGATCGCCCGGTACTGGATCAACGAGATGGGCGGCGCGGACAAGGTGCACCACCTGGTCACGCTGTCCTCCCCGCACCACGGCACCACGGTACGGGGGCTGCTGGCGGACGTGCTGACCGCCAATGAGGCGACCGCGCGGGTGGCGGAATCGGTGGTGACGCGGTTCATGGGTCCTGCCGGGATGCAGCAGGTGGTGGGGTCGCCGCTGATCACCACGATGACGACCGGGCCGGAGACCCGGCCGGGGATCCGGTACTCCTGCCTGGCCACACGCAACGACACCACGGTGGTGCCCTTCGAGACGGCGTTCCTGAAGGCGGACTCCGATGCTGACGCTGACTCAGACTCCTCCCCGGCGCGGGTGTGGAACGCCTTCGTCCAGGACCACGGGGTCGGACGCGTCCGCCACGACGAAATGCCGGCGAACGAGCAGGTCCAGGAACTGGTCGTCCGGATCCTCGAGGAGGGGCTGAGCGACTAGCGGCTGAGGCACCCCAATGCCCCAGCGTTCCGGGACTCGCCATCTTCCCTCTGCGTCAGATCTTTACCGGGCCCCCTTGCAACCAATCTACTTACTCGGTAAGTTACCGGGTAACTTACCCGGTAAGTAACTCACGGAGCTTCGCCGGGTAACGCCTCCAAACTGGAAACGAACGGAAACTGGTAGCCCATGTCCATCAAGTTCGCTCTACTGAGCCTGCTGGCTGAGCGTCCGGCCAGCGTAGGCCAATTGAAGAGCACCTTCGAAGAACGCACCCAGGACACCTGGCCCGTGAACGTCGGCCAGGTGTACCAGACCGTCCAACGCCTGGTCCGCGACGGCCTCGTCGAAGTGACAGACACCGACTCGGCCCCCGAGAAATCCGGTCGCCAGGCAGGACGCCACACCGAGACCTTCGCCCCCACCGACGACGGACTGGCGGAACTGAACCACTGGTGGCGCGAGCCCATCCTGCCGCCGCCGAATGACCGCGACGACCTGGTCATCAAGACCGCCATGGCCGCCGCCACCAGGCCCGACGCCATGCCCGCCGGCCTGAGTTTCACCGACGTCCTGCACGAACAACGCCTCGCCGTCCTCGGTGAGTTGCGGGAGCTGACCGTCCGCAAGACCCAGATTCCGCCGAGCACCGCAGCAGACCGGCTGCAGCTGGAACGCCGCATCTTCGACCTGGAGTCGCAGATCCGTTGGCTCGACCAGATCGAGCAGTTCCCTGTAGCACTCCCCACCACCGACGCCACCCAGGAGCCCTCATGAGCCGCCCGAACTCCTCCTCCCCACTCTCCCCGCAACGCCTCGCCGGCACCGACCGGTCCACCGAGGCCGCCGCAGTACACATGGACCAGGTCAGCCGTTTCCACGAGGACGGCCCCACCGTCGTCACCGCCCTCGACCGCGTCACCCTCACCGTCGAACCCGGGGAACTGGTCGCAGTGATGGGTCCGTCCGGTTCCGGAAAGTCCACCCTGCTCAACGTCGCCGGCACCCTCGACACCGCCAGCGAGGGACGCGTCCTTATCGGCGGGGTTGACGTCTCCCACCTCACCCCGAAAGCGCGCGCCGAGGTGCGCCGCACCCACGTCGGCTACGTCTTCCAGGACTACAACCTGATCCCCACGCTCACCGTCGCCGAGAACATCTCGCTGCCGCTGGAGCTCCACGGAACCTCCCGGCAGGACGCCCGCGCCGCCGCAGTCGCCGCTCTGGAGGAGATCGACCTGGCGGCCATCGCCGACCGCTTCCCCTCGGAGATCTCCGGCGGCCAACAGCAGCGCGTCGCCGTTGCCCGCGCCTTGATCGGCGACCGTCACCTCATCCTCGCCGATGAGCCGACGGGCGCCCTGGACTCGGTCACCGCCGAGTCAGTGATGACGCTGATCCGCTCCCGGATCGACGAGGGCGCCGCCGGCCTGCTGGTCACCCACGAGCCTCGCTTCGCCGCATGGGCGGACCGCACCGTGCACCTGCGTGACGGAAAGGTCGTGAGGTGAGCCCTGTGTCAGACACGCCGTCCACTCCCTCCCCTCAAAAGCCGAACCGGTTGACCGCAGGGCTGCGTCGTACCGGGGTCGCACTGCGCCTCGCCCGGCGCGACCTGCTCCGCCACAAGATCCGCACCCTCGTCGGCGTCCTGCTCTTCGCCCTGCCGGTGGCACTGGTCGTCGGGTTCTTCTCCATGATCGAGAGCTACTACAAGGGCGCCACCGCACCCCTCGACACCGCCGGGTACGTCGAGTTCCAGCCTCATTACGAACCAGGCTCTCCCGATGGCCCCACTGACGCCGCCGAGTGGAAGGAGTCCACGGGCGTAACCCTGCACGAGGTCCTCGGCGATCAGGCAGACTCCCTGTCTCCCAGCATCATCCAGGAAGCCGACGCCTCTCAGGGAGACAGGAACGGGGAGATCACCGTCCGGTCCATCGAAGCACCCGCCGACGGCGGTGACCCGATGGTTCCCCGGGGTGAGATCCAGCTCGCCGGGCAGGACGCCTACCTGCTCGATGTCTCCACCGGCGACACCGTCACTGTCGACGGGACCGAACTCACTGCCTCAGTGACGCGCGCATGGAACCAGTCTGCCGTCAACGCCGCGGACATCACGTCCGACTCCGATGACGTCACCGCCAGCATCACCTGGCACTACCCCGCCGACGCGACCGTTGGCACGGACTTCAACGAGTCTCTCTCCCAGTCGGAGTCTGAGTTGTCCACCGACGACTACGGCGCTTGGCTCAGAGCTCCGGAGAGTTCGTCCGACCGACTCATCGACCTCGAGTCCTGGAGTCAGTCGTACGCGGGATCCTCCGGCTATATCGATGCTGCACTGGTCGTCATCAGTGTCACCGTGCTGATGGTCCTGTTGATCTCCGCGGTGATCTCCCCGGTCTTCGCTGTCGCCGCGCGCCGTCTGCGTCATGCGATGGGACTGCTGAGTGCTGGCGGTGCCGCACCGTCCGACCTGCGTCGGATCATGCTCGCCCAGGGTGTGCTGGTGTCCTTCGTCGGTGCTGCACTGGGACTGCTCGGCTCGGTCGGCATCGGCGCCGGACTGTCCAGCTTCCAGAGCAGCGGCGAGTTCACCTGGGCGTGGGACGTGGCGATCCCAGTGACCGTCGTCGCCGTCATCTGTGGGATAACCTCCGCGCTGATCCCTGCCCGACGGGCCGGTCGCGAGGACCCGGTACAGGCGCTGGCCGACGGCGGCAGTGAACGCATGACCGGTTTCCGTAAGCGGATGCTCGTGGGCATCCCCTTCCTGATCCTGGGAGTGATCTTATGCGCAGCCGACCCCGACCTGCTGGTACCCGGTGTGACGCTGCTGGGCATCGGCGTGATCTTGAGCGGAAGCCTGCTGGTCTGGGCGATGTCCCAGTCAGGAGGCCGCCTGTCCACCGCTGCCCGCCTGGCGTTCCGTGACGGACACCGCAATCATCACCGCACCATCCCGGCGATCGCCGCGATTTCCGGAGTAACCTTCCTGGCCGCGTTGATGATATCGGTGCCGTTCGACGATCCTGAGCCGAATGCATTCGAGAAGGACGTGGCGATCGTCTCCGGCTCCGTCGGTGGGGACGAGACGATCTACGCCCGGGAGATCGACACCGCCGCCGACAAGCTCGACGCCACAGACCGCACCGCGGTTTCCTCGGCGAGTGGAGCGGAGCGCGGCGGGGAGGAGCTGAAGGCCTCAGTCAAGCAACCGGACGGCTACCGTGACCCCGAGGTATACCCGCACCGTGTGCCCGAGGGAGCGCCTTACGGACCGTACGTCCGCGGGATGTCCCTGCAGCAGGATGTCGCGGTGCACGACGGTTCGGCCTTCGCCGCCTTCAAGGACATCCCCACCCGTGACGTCACCCGCGCCGAACAGGCACTCGCCGAGGGCAAGGCTGTCGTCGGCGATCCGGACCTGGTCACCGATGGTCAGGTCAGCATCGATCTGCTCGGGGAGTCATCCGTCGAGGACTCCGTCTACGAATCCGCGGATGTCGAGGAGAGCATGAAGGTCCCGGCAGTCGTCATCGAATCGACCTCCGGTGCTTTGGGCGCTCCGCTCGTCTCCATCTCCCAGGCCACCGCGGAGTCGCTGGACCTGGATGTCGAATACATTTCCACAATGCTGACGCTCGAACACGACGTCTCGACGCTCCGTGCCATCCTGGTCAGCTCCGGCGCCTGGCCGGTGAAGAACGACTTCGTGAACGTGGAGACCCCCGGTGTCGACGGTGTGCGCGCCGGATTCGCCATCACCCCGGTGGTCCTGAGCTGGATCCTGACTCTGGGCACGGTGCTCTTGGTCGTCCTGTTGGCCGCCACCGAGTCGCGCCGTGACATGGCGACGATCACCGCGATGGGGGCGCCTCCCGGGATGCTGCGTCGCTACTCCGCCACCCAGGCGGTCAGTGTGGCCACGGTCGGGACGGTCGCCGGTGTTGTCACCGGCCTGCTGCCTGCAGCGAAGCTGTGGCTGAACGGGGAACTGCCGGGATTCTTGAGCGGACAGCAGTGGACCGGAGTTGGACTGACCGTGGTGATCGGTCCCGTGCTGGCCTGGCTGGCCGGCCAGGCGATCGGTGCGTGGACATCGCGGGACGATCAGGTCGCCCGTCGCCGCGACTGACGACCCATCTCCCCGCACCACCAGCGGCCCTAGTCGTGACCTTGGCGACAGTCCAGAGGCCACGACTAGGGTTTTCCGACCCTCCCATGTCATGATGGTTGGATGTTCCAATCATCCCAGCCGCCCATCCTCAGCCGTGTGCTGAGCCGGATCCAGGCGCCCGCGTCTCCGTGGGCGGACTCGGAGATGGCAGAAAACGCAGACACGGCAGCGTCCTCCACCAACTCCCCGATCGTCCTGGTCCACGGCACCGCCGGTAACCGGGCGAACTTCGAGGAGTCCGCTCCGGTCATCAAGACGTCCGGACGCCCCGTCCTCTCGGTGTCCTACGGCCACCGCGGGACCACCGACATCCGGTGGTCCCTGGAGGAGATCGTCGCCCAGCTGACCGTGCTGACCGACCGCTTCGGCAGCATCGACCTGGTCGGGCACTCCCAGGGTGGACTGCTGTCACTGGCGGCGTCCGGCATCCTCAACGGCGAGGGCGACGGGGATGACCTGCATAGTCGCGTCAATCACGTGGTGGGTCTGGCCGCGGATTTCCGCGGCGTGGCCCGTCCGTGGTTCTGCCCGCCGGAGTCCCCGCTGTTCCGCGGGTTCGACCGTGCGTTGTGCCCGGCCTTCGTCGACCAGGTCGTCGGCTCCGAGGCCCTGGCCGAGGTGCTGCCGTACACGGCAGAGTCCACGGTGCCGGTCACCCAGATCATCACCCGCTTCGACCGGATCGTGCCGGCCGACCGGGCCGTGGCCTTCACCGCCTTCGACGAGCTCACCGGCATTCCCGCCCACCACGGCCCGACCCGCGTCGTCGAGGTCCAGGAGCAGTTCCCGGACGCCCAGTTCGGTCACGCGGCGATGCCGCACCGTCCGCTCGTGGGCCGGATGGTTGTGGACGCTCTGGCGACCCCGCCGACCGTCCTGCACCAGGACGCCACTGTCGCCGAGGCTAAGGCCGCCGTCGCGGCCTAGCTGTCCCTCCCCCCGCTTACTCCCATTCCACCTGTCAGAAAGGTGGGGTGAATCGCTGCTCTACGGGCGGAAAACCGACGTTTGGTTCCACCTTTCCGACACCGGGACTCCCGGAATCCGACATCGGTACTCTTGGAGCAGGCTCAGCGGCCCCAGGAGTCGGGGTTGCGGCGGTCACCCCATGCACGCTTGTCCGTCCACGCCGAAGGTTTCTCCTCGGAATCAGAGGAATCAGAGGAATCGGGGTCTGAAGACGAGGCCGAGTCAGCCTCATCATTGTCGACCACATCCTGACCGTCACCCTCGGCGATCTCGCCATCGATCTCACCGGCCTCGCCGTCTTCCTCAGGGCCCTCGGCGCCCTCCAGCCCACCATCGATCTCGCCCTCGAAATCGTCGAAGCTCTCGTCGAGTCCTTCGTCCTTCCAGGCGGGCAGCCGGATGTGAAAGGTCGTCCCCTCGCCCAGCTCGCTCTCCACGGTGATCGTGCCGTTGTGCCGCTCGACCAGTCGCTGGACGATCGACAGACCCAGGCCCGAGCCGCCGGAGGCACGGGAACGTGAGACGTCCGCACGGTAGAAGCGCTCGAAGAGGTGCGGGACGTCCTTCGGTGCGATACCCGTTCCGTCGTCGGAGATGTCCAGAGCGATCATGCCGACGCTCTCGCCGTCACCGGACGCTCCGTCGGCAGCGGAGATACCGTCGCCTTCACCGTCGACGCGACTCAGCCGGATGTCCACCGTCGCGTCCTCACCTGCATGACGCAGCGCATTGGTCACCAGGTTGCCGACAACCTGGTGCAGTCGGGCACTGTCGCCCACGGTGACCGGAACCGACCTGGTGTCGTTCTGCACCCGCACGACCCTGCCCGGGAAGCCGGCGCGGGCATTCTCCGCCGCCGACAGTGACAGCTCCAGAAGGTCCACCGGGTCCTCACGCATCGGACGCCCCTCGTCCATCCGCACCAGGGTCAGCAGGTCCTCGACGAGCAGACTCATGCGTCCTGCCTCGTCGGAGATCCGGTCCACGACCATGTCCGGGTCGTTGGTGGCACCGGAGCGGTACAGGTCCGCGTACCCACGCACGCTGGTCAGCGGGGTGCGAAGCTCATGGGACGCATCCCCGATGAACCGTCGCATGGACGACTCCGCCTCACGCGCCTGACGCTCCGACTCATTCACCGCGATGAACGCACCCTGGATCTGGGCGAGCATCCGGTTCAGCGCCACGGAGAGACGTCCGACCTCGGTGCGCGGCGACCAGTTCGGCACACGCTGGTCGAGGTGGCCGCGGGCGATGCGTCCCGCCGTCTGTTCGACGTGGTACAGCGGCTGGAGCGCACGGCGCACCAGGAACATCGACGCCCCGATGAGCACGGCGAGGATCAGAAGGCTGATGGTGACCAGCATGGTGGTCATCTGGTTCATGATCTTGGTCTCGCTGTCCATCGGCAGCGCGAAGACCACAACCTCACCCTCGTCGTTGACCACGGCCGCGGCACGCCATGAGCTGGAGGACGCCGAGTCCGAGGTCGGCGGAACCGTCACCGGGCTCGTCGGCTTGTCCAGTGCGGAGACATCCGGCTTCGAATCATTGATGTTGTTGGGACTTTCGTCCGCACAAGGGTCACCGACGATCTGCCAGTACATGTCCGTCGACGGACCATTACCCAGCAAATCCAGATAGTCGTTGGCGCTGAGCTCCCTGTCGCACGACGAGCGCGTCTGTTCCGTCGCGAATTTCTGGTTGCTCGACAGTTCCTCGTCCACCCGGTCGGTGAGAAAGCGCTGGGTCATACCGGTGATGACGGTGCCGGACACGGTCAGCCCGAGCGCGGTGAGCACCGCGATGACCAACACCAGGGAGACGCGCAGCGGGTAGTGCGACAGGAAGACGCCCGGGTAGGGCTTGTCCCGGGTACCCCAGGACGCCCTGTCCCGGGTCGTCT
The DNA here is from genome assembly GCA_019114135.1 of Candidatus Corynebacterium avicola. Taxonomy (GTDB): domain Bacteria; phylum Actinomycetota; class Actinomycetes; order Mycobacteriales; family Mycobacteriaceae; genus Corynebacterium; species Corynebacterium avicola. Next base: position 12,794 of record DXGC01000119.1, read on the forward strand.
TCTCTCTGCCGAGCTTCCATGCCCGGCCGTCGGACGGGGACGCCATCAGCTACGCGGCAGACGCAGGACGTACCCCACCCCGCGGACGGTGTGGATCAGTCGCGGCTCCTGGGTGTCGATCTTGCGTCGCAGGTAGGAGACGTAGGACTCGACGACGTTGCCGTCGCCGCCGAAGTCGTACTCCCACACCGCGTCGAGGATCTTCGACTTCGGGACGACGACCTCTGAGTTGATCAGCAGGTAGCGCAGCAGCTTGAACTCGGTCGGCGACAGGTCGACGACCTTACCTGCC
>DXGC01000009.1 GCA_019114135.1 Candidatus Corynebacterium avicola
CCCGCAGACGGTCGCAGGACGCCGCGGCGGCTAGGATCTCCCCGACCTCCTCCGGCGCGGCTCCGGTCTTGGCCTCCTCCCCGGAAGTGTTCACCTGGATCAGGACGTCCAGCTGGCGGTCCGCCGTCTCCAACCGGCGCTGCAGCGCCTCCGCCAGACGCACGGAGTCCAGGGCCTGGAACTCGGCGGCGTGCTCGGCGATGATCTTGGCTTTGTTCGTCTGCAGGTGACCGATCGCGACCCAGCGCACCGGCAGGTCGGCCATCTCGTCGGCCTTGCGTCCGATCTCCTGGGGCTTGTTCTCCGCCAGTTCGGTCAGCCCCGCCTCGACCGCGAGGCGCAACCGCTCCGCGGGCACGGTCTTGCTCACCGGCAGGAGCCGGACCTCGGAGGGGTCGCGTCCCGCCGCACGGGCGGCGGCGTCCACCTCGTCGCGGACGGTGTCGTAGGCGGCACGGATGTCTTCACCATTCATGCCCCTGAGCCTAGCGGCGTCACTGCAGGCGAAGAACCGGGGTGGCCTTCACGACCGTCTCGTCGTACTCGGCGTCCGGGTCCGACTGGATCACCACGGCTCCGCCCACACCGTAGGTGAAGCGCGGTGCGTCACCTGTACCACCGGCCCCTGCGCTGGTCTCGGCGCTGGTATCGGCTCCGGTCTCGGCGACGAGCGTGCGGATCACCACGGACAGGTCCACCGCCCCGTCCAACGAGAAGTAACCGATGGCTCCGCTGTAGACGCCGCGTGGGCCGTCCTCCAGCTCCTCCAGCAGGCGCATGGTCCGTTCCTTCGGCGCCCCAGTCATCGAGCCGGGCGGGAAGGCGGCGCGCACGGCGTCCACCCCGGTGAGTCCTTCGTCGAGGGTGGCGGTGACAGTGCTGACCAGCTGGTGGACCGTGGCATAGCTCTCCACGCTGAACAGCTCCGGGACCTGCACCGTCCCAGGTGCGGCGACCCGCCCCAAATCGTGGCGGACCAGGTCGACGATCATGAGGTTCTCGGCACGGTCCTTCTCGCTGGCCTGCAGCTCGGCACGGATCCTCAGGTCGGCCTCCTCGGTGTCGCCGACCGGCCGGGTTCCCTTGATCGGTGAGGACGTCACCGTGCCGGACGCATCGACTCGCAGGAAGCGCTCCGGCGAGGTCGACATCACCGTCGCCCCCGGCAGTCGCAGGTAGGACGCGAAGGGAGCCGGGTTGTCACGTCGTAGACGGTGGTAGAGGTCGAGGGTGTCGGGGACGTCCACACCGGACGCCGGTTCAGCCTCCAGGGTGGTGGTCAGACAGGCCTCGTAGGTCTCGCCCTGGCGGATGAGTTCATGGACCCTCCGCACCTTGTCCGTGTAGGTGTCCCGTTCATGCATGGCGACATGCAGCGCAGGCCGCGGGTCCGGGACCGCCTCCGCAGGATCCCGACTGTCGTCCGTGCACAACTGGCGGATCAGCGCGGCCGTCTTCTCCCGCCATGCCGTCTCGGCGGCCGTCGCCCAGGGACCGGCACCTCGCTCGCGTGGTTTGTCGAGGTACAGCAGGTGCGCCTCGCCGTAGCGGTGGTCGATCACGACCGCCCGGTCGAGGAACACGAATCCTGCGTCCGGCACCGGTGAAGGCACGGAGTTGGCGGCACCCTCCCCCTGGGAGCACTGGGCCTTGACCCCGTACCCGAGGTACCCGACCCAGCCCAGCTGGAAGGCGAACGGGGGCTCGCCGTCCCGGACGTCGACGAGGTCGTCGTCCAGTCCCCCGCCACGGATGTTCCAGCGCGCGAGATCGTCCTTCAACCAGGTCAGGACGTCCTGCTCGATCACCTCGGTATCGTGGCCGTCTTCACCTCCCTCACCGTCCCCACCGCGGGTGACCGTCACCGTGCCTGCCGCCACGTCAGCGGTCGCGACGGCCGCCGACGGCCCGGCGTTGCGACCGTCCGCGGCACCCATCACGGTGAAGCGGGCCCGGCCGTCCCCGGCGCGGTTCCCGTCGAGCCAGACGGCATGCTCCGCGTCCTCGTACAGGGCACGGAAGAGGGGCTCGGCGAACGCGCGGGTGTCGTCCACCCCCTGCAATGGGACGACGTGGTTACGCACGTGGCGCACACGGCCCGAGTCGCGGGTGATCTCGGCAAAGTTCGCCAGCAGCTCCGGACCGTGCCGCGTCTTCACCGATTCGGGGTGGAACTGAACGCCCCACAGGAGTTTGCCCGGCACACTGAGGCCCATGATGGTGCCGTCCTCGCTGCGTGCGTCCACGGTCACGGCGGACGGGACGTCGGAGACTGCCAGGGAGTGGTAGCGCACCACGTCGCAGGGCTCCGGGATACCGGCGAAGACTCCACGTCCGGAATGGGTCACCTGGGACAGGCGTCCGTGGATCGGTTCGAGGGCCGGGCCGACGGTCCCGCCGTACATGTGCGCGATGAGTTGGTGGCCGAGGCATATCCCGAGAACCGGGGTGTCGCGCTCGACGGCCGCGGTAACGACCTCCGGTGCGATACCCACGTCGGCCGGGTTCAACGGGGTGCCGGGGCCGGGCGAGATCACCACGTTGTCGAAGGTGTCGAGCAGGTCCGGCCCCTGTACCGCCCACTGGTCCCAGTCATTGGGGACGACAACCGGCGCGACCCCGTTCACCCTGGTCAGGTCGTGGACGAGATTCCAGGTGAAGGAGTCGTGGTTGTCGATGAGCAGGGTGCGGATCACGAAGACCGAGTCTACCGCTCCCGCCCCGGTGTTAGGGTCACCTCCATGACCACCTCACCACGCACCACTCCCCCTACCCACACCCAGGGAACGCCTGTCTGGTTGCCGACCCGCGACGGCCGGCTGCTGTACGCGCAGAGCCTGGACGGACCGTCCGCGGACGGTGTGACCGTCGTCTTCGAGGCGGGCGCGGCGGCGAACCGGTCGACCCTCGCGGATGTGCAGACACGGGTTGCCGCCTTGGACGGGGTGGCTCGTGCAGTGGCCTACGACCGTTCCGGCCTGGGACGTTCCGCCTCCGACCCGGACGGTCGGACGCTCTCCCGGATGGCCGACGACCTCAATGATGTGCTGGACGCCCTGGATTCTCAGGGCACCAGTTTGTTCATCCTGGTCGGACACTCCCTGGGAGGTCCGCTCACTCGTCTCGCCGCATCCCGACGGCCGGACCGCGTGGCCGGCCTGGTGCTGGTGGACCCCACCGACGAGGAGATCCCGGAGATGACCGGACGGTTCTTCCGCGCGATGGAACTGATCACCGGGAACGCGTTCCTGCTGTTGGCCAAACTCGGACTGATGCGGCGGCTGTTCTCCTGGTTGGTTGACGCGATGCCCGCCGATGACGTGCGTCAGGACATGATCGACGAGGCCTTCGCCCCGGAGGTCTTCCGTACCCAACTCGCCCAGTCCCGGACATTCATGCCGGAGGTCAGGACCTGGCGGTCGACCCCTCCCGAGGTAGGGGACATCCCGGTCACCATCGTCGCCGGGACGAAGGCCGGGGACGGCATGACCGAGTCGAACCGGAAGTCAGCCTTGGCCGCATATGAGAAGCGCGTCGATTCCCTCGAGGATGCGACGCTGGTGCTGGCGGAAACTCCGCTCACTATGTTCCGGTGACGGATGCTGAGTTACTCGCCGCGGAGATCGGGAAACTTACAAGATAGTCGATTAAGCATCGGTAGAATCCAGGAAGAACCTGACCAAGCAAGAGAAGAAAGTTACACCCCTCATGCCAGAGCAGAACCGATGGTCCGCCCAGCAGGCCCAGCAGACCCAGCAGGCCCAGCCCAGCTACCCCACCCCTCGCCCACCGCACAATGGCGGGCCTCTTCCGCCGTCGTCGACGCCTCGTTCAGCGGGCGCTTTCGGGTTCGTGACTGTTCTGGCGTGGATCCTCTTCGTCGGTTCCATTCTGTCGTGCCTGGTCTGGGGATCAGTGGCATTCGGCGATGACCGCCATAGCGACAACTTCCGGGGAATGTTGCTTCTCGGCATAAGTCTCATCGTCACCGCAGTGTCACTGGCAACGATCGTCTTGTGCCAGATCGGCAGTGGGCTGGCGAAAGCAGGAAAGCTCGGATAACCCGGATAAACCTGGATAAACCGGCCGAATCACTTAACGGCGGCTCACGGCCCCAGTTGAACTACTGGACCGTGGCCGCCGCAATCGTCGGACCGGGGAGCGTTCAGGACAGGGAGAGGAAGAGCTTCTCCATCTGGTCCTGCCAGTCCTCCGGAACCTCTTCCGGCTCGGCGTGGGCACAGTCGATCATGCCGCCGGAGATGGCCTTGACGCCAGCGCGGTCCACCGCACGGGACACGGCGGCCAGCTGGGTGACGATCTCGTCGCACTCCCGGCCATTCTCGATCATGGCGATGACACCATCGAGCTGCCCACGAGCACGGCGGAGGCGGATAGCCACCGCGTCCGAGGTTTCGTCGTTAAGTTTCATTGAAGCGTCCTCCTGGAGAGAGATCATGTGAGGGGTGGCCAGTGGCGAGCGCCACAGGCGGTTGTTGAACAGTATACGCATGGGTGTACCCGTCTGCGTAGCCCCCACACATCCAGTGACGGAGAAACGGACATTCGTGCCGGCCGGACCTTTCGGCCGCCCCCGTAATGACCTTTCGGATACCCCTCCCTGTACGGGGCAATGGCTGAGATTACCCCCGCCACCACCCCGCTACCCCGCTACTATTCCCCCGCCAACGACAGCCAGGTCTTCACCACGGTGTCCGGGGTCAACGACATCGACTCGATGCCCTGCTCCACCAACCACTCCGCCAGGTCGGGGTGGTCCGACGGACCCTGACCGCAGATGCCGACATACTTGCCGCGCTCCACGCAGGTGCGCACCACCGACCCGATGACCTTCTGCACCGCCGGATCCCGCTCATCGAAGTCGTGGGCGACCAGGTCGGAGTCACGGTCCACGCCAAGCACCAGCTGGGTCATGTCGTTGGAACCGATGGAGAAGCCGTCGACATGTTCGAGGAACTCGTCGGCCAGCAGGTAGTTCGACGGAACCTCGCACATCATCACGACCTTGAGCCCGTTCTCCCCACGCTTCAGCCCGTGGGACGCCATGACCTCCAGGACCTCCTGCAGTTCCGGGACGGTGCGCACGAACGGCACCATGACCCGGACATTGGTCAACCCCATGTCCTCGCGTACCCGGCGCAGCGCCTCGCACTCCAGGGCGAAACAGTCGCGGAACTGCTCGGAGACGTAGCGTGCGGCACCGCGGTAGCCGATCATCGGGTTCTCCTCCGAGGGCTCGTAGACCTCACCACCGACGAGGTTGGCGTACTCGTTGGTCTTGAAGTCCGACAGCCGCACGATCACCGGCTTGGGGTCGAAGGCCGCCGCGATCGTGGACACCCCCTCGACCACCCGCTGGATGAAGAACTCCTCTGGGCTGGGGTACGCCGACCATGCTGCGTCGACCTGGGTCTGCAGCTCCGGTTCCAGGGAGTCCCGCTCCAGCAGCGCCTTCGGGTGCACCCCGATCTGCCGGTTGATGATGAACTCCATGCGAGCCAGACCGACACCGCTGTTCGGCAGGTGGGAGAAGGCGAACGCCTGGTCGGGGGTGGCGACGTTCATCATCAGCTTCACCGGGATCTCCGGCATGGCGTCCAGCCGGGTCTCCTTCTCCTCGAAGCCGACGGCGCCGCGGTAGACACGTCCGGTGTCACCCTCGGCACAGGACACGGTGACCTGCTCACCGTCGGGCAGCACGGAGGTCGCGTCACCTGTACCAACGATCGCCGGCACGCCCAGCTCGCGGGCGATGATCGCCGCGTGGCAGGTACGTCCGCCACGTTCGGTGATGATCGCCGAGGCACGCTTCATGATCGGCTCCCAGTCCGGGTCGGTGATCTCGGCAACCAGGACGTCCCCGGTCTGCATGCGGTCCATGTCCTGGATGGACCGCAGCACCCGCACCGGCCCAGCTCCGATGCGCTGACCGATGGAGCGTCCCTCGGCGAGCACCTCGGCAGCGTCAGCGGCGGCCCGGTCGATCTCGAAGCGGGTCAGCACCTGACCCCCGTCCTCCCCGGCACTCCGGCGGGAGACGACTGTCTCCGGCCGGGCCTGAAGGATGTAGAGCTGGCCGTCCAGACCGTCGCGTCCCCACTCGATGTCCATCGGCCGACCGTAGTGCTCCTCGATGGCGACGGCGTGGCGGGCCAGCTCGGTGACCTCCTCGTCGGTGACGGAGAACTTCACGCGGTCCTCCTCCGGCAGGTCCTCCCAACGGGTGGCGGAGTCCACGCCGGCTCCCTCGGCGTAGCGCATGGCGACGGCCTTGCCACCGACGGTGCGCGAAAGGATGGCGTCGCGTCCCACCTTGCCGTCGGCGACGGCAGGTTTGGAGACGTAGAACTCGTCCGGGTTCACCGCACCCTGCACCACTGCCTCGCCCAGGCCGTAGGCGGCGGTGACGAACACCGCGCGGTCGAACCCGGACTCGGTGTCCACGGTGAACATCACACCGGACGCACCGATGTCACTGCGGACCATGCGCTGCACGCCGGCGGAGAGGGCGACCTCGTCGTGGGCGAAGCCGTGGTGGTCGCGGTAGGAGATCGCCCGGTCGTTGTACAGGGAGGCGAAGACGTGCCGGACCGCCTCGAGCACGTTGTCGATGCCACCGATGTTCAGGTAGGTCTCCTGCTGGCCGGCGAAGGAGGCCTCCGGCAGGTCCTCGGCGGTCGCGGACGAACGGACCGCCCAGGTGACCTCGTCGGGGTGGGGGTCTTCGGCGACGAGGGCGTCGTAGGCGTCACGGATGTCGCGCTCGAGGGACTGCGGGAAGGGCTGCTCCAGGATCCACTCGCGGATCTGCGTGCCACGGGCGGCGAGTTCGCGGACGTCCTGGAGGTCGAGGCCGGAGAGGGTGTCCTTGATCTTCTCGTCGAGTCCGCCGACGGCGAGGAACTCCCGGTAGGCCTCGGCGGTGGTGGCGAAACCGCCGGGGACGCGGACACCGGCGTCGGCGAGGTTGACGACCATCTCACCCAGGGAGGCGTTCTTGCCGCCGACCTGGGGGACGTCGTCCATGCCGAGTTCGGTGAAGGGGATGACGGTGCGGTGGGAGTCTGGTGTGGACATGGGTGTGGTCCTTTCGCGGACTGGGGTTCGGGCCTGACGGTGGGTCAGGTGTCTCGCAGGTTCATGGTCGCCAGGATGGTGCTGGCCATCTCCTCCACACTCATCGCGTGGGAGTCGATGAAGGGGATGCCGTGTCGCCGGTAGAGGTTCTCGGCATCCCGCAGTTCGGTCCGGCAGCGTGCCAGGCTGGCGTAACCACTGCCTGGTCTTCGTTCGCCGCGGATCTGACTGAGTCGCTGGGCGGTGGTGGTCAATCCGAAGATGCGCCCGGTGAGTCCGGCCAGTGCGTCCGGCAGTTTCCCGGGGGCGTCGTCCTCGGTGAGCGGGTAGTTGGCGACACGTAATCCGTGCTGCAACGCCAGGTACATCGCCGTGGGGGTCTTGCCGCAACGTGAGGGCGCGATGATCACCAGGTCGGCGACGTCTATACGGCGCAGCGAGGCGGCGTCGTCGTGCTCGATGGTGTATTCCACGGCGTCGATACGGTCGTGGTAGCGCTTGGGGTCCCCCACCCGGTGGTAGGCGGTGGGGTCGGCGGTGCGGCGGGTGTCGAGGACCTGTTCCAGTCTGGAGAGATGCCCCACCAGCAGGTCGATGACCTCTCCGGGGGCGGACTCCATCTCGGCGGCGACCTCGGGGTCACGCACGGTGAGGAACACGATCGGCGCAGTGCCGGCGTCGCCGTCGGCACCGTCGTCACGGCCCTGCGCAGCGATGGTCTTACCGATCTCTCGCACGGTGTGACGTGCCCGCTCGGTGGAGTCGACGAAGGGCAGGACGTGGCGGGTGAACCGCGTGCCGGGGAACTGTGCCAGCAAAGCGTTCCCCAGAGTTTCAGCGGTGATGCCGGTGCTGTCGGAGACGAAGAACACCGGACGAGGGAGATTCCCGATCATCGGCCCAACGCTAGCAGCGGAACCAAACTCGTGACGACGAGGAATGTGGGCTTCCACCCTCACACAGGGGCATTCAGGTGGCTGACGTAGCGTGGGAGACATGAGCACAGCCGACACCACCGGTCCGACCCTGTCCATCGTCGACCTCGGCACGGTCGCTCCCGACACCAGCGAATCCGACGCCCTCGCCGACTCGCTGAAGAACACCCGCCATGCCGAGTCCCTGGGATTCCACCGGGTGTGGTTCGCCGAACACCACCTGAGCCGCTCCGGGGCATCCCACCATCCCGAGATACTGATCGCCGCCGCAGCCGCCCAGACCGAGAGGATCCGGCTGGGCTCCGGCGCGGTACTGATGAACCACTACAGTCCTTTCCTGGTCGCCGAGAAATACCAGCAGCTCGAGGCGCTGGCCCCTGGGCGCATCGACCTGGGCATGGGGCGGGCGACTGCCGGACCGGTACTCGACCTCGCCCTGCAGCAGAACCGTGAGAACCCGGCGCGTCCCGACCACCAGCAGTCCGTCCTGGAGACCTTGGCGTGGCTCAACGAGGCGTTCCCCGAGGACCATCCCTTCCACGGACACCCGCTGATGCCGTCGGTGCCGTCCGCCCCGGAAACCTGGCTGCTGGGGTCAAGCCCGAACAGTGGCAACCTCGCCGCCGGTCTGGGCATCGGCTACACCTTCGCCGGATTCATCAATCCGTCCAACGCAGCCGCCGCACTGCAGAACTACCGGTCGAACTTCATCCCACAGGGGTTTGGCCTGGATTCTCCCCGGTCGATCCTGGCGGTCAACGTCACCGTGGGCGAGACCCGCGAAGACGGCTTGCGACTCGCGAACTCCCCCAAGGGCTACTACGCCCGGCTGGCGAAGGCGGGACGCGCCGCTGGGTCGGTCACGGTGCCCTCGCCCCACGACGCAGCGTCCGAAATGACACGGGCGGAGCAGGACGAACCCACCTGGATCGTCGAGGGGCGGTGGCCGAAGTTCGTCGCCGGCGGGCCGGACGACGTCCGCGCCACCCTGGAACAGATGCTGGACGGGAGCGGGGCGGACGAGCTGATGGTCCAGGACCTCATCGCCGACCCGGCCGACCGCCGCCGCTCCCACGAGCTGCTCGCCGACGCATTCGACCTCCCGGGTGTTTCTCACCTTTCATAACCCGATTGCCCTGGGAAAACTGCATGGGGTGTAACACTCACCAGAACTGACTCGGTCGCCGTGGGTGCAAGGTCAAACACCACAGACACCATCTCCGACTCTCCTCGGAAAGGAGTCCCCATCATGAATCACCACACCACCACACCCCGGAGGAAGAAGATTCACTCCCGGGCCCTTGCAGTCACCACGGCCACCCTCGTCGCGCTCGGAGGCGGCGCCGTCGCCACCACCGCCACGGGTGGCGCCCAGCCGGCCCCGGCTCCTGCACCGGAACCCGCCCCCGCTTACCCGACCCCGGAAGAAGCCACACAGATCGCCGTTGACAACGTCCCGCCGTCCGAGGTCGACAGGGCCTGGAGTCTAAACGCTGACACCAGCAGCTACGATCCGAACCAGCGACTCTCTGCGATCCTCCTGGATGTCGAGGGCGGCACCGGCAGCTCGCCGCAGCAGGTCGCGTTGTTCGAGCACGGGACCTACATCGGCACCACCCTGTTCGAGGCACATGCGTATCAACACGTGGAGCGGGTGTCAGACAGCGAAATCAAGGTCGATTACCGCTATCTGCTCCCCGGGGACGCCAACGCCGACCCGAGCGGACTCGCGACATCCCATTACATCCTCGGCCCGGACGGCGTGGTCCACCACGAAGGAGAGCTTCCGCCCGAAGGAGAAGCACCTCCGGTGTAACCCACCACCTCTCAAGCCCGTCGAGGCCACCACCGACATTCTCATCGTCGGTCCGGTGGCCTCGATGCATTTGTGTCGAAACCCGATGTGACCAGCGAATACCGACCTATATCAATTCTTGACCCATTAGTTCGTAACGCTTTTGTCAGCGAATACGGTCGCAATGGATGCAAGACCAAAACACCACAGACACCATTTCCGACTCTTCTCGAAAAGGAGTCCCCATCATGAATCCCCGCACCACCACACCCCGGACGAAAATCCGTTCCAGAGCCCTCGCAGTCACCACCGCCACGCTGGTCGCCCTCGGCGGCGGCGCCGTCGCCGTCTCGAGCAGCGCCGCGGACATCGTCCCGCCGCCGCAGCCCGGCCCCGTCGAGCCCGGCCGTAGCCCCGAGGAGGCTACCCAGCTCGCCGTCGATCTGACCCCGGATCTCCCGAACTTCGGTCCGTGGACCCCCTTCGGCGCTGACACCAGTGACTACGATCAGAACCAGTCGCTGTCCGCGATCACCATAAACGTCTCCGGCGCCACCGGTTCCACCCCGCGCCAGGTCGCCCTGTTCGCCGGGTCGAAGTACATCGGCACCACCACCCCGGAGGCGTACCCGTACCAGACGACGGAGCGCGTCTCGGACAACATCATCAAGGTCAACTACCGTTACCTGCTGCCCGGCGACTCGAACGCCGCGCCGAGCGGTGAGGCGACGTCGTACTACATCCTGCAGCCGCAGGGCCTCGACCGGGTCGGCTCGCTGCCTCCCAATGGTGCAGTCCCGCCTGCATAAGAAGCGCCCCCGGTGTAATCCACCTCCACTCAACCTTGTCGAGGCCACCACCGACAATCTTCCAGTCGGTCCGGTGGCCTCGCGGCATATTGGGACGAAATCCGATGCGACCAGCGAATACAAGACTATATCAATTCGTGATCAGAAAGTACGTAACGCTTCCCGGAGGGGACACGGTCGCACTGGGTGCAAGGCTTGCACTCCATTCACCACACCGACTCTCCCGGAAAGGAGTATCACCATGACCTCCCGCACCACCAAGTCCCGGACGAAAACCAAACGCTCCCGGGCACTTGCCGTCACCACCGCAACTCTGCTCGCCTTCGGCGGCGGAACGGCCACAATCGCCACCAGTGGGGCACAAGAGGATCCCTCAGAGGTGAGCACCCAGCAGCCGCCGTCGGAGGACGTCCAACTGCCGGAGCGGAATGCTGATGAAGCCGCCCAGTACGCCGCAGACATCGTCACGGACATCGAACAGTCACCGTGGACTGATGTCGGCGCGATGAAGCGGGATTACGATCCCAACCAGTCTCTTTCCGCGATCACGCTGGACGTTGAGGAGGCCCACGGTGGTACTCCTCGACAGACCGCACTGTTCGCTGGATCGCACTACATCGGTACCACCACTCCGGAGGCGTACCCGTTCCAGACGACGGAGCGCGTCTCGGACAACGTCATCAAGGTCAACTACCGCTGGCTCCAGCCTGGTGACGTGCAAACCGAGCCGTCCGGCTCAGCGACGTCGTACTACACCCTGCATCCGCACGGGATCGAGCGTACGGGCACGCTTCCGCCCGAAGGTGTCGGCGTTCCTCCCGTGGCCTGATACCCGACCCGCCACCCGTCAGCGACGACGTCGCGGCGCCACCAGAGCCTCAGCATTTGAAAAACGCCGCGTCCTGCCAGAGTGTTCTCTGGCAGGACGCGGCGTCTGTTGTACCAGTGGGCCCTGTGGGGCTCGAACCCACGACCTGCGGATTAAAAGTCCGTAGCTCTACCAACTGAGCTAAAGGCCCTGACTCGCACACGGACAGCAGAACCCTCCGGCGAGTACTGGTGAATTCTATCCCACGTCCCCCGGACGACGGCAATACACCCTCCCCATGCTGGCCCCACCCCCGACACGAGCTCGCGACTGACCCGGACTTTCGCACCTCCGCCGACCGGTAATCACGAGGGGCACAGCATTTGGCCAGATCAACGAGGTGAGATAAAAGCAAGCAGCCCCGCCCGGGTGCGAAAGTCCGGGGCGGGGCTACTTCTTGCCGGTGCAGGCAAGCTCAGGCCGACGATGTCGACCAACCAGCCGACTACTTGTGCATCGAGCCGGTCTCGAGGAACCGGGTGTGGAACTCGAAGGCCTTGGTCAGGTCGTGCGGGGTCTGGTGGAACTTACCCTTCGACGCGGCCTCCACGTACTCCTCCAGCTGCGGCTGGTAGGTCGGGTGGGCGATGGAGATCAACTTCTTCACGCGGTCACGCGGGGCCAGGCCACGCAGGTCTGCGTAGCCGTTCTCGGTGATGACGACCATGGTGTCGTGCTCGTGGTGGTCGATGTGCGAGGCGAAGGGGACGATCGCGGAAATGTCGCCACCCTTGGCGATCGAGGGGCTGATGAAGGAGGAGACGAAGGCGTTGCGGGTGAAGTCGCCCGAGCCGCCGATACCGTTCATCACGCGGGATCCGGTGACGTTGGTGGAGTTGATGTTGCCGTAGATGTCGGCCTCGATCATACCGTTGGTGGCGATCAGGCCGAGTCGACGGATGACCTCCGGGTGGTTGGAGACCTGCTGCGGACGCAGGATGATGCTGTCGCGGTACTTGGCAGCCTCCGCGTTCATCTTCTCCGCGTACTCCGGGGACAGCGAGAAGGAGGTCGCCGAGGCGACGGTCATCTTGCCGGCGTCGATCAGGTCGACCATGCCGTCCTGGATGACCTCGGTGTAGGCCTTGATGTTCTCGAACTTGGAGTCCAGAAGGCCGGCCATCACGGCGTTCGGGACGTTACCGACACCGGACTGCATGATGTAGCCGTCGTAGGCCAGACGACCCGCAGCGACCTCACCCTCGAGGAAGTCGAGGAAGTAGCCGGCGATCTTCTTGGAGGTCTCGTCGGCCGGGGTGAAGGGGGCGTTGCGGTCAGCGGCGTCGGTCTCGACGACGGCGACGATCTTCTCCGGGTCGATCTCCATGGCGGTGGAACCGATACGGTCACCCGGCTTGGTGATCGGGATCGGGGTGCGCTGGCCGATCGGCTCGATGGTGTAGATGTCGTGCATGCCCTCGAGGTCGCGGGACTGCCACTCGTTGACCTCGATGATCACCTTGTCGGCGGCCTGGACGTACTCGACGTTGTTGCCGACGGCGGAGGACGGGACGACGGTGCCGTCCTCACGGATGCAGACGGCCTCGATGATGGCGACGTCGAACTTGCCGAAGAAGCCTTCCTGGACCTGCTTGCCCAGGTGGGACAGGTGGATGTCCCAGTATCGGACGTCGCCGTCGTTGATCTGGCCACGCAGCACCGGATCGGAGTTGTAGGGGGTGCGGAAGCTGATGGCGTTCGCCTCGGCCAGCACACCGTCCTCGTCCACGGCGGTGGAGGCACCGGTGAACAGCTCGATCTGGAACTCGTCACCGCGGTCGTGGGCCGCCTTGGCCCGGTTCGCGATGGCGGTGGGCAGCGCCTTGGGGTAACCGGCGCCGGTGAAGCCGGAGGTACCGACCTTGTCGCCGTTGTTGACGAACTCTGCAGCCTCCTCGGCGGTCATGACCTTGGACTTCAGACCGCTGTGGGCGATGCGCTCAGACACTTTCTCTCCTCTGTATTCCCGGTGGTTCGGTATTTATGTCTGCAAGTATCACAATTTGTTTCTCAGCCAAACGTGATGTCTGCCACCATTGATAGCACAGTGACCCGGTTACCGACATATGCGGCGGCCCGTCGGGTGTGACCGCCCGCACCCCAGTGTAGAGAATTCTCTACAACGGGCTGCCGCACGGGTGGTCATGGCCCGAGCCGCTCACGTTGCACCGCGACGTCCCGCAGTGTGAGAATCAATGACCGTGAGCACCATTTCCGCACCTGCCCCTGCCCAGAACAGCGCCCTGTCCATCGGGCGATTCAACCTGGACTCCCCCGTCGTCCTCGCACCGATGGCAGGTGTCACCAACGTCGCTTTCCGCACCCTGTGCCGGGAGCAGGAGCGCGAGCGCATGGGCAGCGTCGCCGGACTGTACGTCTGTGAGATGGTCACCGCCCGCGCTCTGGTCGAGCGCAACCCCAAGACGCTGCACATGACGACCTTCGCCGCCGACGAGGACCCGCGGAGTCTGCAGCTCTACACGACGGACCCGGAGTACACCTACAAGGCCGCCCGGATGATCGCCGAGGAGGACCTCGCCGACCACATCGACATGAACTTCGGCTGTCCGGTTCCCAAGGTCACCCGTCGCGGCGGCGGCTCCGCCCTTCCGTTCAAGCGTCGCCTCTACTCCTCCATCGTCGCCGCCGCTGTCAAAGGCGTCGAGGACGCAGGACGCTCCGGCGGCGACACCGCCATCCCCGTCACCGTGAAGTTCCGTGTCGGCATCGACGACGAGCACCACACCCACCTCGACGCCGGACGCATCGCCGCCGCCGAGGGTGCCGCCGCCGTCGCCTGCCACGGGCGTACCGCCGCCCAGCGATACTCCGGCACCGCCGACTGGGACCAGATCGCCCGCCTGGTGGAGCACATGGACGGCACGGGGGTGCCGGTGCTCGGCAACGGCGACATCTTCAAGGCGTCCGACGCCGCGGCGATGATGGAGCACACCGGCTGCGACGGCGTCGTCGTCGGACGTGGCTGCCTGGGCCGACCCTGGCTGTTCGCCGAGCTCTCCGCACACCTTCGCGGCCTGCCGGTCCCCGAGGAGCCGACCCTGGCGGAGGTCTGCCGGATCATCATGCGTCACGCCGAGCTCCTGTCCGCCCACGAGGGCGAGAAGTACGGCGTCCGGGAGATGCGCAAGCACATGGCCTGGTACATGCGTGGATTCCCCGCCGGTGGCGAGATCCGCCGCCAGCTCAGCCAGATCACCGACCTCGACTCCCTGCGCGCCGTCCTCGACCCGATGTGGGACTCGGACGCCCGCGCCGCCGACGCCGACGGTGCCCGTGGCCGGCAGGGATCCCCCGGAAAGGTGGCCCTCCCGGACGGCTGGCTGGACGACCCCGAGGCCGATCTCGCCCACGTCCCGGAGACCGAGGACGCCGCCAACAACGGCGGCTGACACCCCCACATGTGATTCGCCCACAACTTACCGGGCGAAAACATCGCGGGGGCCGTACACTAGCCCGCATGCGCACCGTGTACCAGGAACAGATGCGGATCTTCGCCCATGAACTGGCGCTCATGGCCGACAAGGTCCGTCAGATGATGAGGTCGGCCTGCGTTGCCCTGTTCGAGCAGGACATCGAGGTCGCCGAACAGGTCCTCACCTCCATCGACGAGGTCGAGGAACTGCGCCAGCGGGCCGAGACCCGCTCCTTCGAACTGCTCGCCCTCGAAGGCCCCGTCGCCCGCGACCTGCGCCAGGTCGTGTCCGGCACCTACATCGTCGAGGATCTGGCCCGTATGGCCACCCTCGCGGTGCACGTCGCCCGCACCTCCCGCCGTCGCCACCCGGACTCCGCCGTCCCGGAGATCACCGAGCCCTACTTCCGGGAGATGGCACGACTGGTCGACGACGTCGGACAGAAGCTGCACGACGTCCTCGTGACCTACGACCCGGAGAAGGCCATGGAGCTCGCCCTCGACGACGACGCCGTCGACGACCTCCACGAGCACATGTTCCACCTCACCGGCAAGAAGGAGTGGCCTTACCCGGTCTCCGCCGCCGTGGACGTGACCCTGCTGTCGCGCTTCTTCGAGCGGTACTCCGACCACGCCGTGAACATCGGCACCCGCGTGGTCTACCTCGCCACCGGTATGCAGCCCGACGAGTACGAGGTCTCCCGCCGCAGCGAAGAGCAGCAGGAGACCATGCGCGAGCAGTTCGACGAGATCCGCCGTCGCTACGGGTCAGACTCCTTCTGATCCCCCACTCCCCCCACGCCAGGCCCCGCGAGCATCACGCTCCGGGGCCTGTACTGGTTCTGAGGACCCTAGTCGTCCGCTGCACCCTGCCGGGTGACCTCGAGCGACACCAGGGCGGCGTCCGCGAGCACCTCGGTGGGCTGGGCGGCATCGAGGCGGACGCCGTACTCGTCGGCGCGTAGCCGCTCCAACTCCGCGTACTGGGCGCGCAGCACGTCCGGATCCGGTTCCTCACCGGTTGTCCGCAGGACACGTTCCCGGATGACGTCCTCGGTGCCGTGCACGTGGACGAAGTAGACGAAGCCCTCGGCCTCGCGGAAGATGTCGCGTGCGCGGCGCCCCAGCCCCAGGCTCACCACCACGGTCGACTCCCCCCTGGACGCCGCCTCGTTCATCCAGTCACGGATGGCGTAGGCCCACGGAAGCCTGTCCTTCGGCGTCAGGAATCCCCCTTGCGCGATCTTCTCGCGCACCTCCGCCGGCTGCAGATCGGCCGCGGTTGCACCGGTGTACCCGGTGCGCCGCCGCAGTTCCTCGGCGAGCGGCCCCTTGCCACTGCCACTCACCCCCATCAACACGATGTGCACGGGACTCATCTGTGACTCCTTTCTCCTGCCACCAGTGTGGCATGAAAACGGAGCGGGGGTGGTTGACGGTGAGTCAGCCGAAACGACCGGAGATGTAGTCCTCGGTCTCCTTGCGGTCCGGGTTCTCGAAGATCTTCTTCGTCGCGCCGACCTCGACCAACTGCCCGGGCTTGCCGGTGGCCTCCAGGGAGTAGAAGGCGGTCTGGTCGGAGACACGTGCAGCCTGCTGCATGTTGTGGGTGACGATCACGATGGTGAACTCTTCCTTGAGCTCGTGGATCAGGTCCTCCACGGCCAGGGTCGAGATCGGGTCCAGGGCCGAGCAGGGCTCGTCCATCAGCAGGACCTCGGGCTCCACGGCGATCGCGCGGGCGATGCACAGACGCTGCTGCTGACCACCGGAGAGGCCGCCGCCGGGCTTGTCGAGACGGTCCTTGACCTCTTCCCAGAGGTTCGCCGAACGCAGGGACTTCTCGGCCACCTCGCGCAGCTTCTTCTTGTTCTTCTCACCGGAGAGTTTGAGGCCGGCGACGACGTTCTCCTCGATGGACATCGTGGGGAACGGGTTGGCCTTCTGGAAGACCATGCCGATCGTGTTGCGCACGGCGACGGGGTCGACGTTGCGGCCGTAGATGTTCTCGCCGTCCAGCAGGATCTCCCCCTCGACGTAGGCGCCGGGGATGACCTCGTGCATACGGTTCAGGGTGCGCAGGACGGTGGACTTCCCGCAGCCGGACGGACCGATGAAGGCGGTCACGGAGCGGGGCGGGACCTCCAGGTTCACGTTCTGGACGGCGTGGAAATCCCCGTAGAAGATGTCGACGTCTTTGAGGTCGAGGCGCTTTGCCATGGTTGTGGAATCCTTTTCTCTGGCGGTGGTCGAGGGGGGCTAGTCAGCCTTGACGGAGAACTTGGCGGAGATGATGCGGGCACCGATGTTCAGCACCGCCATGATGAGGACCAGGGTGAGGGCCGCACCCCACAGTCGGGCGAGCACCTCCGAGTTGGCCTGCAGCTTGTACATCTCGAGCATGAACAGCGGAAGCGAGTTCTGGTTGCCGGAGAAGACGTTCCAGTTGATCACCGGCGTCGCGCCGACGAGGATCAGCACCGGTGCGGACTCACCCATGATGCGGGCGACGGCCAGCATGACACCGGTGACGATGCCGGACAGTGCGGTCGGCAGGACGATCCGGACGATCGTCTTCCACTTCGGCACACCGAGGGCGTAGGCCGCCTCGCGCAGGTCCATCGGGACGATGCGGAGCATCTCCTCCGTATTGCGGACGATCACCGGGATCATCAGCAGCACCAGGGCCAGGGACACGGCGAATCCGGAACGCTCGAAACCGAACGTGCTGACCCACAGGGCGTAGATGAACAGCGCCGCGACGATCGAGGGGACACCGGTGAGGATGTCCACCATGAAGGTGGTGATGCGGCCGAGGAAGCCTCCCCGGGAGTACTCCACCAGGTAGATCCCGACCAGCACACCGACCGGCACCGAGATGATGGTGGTGACCGCGGCCTGGGTCAGGGTTCCGATGATGGCGTGGCTGATGCCGCCGCCGGGGACGTTGGACAGCTGTCCGGCCATGTCGAAGGCCCACCAGTCGGCGGACACGATGGACGGGATGCCCTTCTGGACAAGCACGAAGAGCACCCACACCAGCGGCAGGATGGCGATGCCCATGGTCGCGTAGACCAGGCCGGTGGCGAGGCCGTTGCGGAACTTGCGGGAGCCGGAGATGTCGCTGAAGCCGCTCTGCGCCAGTGCGGAGTGGGGACGGTTCTCGAGATCGTGGGAGGTTGTCGTCATGATTCCGATGTCCTACTTCTTGTTGTTGACGACTGCCCTGGCTGCCGCATTGACCAGGAAGGTCAGCAGGAACAGCACGAGGCCGGCGGCGATGTAGGCGCCTGCCTTGGTGTCGTCGTTGAACTCGGGGGCGGCGTTGGCGATGGCGGTGGCGAAGGTGGTGCCACCGTCCATCAGGGAGCCGCGGAATCCTGGCGAGGAGGCGATGACCATGTAGAGCGCCATGGTCTCACCCAGTGCTCGGCCGAGGCCGAGCATTCCGCCGGAGATGTAGCCGGAGCGTCCGAAGGGAAGCACGGTCATCTTCACGACCTCCCAGCGGGTCGCACCGAGGGCCAGTGCGGCCTCGATCTGACCGCGCGGGGTCTGGACGAAGACCTCACGGGTGGTCGCGGCGATGATCGGCAGGATCATGATCGCCAGGACGACACCACCGGTGAAGATGTTGCGGCTGGTGGAGAACGCCGGGGAGGTCCCCTGCTGCCAGTCGAAGAGGATGAAGCCGCCACCCCAGCCCACGAGCCACTCGTAGAATCCACCGAGGGCCGGGCCGAGGACCTGCATGCCCCAGATACCGAAGACGATCGAGGGGACCGCGGCGAGCAGGTCGATGATGAAGCCGAGTGGCTTGACCGCGCGCTTCGGGCAGTAGTTCGACAGGAAGATGGCGATGCCCAGGGCGATGGGCATGGCGATGATCAGCGCCAGCACCGACACCATGACGGTGGTGAAGAAGAGGTTCGGGATACCGAACTCCATCCAGCCGCCGTCGTTGGAGCCGTAGTTGAGGTCCCAGCGTCCTTCGTAGGTGAAGAAGGCCAGTATGCCGTCACGCTGCCGGGACAGGGCCGGCACCGCACGCATGATCAGGAAGAGACCGATCGCTCCGATCAGAACCGTGATCAGGACTGCCGCGCCGGTGGACAGGGATTCGAAGATCCGGTCGCCGGGGCGCTTCTTGGCCCGGGTCTCCACCTGATTCTTCTTGCCGGGGTCGGTGGCTGCAGGTGCGCTGGCCCCGGAAGGACCGGTGCCGTTGACGCCGTCGTCCCCGGCGGGTCCGGTACCGGCGGCACCGGCCCCACCGGGGAGGTGGCTGTCCGTGGAATGGGACATGTAAGTGTGTTCCCTCTAACTGTGACGGTCAAAAGATGGCGGTCGGGATACTACTCGGCCGCTGGGCCGTGGTATCTCACCGATGCGCGAAGATGCAACGGCGAGACGTGGCGGGGAAACTACTCCAGCTCGCCGATGGCGGTCTCGAGCTTCTCCTTGAACTCACCGCTGAGCGGGATGTAGCCGGACTCCTCGTATTCCTCGTCCTGGCTGTCCAGGACGGTGTACATGAAGTCCTTGACGCGGCCGGCAGTCTCCTCGTCGTAGCCTGCGGAGCAGACGATCTCGTAGGTGGTCAGTGCCAGCGGGTAGGCGCCTTCCTCCTCGGTGCCGAAGAGGGCCTCGGAATCGACGACCAGGTCGTTGCCCTCGCCAGAGAACTCGACGCTGTCGAGGGCCTTGTTGACGGTCTCGGAGGACAGCTCGGTCGGGCCGGCACCGAAGTCGATGTTGGCGATGCCCAGGTCGCTGGCGGTGGCGAAACCGGACTCGACGTAGGTGATGGAGCCGTTGGTCTGGGCGACCTGGTCCGCCACACCGGAGGAGCCCTGGGCACCGGATCCGACATCGGTCGGGAAGGTCTTGCCCTCGCCCTCCCACTCGCCGTCGGTGGCGACGTTCAGGAACTTCTGGAAGTTGTCGGAGGTACCGGACTCCTCGGAGCGGTACAGCACGTCGATCGGCTGGTCCGGAAGGTCGACGCCCTCGTTCTCGGCGGCGATGGCCTCGTCGTTCCAGTTCTTGATGTCGCCCTTGAAGATCTTGGCGACGGTCTCGACCGAAAGGTTCAGATCGTCGACACCCTCGAGGTTGTAGGCGACGGCGACGGGGCCGACAACCAGCGGCAGGTGCCAGGCGTCGTTACCACCGCAACGCTCGGCGGCCTGGGGGGCCTGCTCCTCGTCCAGCGCGGAGTCGGAACCGGCGAAGTCGACCTGGTCCGCGATGAACTGGGTCTGGCCGCTGCCCGAGCCGGTGGCGTTGTAGGACAACGTGGCACCCGGGACAGCAGAGGAGTAGGCGACACCGAACTGCTCGATGGCCTTCTGCTGGGAGCTGGCACCTTCACCGGTCAGCTCACCCTCGGTGTTGCTCAGTTCGTAGTTGCCCTCACCGGTGGTCTCACCGTCGCCACCCTCGGAGTTCGAGCAACCGGCGAGGATGAGAGAGCTCACTGCGACGGTGACTGCTGCGGTGGTGGCCGCGGTACGGCGCTGCGGGCGCTGGGTCTGAATCTTCACTTGAAACGTCCTTCGATGCTGGATGTACAGGTGCGTTGTGGATGCAACACTTTCGACAGCCCGTTACGTTATGCAGACATGATGGACACGAGGCACCGCGCAGGTGAACGAAAAGTGAACAGTGCTAACTGCCTGGTCAGACCCAGTATCAGCCAGAAAACGACCGATGCTGCCGGGGGTGTGGGACGGGGGCCCGACGCCCGGTCGTCGCTGCTCAGAGGTTTCCCTCAGAGGATACCGCGGTAGACGACGTCGCGGTGCACGACCTTGAACCCGAGCTTCTCGTAGGTGGCCACCGCGGGGACGTTGTCGCCCTCGACGTAGAGGTCGATCGCCCGTGCCCCGTTGTCCAGGAGGTAGCCCATGCCCAGCAGGGTCATCGGGGTACCCAGTCCCCGACCGCGGGCGGCGTCGGCGAGGCAGACCACGTACACCTCACCGTGCGGGTCGCCGTCGGGACGCTTCGTCCAGTGGAAGCCGACGCACTCCTCGTCCTTCCACAGCAACAGGACACCGTTGGGGTCGAACCAGTCGGCGTCGCGGGCGTCGAGGAGTCGCTCCATGTCCCAGCCGCCCTGCTCCGGGTGCCAGGCGAAGGCCTCGTTGTTGACCCGCAGCCATTCGGCGTCGGTGACCCGGCCGCCGAACTTGGCCGAGGACTCCACGTAGTCGAGGACGCGGTAACCGGCGTCCTGGATCTTGGCCATCGACTTGTCCCTGCTGTGCAGCAGATCTGCCCGGCGCGCGGCCCCTTCCTCGAAGGAGGGGTTGCAGTACACCGACATCTTCAGCAGTTCACGGACCGTACGGGCCTGGCGGTCCCCGGCGAACCCCACCGCCCCGGGGAGCGCCCCGTGGGACCAGACACTGAGCTGCTGGTCCCCGTCGAGACTGCGTCCGAGGATGCGCAGCAGTTCGGAACCGAGCCCCCGCCGACGGTGCTCCGGGTGCACCGCGATCTCGCAGACGTACGAGGGGTTCATGGAGACCACGCCGAGGATCGCCCCGCGCTCCTCGGCGACCATGTGGACGTAGCCGACACTGTCGGAGGACTCGGAGTCCAGGGCACGGAGAAAGGCCTCGCCGAAGGCGGGGACGCCGTCGGCCTTCTCGACCAGGTCGAGCAGTTCTCGGACCGCGGCCAACTCCTCGCTCGATGACGGGTCGAGGTCGCGGTAGACCACGTCGCGTGTGCTGTTCGCGGTGGTTTTCTGGGGGTCCGTCTCAGTGTGCATGTCCGTCTCCATGTGCGTCTCTTGTCGGCGCCGGCGGGTGCGTCAGGGGCCCGTCCGGGCTGCGGGCATGGCGGGTTCGTTGTCGAGATCCACTGCCTTGTACCCCACGTTACGCACTGTGGCGATGACCTTGTCGTAGTCCTGACCGAGTTTCGCCCTCAGTCGTCGCACGTGGACGTCCACCGTGCGCGTGCCCCCGAAGTAGTCGTAGCCCCAGACATCCTTGAGCAACTGCTCCCTGCTGAAGACCCGGCCGGGATGACGCACCAGGAAGTACAGGAGCTCGAACTCCTTGTAGGTCAGGTCCAGGGGGCGCCCCTCGACGCGGGCGACGTAGGTGACCTCGTCGACGACCAGGGCGCCGATCGAGGCGACCTGGCTGTCCTCGGCCTCCTCCACGGGCACCGGGCGCCTGGTCATCAGCATTCGCAGTCGCGCATCGACCTCGGTGGGGCTGACGCTGGGAAGCAGGAAGTCGTCCACCGCCCAGGATCCGTCAAGGGCGATCACGCTGCTCTCGGCGATGACCACGGCGACCGGCTTGGTCGGGTGCGCGGCAGCGACCGAACGGCACATGTCACGGGCGGCGAGCAGGTTCGCGCCGGTGACGTCGATGATGACGATGTCCGTGTCCGGACCACCGTCCGACACCCCGATCTCCCTGACCGACGCCGCCGTCGGCGGCCACATGTCCACGTCGTGTGTCAACAGCTCAAGCGACGGGAGAACCTCGGAGAGGTTCTGGTGTTCGGAGAGCAGGGTCAGTCGCACGGTGGGGTTCCTTTCCTGTCGCGGCAACTACTACCCTACACCGCGCCGACCTGCACATTGTCCCGCCCTGCTCGGTGAAACACACCCGAAACATCAAACAACCCCTGCGACGGTGTATCGCAGACACCCCGCGGCGGCCTCTGCCGCGTGAGGACCTGCACTTTGTATGCTGGGGCGGTGCACGAACCCGCAGACACGACCGAACCGGCCACTCCCCCCTCCTCCGGACCCCGGGGCGAGGGGCAGAGTGACCCTGCGCACACGCCTGCGAAGGAGACGAACGGGAGGCGCCGCAGAAGGCCCCGTGTCCGCGTGCTCGTCATCGTCCTCGTCATCCTGGTTGCCGTGGCGGCCGTCGGCATCGTCGGCGACAGCCTCGTCGCCGCCCGCGTCGAGAAGCGGATCTCCGAGAAGATCTACGAGGAATCCAACCTCGCCGCCCCGCCGGAGGTCCTCGTCACCGGCATGCCCTACACCGGTGCGGTGCTGAACCACGAGGTTCCGTCCATCCACGTCGAGGCCCGTGACGTGGAGATCCCCGACTTCGGACGGGTGACCGTGTCGTCCTCCGCGAGGAAACTCACCCTCGGCCGGGACGCGGTGCTCACCGGCGACTTCCGCGACGCCCCCGCCGAGGAGGTGTTCACCCGCATCCAAATGGACACCGTGGAACTCGGCGAGCACATGGGCATCGACGACCTCACCCTCCGCAGCGAGGACAACTCCTCCCCGCAGGGAGGCTGGGAGACCGAGGCCTTCCTCGCCGGCACCCCTGAGGGCGAGGACGGTGAGTACGAGGTCAACCTCCGGCTGCGCGTCTGGCAGGGCGACGTCTACCTCACCCCGACGGAGATCACCGCGACGCCGGACGGCACCGACCCGGAGACCATCGACGCCCTTGACGACGACACCCGGGAGAAGGTGATGGACGCCTTCACCCTCGAGTTCACCAGCTCCTCACTGCCACTGCGTAGTGCACCCCGTCGGGTGTACACCTCCGGTGGCAGTCTGTTCATCGAGGCCTCGGAGTACTTCACCAAGGTCAGCGTCTCCGATCTCACGCCGCGGTCCGGCCCACTCGGGGAGGACGAACGGGCCGGACTGTAGGACCGGTAGGCTGGCCCCCATGACAACCGAGAACACAGGTAACACCGGCATCAGCGGCAACGAGGCCGTCGCCCGCGCCGAGGAGCAGGCGAAGCAGACGGCCGGACGCAACATCCCCACCCTGGGTGACCTCCCCGTCTCCGAGGACACCGCCAACCTTCGCCAGGGCCCGAACCTGCACGACGGCCTCCTGGCCCTGCTGCCCCTGGTGGGTGTGTGGCGCGGTGAAGGCCACGCCTCCCCTATCGACGGCAGCGACGAGTACGTCTTCGGTCAGCAGCTGGTCTTCGCCCACGACGGCGAGAACTACCTGACCTACAACTCGCGGATCTGGCGCCTCGACGAGAACGGCGAGGCGACCGGGCAGGACATCCGGGAGACCGGCTTCGTGCGGATCAGCGAGAAGGACGACATCGAGTTCCTGTCGGTGCACAACACCGGCGTGGTCGAGGTCATGTACGGCAAGCCCCGCACCGAGCGCGCCTGGGAGCTGGAGAGCGCCTCGACCCTGGCCACCGAGTCCGGCCCGGCGTCCTTCGGCCCCGGCAAGCGCCTCTACGGCCTGATGCCGAACAACAACCTCGGCTGGGTCGACGAGCGACTCGTGGGCGGTGCCGAGGGCGAGATGAAGCCCTGGATGTCCGCCGAGCTGACCCGCGTGATCGGCTAGAGGGCCCAGCCGGCCTAGCGGGTCTAGCGGGTCGCAGCCTCCACCATGAGCGCCTCGACCTCGTCGGCCTGCTCCGGACGGGACTGGGGGGTCCCGTCGATCTCGGTGACCCGGGCGTGGATACGCACCGAGGACACCAGCCACACCCCGTCGGCGGCCTTGAGGTCGTCCACGGTCAGCACCTCGTCCCCGGTCTCCCAGCCATGTTCGGCGGCGAGCCGGAAGAGCGTCGCCTGGGTGGTGCCGGGCAGCACGCCGACCTCCTGAACCGGTGTGACCATGCGTCCTCCGGTCACCGCCACCACGGTTGACGTCGGCCCCTCCAGCACTCGGTCGCCGTCGCCGATGAAGATCACGTCGTCCAACCCCTGGGACTTGGCGTACCGTAGCGCAGCCATGTTCATCGCGTAGGACAGCGTCTTCGCGCCCACCAGCGCCCACGGGGAGTCGCTCTCGATGTCCAGGGAGAACCCGCGGTGGGCGGTCATCACGCGCACACCGTCACTGCGCTGCTCGATCACCGAGTCCGACTCCGGGGAGATCGTCACCCAACCGGTGACCTCGCCGGTGGACTCCCGGCCTCGCGAGTACAGCCACCGCAGCGAGGCCTCCTGCCCGCCGGCTTCACGCCAGGCGTCCAGGGCGGTGTCGACCGCGGCCAGCCAACGGTCGGTGTCCGGCGTCGGCAGGTCCAGCAGGTCGGCGCCGCGGACGAAACGGTCCAGGTGGCGGTCCAGGTTGCGGACCCGCCCGTCACGGACCATGAGTGTCTCGAAGATGCCGTCGCCGCGCCGCGCCGCGAGGTCGTCGATGTGGATCACCGGCACGGTGCCGTCCACCAGGTGCGGGGCGGGGCCGCCGGCGGGATGGACGTCGACGACAATGTCCGAGAGGTCGGCAGAAGGGGTGCTGGTGCTCATGGTCGACAAGTCTAAGCCGGTGCTCCCTGACAGGAGGTGCCGGGTGGTACTAGGGTGGGTAACGTGAGCGTCACAGAGCACACGCCAGAGCACGCACCGGAGAAGGTCAGCCCCATCGTCGACCATGTCGCAGGGGCCAGTACCGAGGACGGCTCAGGCACCGAGTTCCGCACCGCCCGGCACTACGGCACGCCCCTGGTCGAGCAGACCCGGGTCGACGAGGGCGAGTCCGGCGTCGTCGACGGCTGGGACCGGTCCGCAGTCCTCGTCTCCGGTCCAGAAGCCGCGAGCTGGCTCAACGGTTTCATCTCCCAGAAGATCGACGCCATCCCGGACGGCTCCGCCACCCACGGTCTGCTTCTGGATGCGCAGGGGCGCGTGGAGCAGCTCTTCGGCATCGCCGCCGTGGCACCGGAGACCCTCCTGCTGGACGTCGCGGACGACTCCGCCGACGCATTGATGGACTTCCTGCGCAAGATGATCTTCTGGGCGCAGGTCGAGGTCAACCCCGCCGAACTGGTCCGGATCAGTGTGGTGAACCCGGGTACCGACTCCGAGGTGGCCGAGATCTCCGACCCGGACACCGGACTCGCCCGCGCCGGTGCCGGCAGCCCACTCCCCTCCGTGGACGGCGAGCTGGTGGCCTACTGGTCCACCCGCACCGCAGGCGGACGTCCCGTGGTCGACCTGTGGGTCGCGCCGTCCGACCAGATCTCGGTGTGGGACGCCCTCGTGGCGTCCGGGGCACGCCCCACCGGCGGGTGGGCCCTCGACGCCCTGCGGGTCCGTGACCGCTGGCCGGAGCTCGGCATCGACACCGATGAGCGACTGATCCCCCACGAAGTCACCGCCTTCCTCGGGGCCGACATCCTGGCCGCCGGTGAGGCCACGCGCCTCGCCGAGGACGCGGCCCTACCCACCGCCACCGCCGTCCACCTGAACAAGGGGTGCTACCGCGGACAGGAGACGGTGTCGCGGGTGCACAACCTGGGTCGTCCGCCGCGCCAGCTGGTGGTGCTGCAGCTCGACGGTTCGGCGCAACGCGCCCCGGAGACAGGGGCACCGGTCACCGCCGGTGGCCGCACGGTCGGCCGGGTGGGACGTACCGTGCAGGACGCCGACTTCGGACCGGTGGCATTGGCCCTGGTCAAACGTCAGGTGATCGAGAAATTGGCCGCAGGCGAAGATGTGCCTCCACTGAGCGTCGACGGTATCGATGCTTCCGTGGACCCGGACGATGTCCGGGCGGATACGTCCGTCCGGCCGGGCAAAGCGGCGATCGACCGGCTCAAGGGGAGGGCTTGACCACAATCACCGGCGTTCACCGGTAGCTGACCTGCACGAACAGGGGACCACGCGACCCGAGGGAGGGGGCGTGTCTGACAACTGCGCCTACAACCGCTATTGTGGTGGCAGAAGAGATACACAGACACAGAGAGCGAATGGCCGAAATTCCCCGGCCATTCGCCTGAACACCCGAGGGGGTCAGGCCATGGGTCGCGGCCGCGCGAAGGCAAAGCAAACCAAGGTTGCACGTCAGCTGAAGTACAGCTCTCCCGACATGGATTTGGAGAGTCTCCAGCGCGAGCTCTCCTCCGATCAGGGTGGCTCCTCCGAGAGCGACTACGAGGAGTGGGACGACTGGGGCGCCGAAGAGGACAACGGCCGCTGAGTGGTCACCGGGTCCTGAGAGCGTTAGCTTCCCCACCCATTGAAGAACCGGTGCCGGTGCAGAGAAACTCTGCACCGGCACCGGTTTTTTGTACCGGGCCACGCCTCAGCCCCAACTTTTTGTCCACGTCCCCGTCCCCACTCGAGCCTCTGCGTCATCGGAATCTGCACAGCGTCATCGAAGAATGTCGATCTGGGCGATCACAACGACACAGTGCAATGACACTGTGCATTCTGCGATGACGCAACGACGTCGGCAACAATAAATCCCCGGGGTATCGGTGAGATTCCCCGGGGTCCGGACGCTGCGGCTGCCCGGTGAACCTGGCGTCGCAGAGGAGACTAGCTGTGCGAGTGGTCCCCGACCATGACGGCGTCACCGGAGGCGTCTTCGCCGTCCTCGGCGAGCCGGACGTGGCCCAGCTTCCAGCAGTCGAGGTGACGGGCGGTGAGCATCGCCAGGGCGCGCTCGGCATCGTCCTCGCCGACGACGGCGACCATGCCGACACCCTTGTTGAAGGTCTTCTCCATCTCCTCCCGGGAGACCTTTCCGAGCTGCTCGATGAGGCGGAAGATCGGCAGCGGTTCCCAGGAACCGCGGTTCAGCTCGGCGACCAGGCCCTCCGGAATGACGCGGGCCAGGTTCGCGGCCAAGCCACCACCGGTGACGTGGGAGAAGGTGTGCACGTCGCACTCGGCGGCCAGGGCCAGGCAGTCCAACGCGTAGATGCGGGTGGGCTCCAGCATCTCCTCGCCGAGGGTGCGTCCCAGGTCCTCGATGTGTCCGTCGAGGGACAGCCCGGCGTGCTCCAGGAGCACGTGGCGGGCCAGGCTGTAGCCGTTGGAGTGCAGGCCGGAGGATGCAATGGCGATGACGACGTCACCGGTACGGACCCGGTCCGGGCCCAGCAGCTTCGCCTCCTCGACCACGCCGACGGCGGTGGCGGAGACGTCGTAGTCGTCGACCTCCATCACGCCGGGGTGCTCGGCGGTCTCGCCGCCGAGAAGGGCACAGCCGGCGTCGACACAACCGGCGGCGATGCCGGAGACGATCTCGGCGACCTTCTCCGGCACGACCTTGCCCACGGCGATGTAGTCCTGCAGGAACAACGGTTCGGCACCGCAGACCACCAGGTCGTCGACGACCATGGCGACCAGGTCACGGCCGATGGTGTCGTGCTTGTCCATCGCCTGGGCGACGGCGAGCTTGGTGCCCACGCCGTCGGAGCCGGCGGCGAGCAACGGCTTCTCGTACTCCCCCAGTGCGAACAGTCCGGCGAATCCGCCGAGTCCTCCCCTGACCTCCGGTCGGGTGGCCTTCTTCGCCAGCGGGGCGAAGAGCTCCACCGCGCGGTCGCCGGCTTCGATGTCGACACCGGCGGCGGCGTAGCTCGCGCCGGTCGAGTTGTCGGACGTATCGGGGGTGTCGGTCAGGTCAGTCACAGTCCCATGCTTTCATGTTGCTCTGGTGCGCCCCATTCTGGTGCACACTGTTCCGCTCTGTTGACGCGGAGTAGGCCTCCACAAGACTACCTTCCCGGCACTTAGCGCACTGCAACGACCGGCAACCAGTGGGAGATGTCGGCGGCGTGGGCCCCGGACACCTCGGCGCCGGCGGCGACCGCGGCGTCCAGATCGTCCAGACCCCCGGCCAGGCGCAGCCAGGTGAGCGCATCGCACTGGACGACATTGGGTGGCGTCCCGCGGCGGTGCACCGAACCGGCGACGCACTGCACCGCGGCGAAGGGCGGCACCCTGACCTCCACACTGTGACCCGGTGCGTCCTCCCCCAGCTGGGCGACGGTGAGGCGGACAGCCGCTGCGACTTTCGCCCGGCTCGGACGGAGGGTAGCCTCAGGATCCGACACCCACGGCCATACGTCGAGAAGAGCCGCGCGGACAGCGGCGGGATCCGTTCTACTGTCTGTCATGCCGCCATCTTAGGGTCTGTACGATGGGACTCACCAACGATCAATCGAAAGGGAATCCGTGCCAGACGCAGCAGCACAGGTGGCTGACGATGGAAGGACGCTGCACTCGGAGACGACGCTCCGATTCATGGCAGCACCCACCGACATTCTGATGCAGGGCGCGATGGGGGTGCACGGCGGCCGTGTCCTCGAATGGATCGATAAGGGCGCCTACGCCTGCGCCTCGGGTTGGTCCGGCGCATACTGCGTGACCGCCTACGTGGGCCACATCCACTTCACCCGCCCCATCCCCTCCGGGCACATCGTGGAGGTGCGCTCCCGCATCGTCTACACCGGCCGGTCCTCGATGCACATCGTCAACGAGGTGCTCTCCGCTGACCCGCGCGAGGGCGTGTTCACCCGCGCCTGCGACTGCCTGGTGATCTTCGTGGCGATGACCGAGGACCGCAAGTCCATGCCGGTCCCCTCCTACGAGCCGAAGACCGAGGCCGAGGTCCGGATCGGGGAAGCCGCACTGTCCCGCGTGCAGCTGCGCAAGGCGATCGAGGAGGAGATGCTCAAGCAGTCCTACTCCGATGATCCGGACGCCTCCACCGCCCCGCGGATGACCCACCGGTTCATGGCCAAGCCGACCGACGTCAACTGGGGCGGAAACGTCCACGGTGGTACGGCCATGGAGTGGATCGACGAGGCCGCCTCGGCCTGCACCGCAGCCTGGACCGGTGAGCGGACGGTGGCGGTCTACGCTGGCGGTTTCCGCTTCTACCGTCCGGTGCACATCGGCGACCTCGTGGAGGTCGAGGCCCGGGTGATCCGCACCGACGTGCGGAGCCTGTCGGTCTCCGTCCACCTGCGTGCCGGTGACCCGCGTGAGGGCACCGGCAACCTGCCGGTCGCGATCCACGCCTCGATGACCTACATCGCCACCGACATCGACGGCAACCCGCTGCCGGCCCGGAAGTTCGTCCCCACCACCCCGGAGGACAAGCGTCTGGAGCAGCACGCCGTCACGCTGCGTGAGCTGCGCACGAAGTACCGGCCGATGCCGCTGGTCGAGCCGCTGCGGGACGAGAGCCAGTACCCGATGAACTAGTCGGGAACTAGTCGGGAACTAGTCCTGTTCCATCGGGTTCACGGCGATGACCACACGCTCACCGTCGCGCTCCATCGTCCCGACCATTCCCCGGGGTTCGTCGTCCCCGTCGACGACCGAGATGAACAACGCACTGTCGACCTCCTCAGAGGTGTATCCCTCCTCCTCGGCCTGTTCGTGGTACTCCTCGGTGGAACTGCCCATGACCATCTTGACCTGCTCTGCATCCATGACCCTCTCGCCGGCGGAGAGGTCCTTTCCACCGAAGAGGTCCTCCATTCCGTCGAATGATTCTGAGTCGTCGAGTTCGAGCGACTCCATGATGTAGTCACGGTCTTCGTCACCGGCGTTGTCCTCGAGCCAGGACGTCAGGTCATCGGCGTCGTCCTGCTCGAGCATCTCGTTGACCACGCTCTTGGCGTCCTTGTCCGGGTCGCTGCTGAACAGTCCGAGCGCCCAGCCTGCGATACCGCAGACCAGAGCGGTCACCACCGCGGTAACGAGAATCACCGGCCCCTTGGACTGTCTGAAGGAACTCCGGCTCTTGTTCGAGGCCGTTGCAGTCTTCGCGCCAGCATAAGGGCCGGACTGTCCTCCGAGGTTGAGGGAGGCGAGCTCGCGGAGGGAGTCGATGTCGATCTCCGCGGCGGACGGATCGTCCAACCGTTGGTCGTACAGGCCACGACGCGTCTCGTCACCGAGGATGGCCCGGGCGACGCTGAGTTCCTCGCGGGCACCGGCGTCTGTGGCGCTTGTGGAGGCGAGCCTGCCGTCGAGTTGTTGGGCAAGGTCCTGGGAGGAGGCGGAACGGTCCAGTCCGAGCGACTGGTAGATGTTGTAGTGAGCCATGATGGTGATCCTCTTCTACAGGAAGTCGCTGTCGTAGTTGTTCTGGATGACCTGGGCGACCTTGTGGCCGCCGTCCGTTTCCACCACGTTTATCTGGCCTTTGTAGGCTCCATCGCCGTCCCTGACCCCGATGAAGACCGACGAATCGACTTCCTCCCTTGAGAAACCCTCTTCCTCTGCCATCTCGTAGGCGTCCTCCCGGCCATCCTGATCCAGGCCGAAATAGATGAGCTGCTGCTCGAAACTCAGGCCAGCCCCGGCCTCCAGGTTCTCGCCCTCGAAATAGTCGCTCATGCCGGAGAAGTCGTCGGAGCCGTCCTCCTCGGCCCCTAATTCACTGAGGACGTCGTCCCGGACACCGTCGGGAATGTTGTCGTCGGCCCAGCTGCGGAGATCATCAGGGTCGTCCTGCTCGAGAAAATCGTTGACGGCGTCCTGGGCCTCGGAGAAGTCCTGTGTCCCGTCACCGCCGAAGATCTTGCCGATGCCCCAGCCGCCGAGCAGCACCACCACGGCGGTCACCAAAGCCGTCACACCGATGGCAAAGCCCTTCGACTGCACGTACGAGCTCTTCGCCTGCTGACCATTGACGGCGTCCTGTGCGCCCGCCACCCCGGAGACGTCCAGGGCCGCAAGCTCGTGCAGTGCGTCGACGTCGATCTCAGGTGCGGTCGGGTCGTCCAACCGCTGGTCGTAGAGTCCGCGACGGGTGTCGTCACCGAGGATGGCCCGGGCGGTCGTCAGTTGATCGACAAGTCCTGCGTCCCCGGGATCCGCGGAGGCTTTCCGGGCGTCGAGGTCGCGCGCGAGGCCCGCGGTCGACGCGTGTCTGTCCAGCCCGA
Organism: Candidatus Corynebacterium avicola; assembly: GCA_019114135.1. GTDB lineage: Bacteria > Actinomycetota > Actinomycetes > Mycobacteriales > Mycobacteriaceae > Corynebacterium > Corynebacterium avicola. The sequence goes on from DXGC01000009.1 coordinate 31,574, forward strand.
GGGACCGGTACAGGTCGTAGTGAGGCATGAGCCCTTCTTCCCTCTTGAAACGTCAGATGCCACGAGGTGAATAATGTTTGTGACAATAAGGAGGTTAGCAAATCTCAGGGTTGCCTTCTCGTGGACCGAGGAACACTCCCCACTACAACCGAAACTGAGCATAGATCCGCTGAATCTCGAGATTCAGCGGATCTATGCTCAGTTCGGGTTGTCGTCAGCACCTCGCGGTGCTTCGGACGCGGCGTCCTACCGCGGCGTCCTACTCCACCACGGAGTTGGCGCCGACGGCGTGGTTGAACAGCCCCGGCAGGGTGCCCTCCCAGGCCTCGCGGGCCTCGGTGACCGGCAGGGTGAAGGTAGCGCCCTCGGTGGTGACCTCGATGACCTGGCCTTCGGAACCGGCCTCGGCGACATCACCGGAGACGACGGCGACACCCAGCTGGGACACCGGCACACCGTGGTTACCGAAGACCGTCTCGACCTCGGCGACCTTGGAAGCATCGACGGCGACCAGGACGCGGGTGGCGGTCTCGGAGGCCAGCGCGGTGAAGACGTCGGCGACGGCGTCACCGGTGGTGGCGGACTCTGCCAGTGCGGCGACAGGGTCGACGGAGACCCCGGCACCGGACTGCACGGCGAACTCCACCAATGCCTGCGACAGACCACCCTCGGAGAGGTCGTGGGCGGAGGCGACGACACCGCGCAGCTCGGACAGGGCAGCACCCAGCTTCTGCTCCGCGGACAGGTCGACCTGCGGCGGCAGACCGGCCAGTGCCTCGTGGGCGACCTGCTGCCAGATGGAGCCACCGAGCTCGTCGGCGGTCTCGGCACCGGCCAGCAGCAGCTGGTACTCGCCAGCGGGAGCCTGGGCGGGGATGCGGGTGGCGACGTCGTCGATGGTTCCCAGCACGGCGATCACCGGGGTCGGCAGGATGGCCTCGGTGCCGGTCTGGTTGTAGAAGGAGACGTTGCCGCCGGTGACCGGGATGGCCAGTTCGGCGGCACCGTCGGCCAGACCGTGGACGGCCTCGCGGAACTGCCACATCACGCCGGCGTCCTCCGGGGAGCCGAAGTTCAGGCAGTTCGACAGCGCGACCGGGGTGGCACCGGTTGCCGAGACATTACGGAAGGCCTCGGCCAGCGCCAGGCGTGCACCGGTGTTCGGGTCGAGCTTGGTGTAGCGGCCGGAGGCGTCGGTGGCGACGGCGATTCCGCGGCCGGTCTCTTCGTCGATGCGCAGGACACCACCGTCGGCGTTCTTGGCCAGCACGGTGTTACCTCGGACGTAGCGGTCGTACTGCTCGGTGATGAAGGCACGCGAGCACAGCGCCGGGGAGGCGGCCAGGTCCAGCACGGTCTGGCGCACTGCCTCGACGGTGGACGGACGGTCCAGCTCCGGGGTGGCGTTCAGGGTGTCCTGGGTCTCGGGCTTCGCGTAGGGGCGCTCGTAGACCGGACCCTCGTCGGCCATGGTGGCGGCGTCAGCGTCGACGACGACCTCACCCTGGTGCTCGATTACCAGGTGGTCGCCGTCGGTGACCTCACCCAGGTCGGAGGCGATGACCTCCCACTTGTCGCAGATCTCGAAAAAGGCGTCCACGTTGTCCGGGGTGACCACGGCCATCATGCGCTCCTGCGAC
>DXGC01000120.1 GCA_019114135.1 Candidatus Corynebacterium avicola
AAAGCAAAATCAGCCTTATACAAAAAGCCCGAATCTACTGGCAAAAAATAAAAATTACCGGACCGCCAACTTGAAAAAAGTTGACAATCACACGTGCGACCGCACACCACGGGGGTGGCGCACAAGCCGCACACAACAATCATCAACACCAAGTCACGCAGCCCGATAAACAAAGATCAGTATTTAACAAGCAATCACACTTGCCGGCACCAACCCCGAAACCATCGCGCCACACAACCGGTGCGACAACAATGCTTGGTTTGTTACGCTATTGAGTTCTCAAACAACATACGAGCCACAGACAATCGAGCAGGTCGGAATCATCTTCCCCCCGCTCGCTGCGGCACTCGACATAATCTACACACCACACACGCACACCACAAACCAGCAGGTCAGAGAGGAGAAGGGGCAGGACCGCCCTAGGTCTCGTCCGCTACCTGCAGGCCGAAGTACGACGTCACCGCCGAATGTGACTGCACACTCGCCCGGCGGGCACCCTTGCGCAGCGCTACTGCGGCGACACCAGACAGAACAACGCCGACCCCGATCACAACCACCAGGACGGGCACGGCACCGGAAACAACCCAGGACGTGGCCGGGTCCTCGGCGGCCGCCTGCATAAACAACAGGGCGGCAATCAAGAGGATTGGACCGAAGAAGGTCGTCAGTGCGATACCGACCCACTGCTGTCGTGGATACATCACTGTGACGGCAACACTGATCCACACCATTGCCTGGAGCATCGCACCCATAGCTGCGAAAGCAGCCGTCGCGAGCAGCCATTCCGCAGGTCCTGTCCGGTGGAGAATGGGGAATGCCCCGCTGCCCGTCAACCAGCCGAGTCTGTCGTACAACGACCATTCAAGGACGGCCGCCGCCAGGAACACCAACGCGAACCCCACCGGCATCTCCCATGCTCGGCGCATCACCGCGCGGACCCAGTCCTCGCGGGAACCGCCGAAGACCAGCCACTGGTTCAACGAGAGTTCCGACTGGACCATACGGATCAACATGGCGACAACGACCAGGGCAAGGGGAACCCAGAGCATCGTGGTGGTGGCCTCGACGCCAAAGATCCCGCGCAGGAGCGTCTGAACCGGCAGCATCATCACCGCACAGGTCACGATCAGCGCTCGGTTGCCGATGTTCGCGTAAGTATCCAGGACACGTCGATGCCCGCGCGTCTTCGCAGCAATCTTGTCCATTCGGGTGAACGGGTCCAACGCCAGGCAGATGGAACCTGCGTTGGCACCGTCCCGACGAGAATTGTCTTTCGCTTTTCCCTCTCCCTCATCGACCTCTCGGTTCATCTTCCGCAGGGAGAATATTCCCGAGACCGATGACAACACGACAACGACGACAGCCACAATGAGGAGATCCGGCGTCGCCAACCCGGCAATCCGCCAGATGCTCCACATCATCAGAAAGAGCAGTAGGAACAGGGATACTCCGACCACACCGCCCATCACCCGGTGAGCCCGGGCCGCCGAGCGCCCGACGCCGAAGGCCCGAAGTCCGTCCTGAGAGAGAATGAAGACCGAAGACATGGAGAACCCGAAGACGATCAGGTAGACATCCACCCCGATCCGCGATGGAGTCTCCACTCCGTCGTCAGCGACGATAGTCCACATGACCAGCAGGAACGCGGCCCATATCCACCGTCCAGGAAGCTCCGTCAGCAACGCCGCGCGCCACAGTGTCAGATGGGTCCGCAAGGGGACGCCACCGAGCAGTCCCAGCCCGGTTCTCGCGGTCGGCGAAGTTGTCGCAGTTGCCACCGGCATCACTGCCCACCACCCCTGGCCAGCACCGTCTCCTGCAGGTCAGCGGTGGTCGCGGACAGTTCCAGGTCGTCAACGGCGACTTTCAACATACTCAGGTTGCCGGTCGCGTCCAGTACCACCCGGCGCGCTCCAGCGGCAGCGTCCTCCCGGAGGACTGGTACGCGAACCTGCTCGAGCAGGGCGTCCACCGCCGTCGTGGTGCCACGCACCACCACGGTGTCGCCGGTCAGCGTCTCGACGTCCTGCACCGTCGTGACCCGCCCCTCGTCGAGGAGGATCACGGAGTCGAGCAAGCGGGCGGCGTCCTCCACGTGGTGGGTGGAGATGATGAAGGTACGTTCCGGGGCACTGCCGATCTCGTCGAGCAGCACCCGGTAGAGCGCCTCACGGTTCTGGACGTCCAGACCCAGGTAGGGCTCGTCCAGCAGGGTGATCTCCGCGCTCGCGGCCAGTCCGATCACATTTCCGACCAGGGTCTTCTGCCCGCGGGAAAGGTCGGCGAACTTCGCCTTCTTGTTCAACCCGAAGAGGTCGACCAGGTGGGCGGCGAAGTCGTCGTCCCAGTTCTCCCAGCGGGACGCGCCGATGTCGAGCAGGGTGCGCACCCGCATCTGCGGCGGGAAAGGGATGTCCGCTCCGCCGAGGACGATGCGGTCGAGCACCGGCTGGTTGTCCCGCACCAGATCGCCTCCGATAGTGATGTCACCGTCGGTGACGACCTGGCCGGCGATGGCCCGCAGCAGGGTGGTCTTGCCTGCGCCGTTGCGTCCGATCAGGCCGTGGACGTGACCCAGCGGGATGTCGCAGGTGATGTCGTTCAGCGCACGGGTCCCGCCGAACGACTTGGACACGGAGTTCAGTCGGATCGTGCTCATGATGCTGTTCCCTCGAGCTTGTAGTCGTTGCGGTCTGCCCCCTGTAAGAAGCCGTCCAGGACGGTCCGGCGGCCGAAGCTGCGGCTGAGGTTCTCGGCGGACACCAGGTGGTCGGTGGTGTTGGTGGTGTTCATGGTCTTCTTCCTCCCTAGTTCCTGATTCGTCGAGCGCCGTCGATGATGCTGGTGATCGTCCATTCCGGGCGGCCGTGGACGACCCTTTTCTTTGCGAGGTTCACGAGCCAGACTGCGCATGCAGCGAGAAGAACAAGCACACCCACACTTGCCCACACTCCGTCCATGACCTGGAAGGGCCCGAAGTTGATCCAAATGACGCCCCAACTGGACAGGATGTACCAAAGCAAGGTCGTCCCCCAGTCCTCGAGCGACATGAGCACGCTGAGTGCCGCCACCGCTGTGGCCAGCACAAGCTGCCGAACAATGAACAACGCCATGGAGTCCACCGGTCGCGAATCCGCGAATGCAGCCCATTCTACGAGCTCGCCGGGGAGACCGAGCGTCGCCCAGATGAAGGCAAGAACCGTAACTACTGCGAAAGTGGGGCCAGCAACGGCCACGATCACATTCGTCAGCCATGTCCTTCTCGGCATCCCTACTGCGAGTGCCACCTCCCTACTGACTGCGACGACAGGGGCGGCCAAGGGAGCAGCGAGAAGAGGCAGGCTGATCACACCTTCACTCGGGTCGTCCACGAAGAACGCTACGGCGAAGACCATCACCACCGATACCATCAACCCAACCGGCTGGTAGATGATCCGCCAGGCCGTTGGGCCACTCTTCGCCAGGAAGAGTCGCTGGAACCAGGGCGTCCCGGCGAACTTGCTACCGGTGCCGATCAATCGTCCGGCTAGTACCCCGCGGTAATGCCGCGCCAGAGCTACGAGCGTGACAAGCATGCTGAATAGTGGCAGTACCGAGCTCCACAACGGATCCCCATCGGCGATGCGTCCGAACACCGAGAACCCGAGACAGATGGCTGCAATGACCGTGACGAGAATCCCGTGATCGAGCTTCCAATGACGCATCGACAATCCATGCACCCGGTAGCGGGCGGGATTGGCGACAACCAGCAGGATCGCCGAGGCCGGCGCTAGCGTCCCGACGAAGACCGCCGGCAAGATGCCCGGGTTCTGGGAAAAACTCGCGGTTGCCGTGGGCAGCACAGCAAGCACACCTGCGACAAACACCCGAACCACCGTCTCGCCGGTCATCCGGTCGACCTGCAGGCGCTGCCAGGGGTAACGCATCGTGGACGCCGTCAGCCTGGCTGAGGGAACTACCGCTGTACTCATGCCGGTTCACCTCCGGTGAGTTGCAGCACCGCATCCTCCAGACCGAGGGGTTCTGCGACCACATCGGCGAGCACCCCGGCGCGAGCCGACTCAGCACTCGTTCCGGCACCCAGGTCCACGACGGCGCGGGACGCCCCAGCCATGTTCTGCCTGGACAGGGTCTTGCCGTCACCGAGCTGATCCAGCACCGCATCGACCCGGGCCGTCGATCCGGTCAAGCCATAGAAACGACCTTCAAGATCCTCGGCGTCTATGTCGTGCACCAGCCGACCGCCTTCGAGCACCAGCACCCGATCGACGATGCGCTCAAGATCCGGCAGGTGATGGGTGGAGATCACCACGAGTCGCGGGTCGAGCTCCACCGACTCCATCAGCGCGCGGTAGAAGTGCCGTCGTGCCTGGGCGTCCAGTCCCACATACGGCTCATCGAAGAGGGTGACGGGAGTATGGGCCGCCAGGCCGACGGTGATGCTCACCGCCGTGCGCTGTCCACGCGACAGAGACCCGTATCGTCCGTACAGCGGAACTCTGAAGGCCTCGAGGAGATGATGCGCCTCCTCCATATCCCAGTTCGGGTGCCGCTGCGCGGCCACCGTGAGAACGGAGTCGACCGACCAGGACGGGACATAGTCGATGTCCACTCCGGTCAGGCTGGTGGTCTCCAGAACGACGGGATCATCGAAGGCGTCCCGGTCAGCATTGCCGATCTGATGGACGACCCGACCTTCCGACGCTCGGAGTTGACCGGCGAGCAGGCCCAACAGCGTGGTCTTGCCGGAACCGTTGCGTCCGACCAGGCCGACAACGCCGGTGGACAGTTCAAGTGTGAGGGGACCGACGACTGCAGACCGTTGTTGCTGACCGCGTCGGACGCCCGGGAACCGGAGCTCGGCGTCGGTGAGGGTGATCGTGTGGTGACTCATGACTCCAGTCCTCTGCTTTCGGCGACCTGATCGAGGAGGCGACGCAGGTCCTCTCGGGGCATGTCGAGCTTGATCGCCTCGTCCACCAGTGGGACGAGGAAGTCCGCGGCGAAGGACTCCCGCCGTTGAGCGAGAATCACCTGGCGCGCGCCGGCCTCGACGAACATGCCGAGGCCTCGCTTCTTGGCCAGGACGCCACGGTCGACCAGCAGGGTCAGCCCCTTGCGGGCGGTGGCGGGGTTGATGTTGTGGAAGGCGGCGAGCTCGTTGGTGGACGGGGCACGCTCACCCTCGGGGAGGGAGCCGTCGACGATGGAGTCCTCGACGAGTTCGGCGATCTGCCGGAACAGCGGGACGGTTGTCTCGTCCACCTCGCTCACCTCCTTCCGGTCGATGGTGTCTTTGTTAGTTGGTTAGTTACTTGTGTAACTAACCATCGCACACCGTTACCGACGGTGCAAGGGGTGACCGGGGAAGACCTCCACACCATTGACCAGCAACCATCACAATCACACCGATAGGTCGGGCAGACTGGAACAAATACTGCGAACAATCAGCAAACAACTAACGAACAACATCCGAGGACACCATCCATGCTCGAGCGCACGATCATCTACGTCGACACCTCCTACCTGCTGGCCAGCTTCTACAACACCTGGGCCACCGGAGCCCGCGCCCAACTCGAGATCGACCTACCCGAAGTGGTCAACGTCCTGGAGTCCCGGGCGGTCAACCAACTCAACCAACCGGTGCACCGACAGAACTGGTACGACGGCATCCCCGACTCCGGACCGCACCGATACCAACGCGCCCTACGGTCCTGCCCCGGTGTGCAGCTGCGTGCCGGGCAGCTCATCGAGTGGGGCGACCGACGCACCCAGAAGGCCGTGGACACCCGCCTGGTCGCCGACATGGTGATCGGTGCCGCCCATGGGGACGTCACCGACATCATCCTGGTCTCCGGCGACGCCGACATGCTCCCCGGTGTCGAGGAGTCCGTGGCACGCGGCGTGCGCGTCCACCTCTACGGCTTCGGCTGGGACTCCATGTCCTCCAACCTGCGCTACGCCTGCGACACCACCACGATCCTGGATCCGCGGGAGCACTTCGGCGACTGCATGCGCCTGGAAGTCCTCGAGGGACCGCTGAAGCCCGGTGGCGCCACGGACACTGCCGAGGATTCTGCATCGGATTCTTCATCGGATTCTGCATCGGATTCTGCATCGGATTCTGCATCGGATTCTGTGGTGGAGACTGAGGAAGCCGGTCCCGCGACCGACGGTGCGGACACGCCGGACGCCACGAAGGACTCCGAGAGTGCCGAGAATGTAGCCCACAAGCCCATCGGGGATGCCGAACCCGTCGAGGATCTCTCGGGCACCAGCGCGGTTCCGGACGTCCGGCGTAAGAGCAAATCCTCGTCCTCGTCGTCTTCCGTCCCCTCCCCGGCCGACCTGGCCAACGGTGGCCCCCTCCCCTCCTCCACTTCGTCCCCCGCTCCGGCCACCGAACCGACGAAGCCCGTGACACCCACGCAGGGCTCTGAAACCTCCGGGCCCGCCGGCCCCACCGGCCAGCAGGACGCCGATGACTGCGACGGGGCCGAGGAGGCCGCGGCAGCGGGAGCGGCCGCCGCCGAGCCGGTCAACGCCACCGGCACTGCCGGCACCGCCGGCACCGCCGATGCGGCCGACACCTCCGCACCGAAGCCCACGCCGGGCCGTCCAACCCCGGGGACGGCACGTCCCACCCCGGCGATGATGGCCCCCCGCCGCCGACTGCGGAACCGCTACGTCCCGCTGCCGACCGAGATCTGGCAGTCCGGCGGCCAGCAGAACCCCTTCGACATCGGCGAGCAGTACGCAATCTGGTGGTACCACAACGCCATCGACGAAGATCAGCGACGCGAGGCCCACACCTACACCGGTGGCGGCCTGCCCCCGGAGATCAACCGTCCGCTGCTGCAGTTCGCCTGCGAGACCCTCCACGAGTACACGCTCACCGAGTCGCAGCGGGTGAACCTGCGCGACGGCTTCCACTCCGGCATCCGCGGGATCATCATGAAGAAGTCCTGACCCACTCCGGAAGCGGCAGTGACAGGGCAGCGACCTGCAATGGGGCGCTGTGTCGTGACGTTGTGAGAAGATTCTGGTCATGACCGACTCCGCCGCGACCGAGAACGCGCCCGAGAACGCACCTGTACCCGAGACCGAGGCCCCCGGCACCGACAGCGCCTCCCACCCGGACCGCTCCGGCCACGGGGTGCTGTACCTGCTGGGGCAGCTGGTCGGCGCCGGCGCCGCCGCCTCTCTCGTCACCCTCGCCGCGTGGTTCGTCCTGTCCCGGACGAACATGCCCGCCTTCTCCGCGTCCAACGTCACCAAGGCGCTGGCCAGCGCAGGCGGGGTCATCGTCCTGGTCGTGCTGGCGGTCCTGCTCTACGCCGTCCTGCACGCGCGCACCCCCTACCCGCAGTGGGCCAGATGGAAACGCGCCGCGACCACGCTGTTGTGCTGGCTCGCGCCCGCCGGACTGGTCATCGCGGCCCTGGCGATCCCGCTGGCAGCCACCCGCCTCTACCTCGACGGCATCAGCGTCGACCAGGCGTTCCGCACCCAGTTCCTGACCCGCATGACCGACCAGCCGGGCTACGGGGACATGGCCTACCTGGACGCCCCCAGCTTCTACCCGCGGCTCTGGTTCCTGGCCGGCGGCGTCTTCGCCAACGTCTTCGGACTCGCCGGCTGGGCCGCCTTCCAGCCGTGGGCACTGATCACCCTCGCCGCCGCCGGGTCCATGCTGGTCCCCGTGTGGCGCCGCCTGACCGGCTCGCTTCCCCTGGCCACCCTGATCTCGGTGCTGACCACCGCGGTCGTGCTGCACACAGCCCCGGAGGAGCCCTATGCCGCGGTCGTGGCCTTCGGCATCCCCGCCGCCCTGGTCCTGTCCGGACGCGCCGTCCGCGGTTCCACCCCGGCGATGGTCGGCCTGGCCGTCTACCTGGGCCTGTCCGCCAACCTCTACACGCTCTACACCGGCACCTCGGCCCTGACAGTCGTGGTCATCGCCCTGGTCGTCGCCGCTCGGTCCAGGAAGATCGCCCCGCTGGTGCGCCTTTTCGCGGTGGGCGTGGGCGCCCTGGCCATCGCCGCGATCGGCTGGGCCCCGTACCTGCTGGACCTGCTCACCTCCGAACACGGCGCCACCGGACGCGCCCAGCACTACCTGCCGCAGATGGGAACCGAGGTCCCCACCCCCTTCTTCGACGTGAACCTGGTCGGCATCCTCGGCCTTGTCTGCCTGGTGTGGATGGTGCTGCGGGTGAAGCGCAGCCAGGTCCGCGCCCTGCTCGCCGGCCTCGCAGTCTGCTACGCCTGGGTGCTGCTGTCGATGCTGCTGCCTGTCCTCGGCACCACCCTGCTGGGCTTCCGCATGGAGCTGCCCATCGCGCTGATCCTGGTCACCGGCGGTGCCATGGCGCTGAACGACCTGCGCCACACCGGCATCCCGAAGGCCTACCCCCAGTTCGTCAGCGAGTCTGGCGCCAAGAAGGTCACCGCGGTGCTCGGCGCGGTGCTGACCTTCGCCGCGGCGTCCTACGTGGTGGACGTCCCACTGAACCTGCGCGCCCAGATCGACCTGGCCTACACGGACACCGACGGCGACGCCCAGCGCGGCGACCTCTTCCCTGCCGACTCCACCGTCTACTACGGGGACGTCGACTCGGTGATCCGGGACCGTCTCAACCTCGGCGAGGAGCGCGCCGGCACGGTGGTGCTCACCGACGAGAAGAGCTTCATGGCCTACTACCCGTACCACTCCTACCAGGCCATCACCGCCCACTACGCCAACCCGCTGGGACTCTTCGAGGACCGCAACGCCGAGATCGAGGCGTGGACCGAGATCTCCGATCCGGAGGAGCTCACCGCGGCGATGGACGCCGCCACCGAGAACAACGGGTGGGACGGTCCGCAGGCCATGGTCATGCGTGGCGAGGCGACGGACGTGGAGGACCCGGACGCCTCCTTCTCCTTCCGGCTCTCGGAGGACATCTACCCCAACGACCCGAATGTGCGCTTCACCACTGTGGATTTCCACGCCTCGGCATTTTCGCAGGGCTGGACGCTGGAACAGGTGGGCCCGTTCGTCGTCGCGGTCCGGGAGTCGGCGCAGGACAACGCACAGGAGTAACCAACCGGGTGATTCGCTTAGGCAGTGCCGGGTAACTCCCGTAACATGTGCATCTATGTCACGTCTCGAACAGGATGCACCGGGAGAATCGTCGGAGACAGATCCGAAGGATTCCCCCACCACCTCCAGCTCCCCTACCCCCAAAGGTGTCGACCGCCTCAAGCGCATCGCGGTCATCTCCGGCCTCGCCGGACTGATCCTGTTCCTGCTGACCCCGTTCCTGCCGGTCAACCAGGACCAGTCCAGCTTCTCCTGGCCGCAGGACGAGGAACTCACCAGCGTCACCGCGCCGCTGATGTCCTACCACCCACAGGACCTGGACATCACCCTGCCTGTCGATGAGGTCCGTGACCTCAACGGCACGGAGACCACCGTCCTGTCCACCGTCCCGGAAGACGCCGAGGACGCCACCCTCCGCGGCCTGTTCGTGCGCTCCACCCCCGACGGCCTGGACGTCGTCGTGCGTAACTCCGTGGCCCTCAACGTCGACACGGAGACCTTGCAGGACCTCCCGGAGGACGCCCAGCTGCGGATCACCTCCGACGCGGACGAGACACGCGCCTGGGTCCCGGACGCCACCGACGAGGACGGCAACCCGCTGGAGGGCGGCTTCGGGGACGACATCCGTCCGATGCTCACCGGCATCTACACCGAGATGGCCAACACCCCGGAGAACGCCGCCACGGCGATCGACGCCGGCCTGAACGTCGACGTCACCGTCGACTCCCGGTTCACCTCCTCCCCGTCGCTGGCCAAGATCGCCGCGATGGTCCTGGGCGTGATCTTCACGGTCATCTCGCTGACCGCCCTGCACAAGATGGACGTCCTGGACCGACGGACCGGCAGCCGACGCCGGTTCTTCCCGGCCGGATGGTGGCGCCCCCGCTGGCTCGACGGTGTCGTCGGCGGCGTCCTGCTGGTCTGGTACTTCATCGGCGGCAACACCTCCGACGACGGATACCTGCTGACCATGGCCCGATCCAGCATCGAGTCCGGCTACATGTCGAACTACTACCGCTGGTTCGGTGTCTCCGAGTCGCCCTTCGGCGCCCCGTACTACGACCTGCTGGCGCTGATGACGCACGTCTCCTCCGCGTCGATCTGGATGCGCCTGCCGGTGCTCGTAGCCACCTTCCTGACCTGGATGCTGCTCTCCCGTGAGGTGCTGCCACGACTGGGCACCAAGATCGGCCAGCGCAAGGTCGCGCACTGGACCGCCGCCATGGTCTTCCTGGCCTTCGCCATGACCTACAACAACGGCCTGCGCCCCGAGCCGGTCATCGCCCTCGGTGCGCTGCTGACCTGGGTCTGTATGGAGCGCGCGATCGCCACCGGACGCCTGCTCCCCGCGGCGATCGGCGTCATCGTCGCCGCCTTCTCCCTGGCGGCCGGCCCCACCGGCCTGATGGCCGTGGCGTCCATCCTGGTCGCCCTGTCCGGCCTGATCCGTATCGTGGTGCGTCGTCTGCCGCTGCTGGGTGCCGGACCGGGATCCTCCCGAAAGAAGATCTTCGGAGCCGTCAGCGCGCAGATCGCCCCCTTCCTCGCCGCCGGCACCGCCGTGCTCATCGCCGTCTTCGGCGACCAGACCCTCGCCACGGTGATGGAGGCCATCGGCGTGCGTGGCCCGGTCGGTCCGTCCCTGTCCTGGTACGAGGAGCCGACCCGCTACACTGAGCTGCTGAAGCAGACCGTCGACGGGTCCTTCCCCCGACGCTTCTGCGTCCTGATGATGCTGCTGTGCCTGGCGGTCGTCATCGGCTCGATGCTGCGCAACCGCAGGGTGCCCGGCACCGCCCACGGCCCGGCGGTGCGTCTGACCATGGTGATCATCGGAACGATGTTCTTCATGACCTTCACCCCCACCAAGTGGACCCACCACTTCGGTGTCTACGCCGGTATCGCGGCAGGTCTCGCGGCGCTGGCGGCGGTCGCGGCATCCACCATGGCGATGCGCTCCGCGCGCAACCGCCTGGTCTTCATCGGTGGCTGCCTGCTGCTGTTCGCATTCACCCTGTCCGGCCCCAACGGCTGGTGGTACATCTCCAGCTTCGGCGTGCCGTGGTGGGACAAGACCGTGCAGATCGCCGGCATCGAGATGTCGACCGTGACGATGGTCCTGGCGCTGCTCGTCATGCTCTTCGGCGTCATCGTCGGCTTCCTCAACGACATCCGTGAAGCCAAGGCCACCACCAACGACGAACTGCGCGACATCGACGAGAAGGAGGCCGCCCAGGCGAAGCGCTTCGCCGGTGTCGCCTCTGCCCCGATCGCCGTGCTGACCGCCATCGTGGTGGTCTTCAACCTCGCCTCGCTCGGCAAGGCCGTGGTCGGCCAGTGGCCGGCGTACACCGTCGGCAAGGGCAACATCGACACCCTGACCGGAGACAGTTGCCAGCTCGGAGGTGCGGCCCTGGTGGAGGGCAACACCAATGAGTCCTTCCTGGAACCGGTCGGCGACACCGACTTCGCCGACTCCCTGACCACCGAGGACTCCCGCGGGTTCCAGGAGAACAACATCCCGAACCGGATCGAGGAAGGTACCTCCAGTGCCGCCTCGTCGCCGGAGACTTCCGCAGTCGCCACCGGCGCCTTCGGTTCCTCGGAGGACGAGGACGCCACCGACACCGGTCCCGGAGGCGGGCAGAGTGCACGCGAGGGTGCGAACGGCTCCTACGCCCAGCTGCCCTTCGGCATCGACCGTTACGAGGTGCCGGTCATCGGTTCCTACACCGACGGCCTGCAGCTGCAGGCGGAGACCGCCACCTCCTGGTACTCGCTGCCGGAGCGTTCCGAGAACTCCCCGCTGCTCGTCGTTTCCGCCGCCGGCGAGATCAGCCACCTCGACATGAACGGTGTGCGCCAGTACGGCCAGGAGCTCAAGCTCGAGTACGGACGCAGCGACGAGTCCGCCGAGGACGGTGTGGAGTGGCTCGGCGAGATGGAGCCGCTGGACATCGACACTGCCCCGCAGTGGCGCAACCTGCGCTTCCCGATGGACCAGATCCCGGAGGACGCCGACTCCGTCCGGATCCGCGCCGTGGACTTCAACGTGACCCCGGACCAGTGGCTGGCCTTCACGCCGCCGCGTGTGCCGGAGATGGTGTCCCTGGACGAGGTCATCGGTGACTCCCCGACCCTGCAGGACTGGTCCACCCCGCTGCAGTTCCCCTGCCAGCGTCCCTTCGACCACTACGCAGGTGTCGCCGAGGTGCCGGAGTACCAGATCTCCCCGGACCACGCCGCGAAGAAGAGCCACGGTCCGGTGATGGACTACTACGGTGGCGGCGTCGGTGGCATGACCGAGATGACCACCAACGGCACCGAGCTCCCGACCTACCTGGAGAACGACTGGCAGCGCGACTGGGGTGTGATCACCAAGCTCACGCCGTTCGCCTCGTCGACCGGTGACGAGCCGAAGCAGGCCGAGCTGGACGTGGAAAGCGAGACCCGGTCCGGCCTCTGGTCGCCTGGCCCGATGCGGCTGAGCTAGGCGGTTCAGCCCGGCCTGGCAGAACCTGGACGGAGAGGTCACTTCCGAGCACTCGGAGGTGACCTCTCCGTCTTGTCAGTTCAGTCTCAATCCGGGGTGCCCGTACGGCACCACGCACATCGACAAGGTGCCTAGAGTGGGGCGCATGACTCAGACACTCCCCGACAACATCACCGAAGCTCCGGAAGGCGCGGAGGGAACCAACCCAGCCGCCGCCGACGACCTCTACCGCCACGTCAACGGCACCTGGCTGGCCACCCACGAGATCCCCGCCGACCGGCCGGTGGACGGCACCTTCCACAAGTTGCGTGACCAGGCCGAGCTCGACGTGAAGGAGATCGTGGAGTCCGCCGCACCCGACACCCGGATCGGCGCCCTCTTCCACTCCTTCATGGACGAGGACGGTGAGAACGGTATCGAGCAGGCCGGGCTGGCACCGCTGGACGCAGACCTGGACCCGGTCCGCGACGCCGCCGACTTCGACGGGCTCGTCAAGGTCCTGGCACAGCTGGACCGCCACGGTGTCGGCGGGGTCATCGGCTTCTGGACAGAGAAGGACGCCGGCGGCAGCACCGGCGATGACTCCGACGCCGCCGGCATCGAGGTCGCCTACCTCGTCCAGACCGGCCTCGGACTGCCGGACGAGGCCTACTACCGCGAGGAGCAGCACGCCGAGACCCGCCAGGCCTACCGCGCGTTCGTGGAGAACTTCCTGAAGCTCGTCGAGGACACCGGGGCGCAGCCACGACCGGGACGCTTCGGCGACGGGTCAGCGTCCGACAGCGCCGCCGCAGCCGCAGACGCCATCCTCGCCTTCGAGACCGCCCTGGCCGAGGGCCACTGGGACACGGTGTCCTCCCGCGACGCCGACAAGACCTACAACCCCACCTCACTGGCCGACCTGCCGACCGGCTTCCCCTTCGCCGCCTGGCTCGACGGCGTCGGGATCACCGAGGGCAACGCACCGACGGTGATCGTCAGCCAGCCGTCCTACCTGGACCACGTCGCCACGCTGGTACCGGGTGACGGAGAAGCCGCACGGGATCTCGACGAATGGAAGCTCTGGGCCTACTGGCAGGTGCTGACCGCCCGCGCAGGCAAGCTGCCCAAGGCGTTCTCCGAGGCCAACTTCGACTTCTACGGCCGCACCCTGTCCGGGGCGACCGAGCAGCGCGACCGCTGGAAGCGCGGCGTCAGCCTGGTCGAGGGCGCGATCGGCGAGGAGGTCGGCAAGGTCTTCGTGCGTGAGCACTTCCCGCCGGAGTACAAGGAGAAGATGCTCGAGCTGGTCGACTACCTGCTGGCCGCCTACCGCGACCGGATCAGCGAGCTGTCCTGGATGACCCCCACCACCCGGGAGAAGGCCCTGGAGAAGCTGGGGACCTTCAAGGCCCGCATCGGATACCCGGAGAAGTGGCGTTCCTTCGAGGAGTTGAACTTCAGCCCGGACGGTGCCGACCTGCTGGACAACTACCGTCAGGCGTCCGACCTGAACCATGACTTCGAGGTCGACAAGCTCGGCAAGCCGAGCGACGCGGACCTGTGGTTCACCACCCCGCAGACGGTCAACGCCTTCTACAACCCGGTGCGCAACGACATCACCTTCCCCGCGGCGATCCTGCGTCCGCCGTTCTTCGACGCCGATCCCGAGACCGCCGACACTGCCGGCAACTTCGGTGCGATCGGCGCGGTCATCGGCCACGAGATCGGCCACGGCTTCGACGACCAGGGTTCGAAGTTCGACGGTGCCGGCAACCTGAACTCCTGGTGGACGGACGAGGACCGCGCGGCGTTCACCGAGCTCACCGACAAGCTCGTCGCCCAGTACGACGGACTGGTGCCGACCGGACTGGCCCAACGCGGGCAGACCGAGCACAAGGTCAACGGCGCCTTCACCCTCGGCGAGAACATCGGTGACCTGGGCGGACTGGGTATTGCCGTGGTCGCGCTGAAGAAGTACCTCGCCGACCGCGGTCTCACCGTGGAGGACGCCCCGACCGCGCCGGTCGAGGGCCTGGAGGGTGAGTTCACCGTGCTGCAGCGTTTCTTCCTGCGCTGGTCGAGCGTGTGGCAGACCGCGATCCGTCCGCAGATGTCCGCCCAGTACGTGGCGATCGACCCGCACTCCCCCGGCGAGTACCGATGCAACGTCGTCGCCTCGAACATCGCGGAGTTCTACGACGCCTTCGAGGTCGGACCCGACAACGGCATGTGGCTGGACGAGGACAAGCGCGTCACCATCTGGTGATGCGCGCCTGCCCGTCCACCTCCTGAAAAACCGCTGTGACGCACGTGGTGAATCCTGTAGAATCCTGAGTCATGTGGGGGACCCCAGCACCGGAACACCAGCAGCGCCCGTCGGCGCAGCCGTTCCCGCCGACCGACCCCTACGGTCGCTACCGTCCGGCGGCGACCGGCAGGCACCGCACGGCGCGCTGGTTCATCCTGGTCGGCATCGCCGTCCTGGTGCTCGTCGCCCCGTTGGCGGTCCCGCTGAAGGACTTCTCCGAGGTCGAGGACACCTACCGACCGAGCGAGATGGTGACGATGTCGATGCTGCCCTCGGAACAGTGGCCGCTCGACCTCACCGGACTCGACCGCGACTGTGCAGCGACCGACGTCGGCGTGGTGACGTTCTCGATGTCCTGCTGGATGGCCGCGATCGGCGACGTCGAGGTGCACATCGGCGGGTTCACCGGCATCGGCGACTCCGACGAGGACGTCGAGCTCGCCGCACAACGCGGTATGAGGACCGCGACCCTCACCGACACCTCGGACGCGGTGTTCACCCGGCAGAGCGATGTGCCAGCCTCCCCCTCCCTCACACCGGAGGTCGACGAGGCCCTGGTGAGCGAGCCGCACCCGGTGTCCGGGCTCGGCCTCACTCCTCCGGACGTGATGCAGGACGATTCCCCGGTCGGACAGCGGGAGACCCAGCCCGTCAGCGTGCGGGGCGGTGTGCAGGGCAGCCAGCAGGGAGACGTCGAGCCGGCGCAGAACAGCCAGCAGGTCTACGCCGCGACGGTAGCCCTGCTGAACCGCGACGCCGACGGCGAATCCGCGATGTACACCGTCACGGTGATCAGCGACTACCGCCCACAGGTCGAGGACATGGCACGCTTCATCACAGGGAGTATCCGTGCAGCCTGAACCACAGCGTCCCGCACCCGGTGACTGGCAGGTCACCGAGGTTCCGCGGGCCTACCACGACTCCTTCCCGAAGGATCAGCGTCCGCGACTGCGCCCGGTGTGGGACGTCTTCACCTGGACCTACATCCTGCTGGTCCTGAGCGGACTGACGCTCGCCGCCATCATCATGATCGGCTACGCCGTCTTCCCCGGCCCGGGGGTCGTAGCCCTCTCCC
>DXGC01000121.1 GCA_019114135.1 Candidatus Corynebacterium avicola
CAGATCTGGACCCTGGCCGGCATGAAGGGCATGGTCACGAACTCGCGTGGTGACTACATCACCCGCCCGGTCAAGACCTCGTTCCGCGAGGGTCTGTCCGTGCTGGAGTACTTCAACAACTCCCACGGTTCCCGTAAGGGCCTGGCCGATACCGCGCTGCGTACCGCCGACTCGGGTTACCTGACCCGTCGTCTGGTGGACGTCGCCCAGGACGTCATCGTCCGCGAGGACGACTGCGACACCTCCAAGGGCGTAACCATCCCGCTCGCTGAGGCCGTCCTCGACGCGCAGGGTGAGCCGACCGGTTCCTACCGTCGCGCGGAGTTCGTCGAGACCGCCGCAACCGGCCGTTTCCTTGCCGCCGACGCCGTCGGCGCCGACGGTTCCGTGGTCATCGAGGCCGGCAACGACCTCGGTGAGCCGGAGATCGAGGCGCTGGTCAAGGCCGGTGTCGCCGAGATCAAGGTCCGTTCCGTGATGACCTGTGACACCGCGACCGGTGTCTGCGCGACCTGCTACGGCCGTTCCATGGCCACCGGTAAGAAGGTCGACATCGGTGAGGCCGTCGGTATCGTCGCCGCCCAGTCCATCGGTGAGCCGGGTACCCAGCTGACGATGCGCACCTTCCACCAGGGTGGTGTCGGTGGCGACATCACCGGTGGTCTGCCGCGTGTCCAGGAGCTGTTCGAGGCCCGCGTGCCGAAGGCCAAGGCCCCGATCGCCACGGTCGACGGTACGGTCCGCATCGAGGACGACGACAACTTCTACACCCTGACCATCGTTCCCGACGACGGTTCGGACGAGGTCGTCTTCGAGAAGCTGTCGAAGCGTCAGGGCCTGGCCGTGATCAAGGTCGGCGACTACGAGCGCCAGATCAAGCAGGGTGACAAGGTCAGCCGCGGTCAGCAGCTGCTCAAGGGTGCCGCCGACCCGCACGAGGTGCTCCGCGTGATGGGCCGCCGTGGTGTCCAGCAGCACCTTATCAACGAGGTGCAGAAGGTCTACCGCGACCAGGGTGTGGCCATCCACGACAAGCACATCGAGATCATCGTGCGCCAGATGCTGCGCCGCGTGACCGTCATCGACTCCGGCTCGACCGAGTACCTGCCGGGCTCGCTGGTGGACCACGCCGACGCGGTGGCCGCCTCCAAGGCCGCGGTGCAGACCGGCGGACGTCCGGTCGAGGTCCGTGCCGAGATCATGGGTATCACCAAGGCCTCGCTGGCCACCGACTCCTGGCTGTCGGCCGCCTCCTTCCAGGAGACGACCCGCGTGCTGACGGACGCTGCGATCAACAAGCGTTCCGACAAGCTCATCGGTCTCAAGGAGAACGTGATCATCGGTAAGCTGATCCCGGCCGGTACCGGTATCGCCAAGTACCGCAACATCTCGGTCGAGCCGACCGAGGAGGCCCGTGCGGCCGCCTACCAGCTGCCGTCCTCCTTCGGCGACGGCTTCTACGGTGACGACTCCTACGGTGAGTTCACCGGCGCCGCGGTGCCGCTGGACGATCTCGACCTGAACTGAGGTCCTCCGTCGACCTGAGTTGAGGTCCGCCGGCTGAGCCCGGGTCCCGCTGCGAGCGGGGCCCGGGCTTTGTCGATGTCGGGCGGGGCCACCCCGGGCCGGATCAGTCTCGTGGGACGTGTGTATCAACGCCGTATGGGCCACGGGAGGCCGTGTAGGTCGGGTGGTGGGGGGCGGGGGAGTGGAGGTGCGCTGTCCGAGGCCATTGGTGGTGACCTGGGTGCAGGTCAGCGAGTATCGCGGAGGATGGTACACCTGTGGAGGTGAGATGCCTGCCACGGGATTTTGTCCGGGGGCGTTGTTCCGGTAGTGTCAGGCGACAGTCCCACTAGTCAGGACGCATCCGACGGTCGCGAGACCGTGTGGTCCCTGGATCACCCGCCGCCCCTTAGGGCAGTGAGCAAGGATTGAACTTCTACCCCGTAGGCCAGCGAGAGCGGCTGAGGGGTTTCGGCACGTTCAAAACAAAGATGCCCCTGAACGGCAGGGAAAGGTCTCGTAGAAGGTTCCGCGGAGGCCATGGCGCGCAGCGCGTGCCGGAAGCGCTGGTCCAGATGCTCCCGGTACTCGCCGTGGCCACACCGGAACACGTACAAGAAGAAAGTCGGTTTATGCCTACTATTCAGCAGCTGGTCCGTAAGGGCCGCCACGACAAGAGCGGCAAGGTCGCCACGGCCGCCCTGAAGGGTTCGCCGCAGCGTCGTGGCGTGTGCACCCGTGTGTACACCACCACCCCCAAGAAGCCGAACTCGGCTCTCCGTAAGGTCGCCCGTGTGCGCCTGACCTCCGGCATCGAGGTCTCCGCCTACATCCCCGGCGAGGGCCACAACCTCCATGAGCACTCCATGGTTCTCGTCCGCGGTGGCGGCGTGAAGGACCTCCCGGGTGTCCGTTACAAGATCGTCCGTGGCTCCCTCGACACCCAGGGTGTCAAGGACCGCAAGCAGGCCCGTTCCCGCTACGGCGCGAAGAAGGAGAAGTAAACAATGCCTCGTAAAGGTCCCGCACCTACCCGTCCCCTCGTCGAGGATCCGGTCTACGGCGACGTCATCGTCTCCCAGCTCGTGAACAAGGTCCTGCTGGACGGCAAGAAGTCCACCGCCGAGCGCATCGTCTACGGTGCCCTCGAGGCCTGCCGCGAGAAGACCGGCACCGACCCCGTCCTGACCCTGAAGAAGGCCCTGGACAACGTCAAGCCGGCTCTCGAGGTCCGCTCCCGCCGCGTCGGTGGCGCCACCTACCAGGTTCCGGTTGAGGTCCGCCCGGGCCGCTCCACCACCCTGGCTCTGCGCTGGCTCGTCACCTTCACCCGTCAGCGCCGCGAGAACACCATGACCGAGCGTCTGGCCAACGAGATCCTGGACGCCTCCAACGGTCTGGGTGCCTCCGTCAAGCGTCGCGAGGACACCCACAAGATGGCCGAGGCCAACCGCGCCTTCGCCCACTACCGCTGGTGACCGACTGAGTGTTCGTACTGCTATCCTGACTAACTGCAGGAATGGTATGAACACCCCCGGCCGGTGTAGAACCTGCGTGGTCGCCCGGTCGATGGCACAATCGCCTATCACCACCTACAACATGTAGACAACACTGAGGGAATAGACTGTGGCACAAGAAGTGCAGAAGGATCTGAAGAAGGTCCGCAACATCGGCATCATGGCTCACATCGATGTCGGTAAGACCACGACCACCGAGCGTATCC
>DXGC01000122.1 GCA_019114135.1 Candidatus Corynebacterium avicola
AGTCACGGCAAAACCTTTCGGGGATGTGGGCTCAAATACGCGCGATCCTGATGTCGGTGGCCAGGATCGCCTCGGCTCCGAGGGCGGACAGTGTGTCCATCAGAGTGTTGGCGTCGCGACGGGGTACCATCGCGCGGACCGCAACCCAGTTGTCCTGCGCCAACGGCGACACCGTCGGAGCCGACAGGCCGGGTGTCACCGAGGCTACGCTGTCCAGCACATCGCGGGAGCAGTTGTAGTCCAGCATCACGTAGTTGCGGGCGTGCAGGATGCCCTCGATGCGCTTCAGCAGCACCTTCTGGCGGTCGTCGACGTCAGCGCCCTTCTGCCCCACGACCACGGCGGTGGAGGTGATCACCGGCTCGCCGAAGGGCTTCAGGCCCTGCTGGCGCAGGGTGCGGCCGGTGGAGACGACGTCGGCGATGGCGTCGGCGACACCGAGGCGGATCGAGATCTCGACGGCCCCGTCGAGACGCAGGACCTTGGCGTCGATGCCCCGCGCCTCCAGGTCCCGGCGGACAAGGTTGGGGTAGGACGTCGCGATCCGCTTGCCCTCGAGCTTCTCGACTGTCCACTCCTCGTCCGCGGGGGCGGCGTAGCGGAAGGTGGAGTCGCCGAAGCCGAGCTCCAGCAGTTCGTCGGTCTCCTCGCGGGTGTCGGCGGCGAGGTCACGTCCGGTGATGCCCATGTCCAGGTGGCCGCTGGCCACATAGATGGCGATGTCCTTGGGACGCAGGAAGTAGAACTCGACACCGTTGTCGGGGTCGGCGATGGTGAGTGACTTGGAGTCGCCGCGGCCCGGGTAGCCGGCTTCGGCGAGGATCTCGGTCGCGGTCTCCGACAGCGAACCCTTGTTGGGGACGGCGACGCGCAGCAGTTCGTTGGGGGTGCTCATCAGCTTCGGTGGGCCCTTGTCTGTGTGTCTGTACCGGGAGGGCCGGTACTAGAGGAACTTGTAGATGTCGTCCGGAGTCAGACCGCGGCCGACCATGACGACCTGCAGCCAGTAGAGCAGCTGGGAGATCTCCTCGGACAGCTCCTCATCGGACTGGTACTCGGCGGCGAGCCAGACCTCGCCAGCCTCCTCGACGATCTTCTTGCCCTGGAAATGCACTCCAGCGTCCAGGGCCTTGACGGTGCCGGAGCCCTCGGGGCGGTCTTTGGCGCGCTGGGACAGTTCCTCAAACAGGGAATCGAAGTTCTTCACGGCTCTTATTGTGTCACATCGGCGGCGTCGTCGTTGCAGTGACCGACCCCAGTGCATTCCAGAATCCACGCAGTGCGTCCAGATCCAGTCCGTCGAGGTCGGTGCGCCCGTCAGCGCGCAGTTCAGCCACCGGCACCGCACCCGACGGCACGACGGTCCCCGCCGCCGGAAGACCGACCACCCGACAGCCCGCCGCGACGGCGGCGGTCATGCCGTTGGTGGAGTCCTCCAGCACCAGACAGTCACCGGGTGCGACACCGAGTCGCTCGGCTGCGGTCAGGTAGGCCTCCGGATCGGGCTTGCCGACCGCCACCTCGTCACCGCACACCGATCCCTGGAAGTGGGAGGTACCGATGGTCTCCAGTGCCTGGTCGGTCAACGAACGGAAGGTGTTCGTCACCACCATCATCGGCAACCCAGCGCCACTCCCCTGCTGCAGCAGTGCCGGCACACCGGGACGCATGTCCAGCTGCTCGGCGAAGAGCTCGGAGACCCGGGCGTAGAGCCAGGAGATCCACTCCTCGACCTCGGCGTCGGTCGGCTCCAGTCCGGCCCAGCCGGCGCACAGCCGGACGGTACCGTCGGCCGTCCCCCCGACGGTCTTCTCCCTCAACTCCGGGGTGAGTGGCCGCCCCATCTTCTCGGCCATCGCGTAGGTCGCCGTGCCCCACCGAGGTTCGGTGTCGACCAGTGTGCCGTCCATGTCCCAGAGAATCGCCTTCACAGTATCCATCATTGCCCATCATGCCCGGTGACGTCATCCTCCGCACACGGCGGCTACACTGCCGCGGTATGACCTCAACCACAGACGCATACTTCCTGCCGGGACCGGAGTCCACGACCGACACCGGCCGGTACCTGCGGACCTTCACCGCCACGGAACACACCGAGAGTCCCTGGGGCAGGGGCTTCCAGCACGGCTCCCCTCCCGCCGCACTGGTCACCCATGTGCTGGAACAGCTCGTCCCGGACAGCGGGCGGCTGACGCGGGTCACCACCGAGTTGTTGGGTGCTGTCCCCCTCGGTGAGCTGCACGCCACCGGACGCGTGGTCCGTCCTGGAAAACGCATCTGCCTCGTGGAGGCGGTGGTCACCGACCCGAGCGGACGCGAGGTCATCCGGGGCACAGGATGGTGGGTCCGCACCCGCCCCACCACTGACATCGAGAACCCCGACGTGCCGAGTGGTGCCGGGATGGTCCCACTCGAGGAGGCGTCCTCCTCCGCCTTCTCCCAGATGTGGTCAGGTGGCTACATCGACTCCCTGGAGACCCAGGGCGCCCCGGGCCAGCTCTGGTTGCGTAGTCGCATCCCCGTGGTCGCCGACGCCCCCGACACCCCCTGGACGCGGTTGGCTGCGGTGGCCGACGTCGCCAACGGGACCAACCCCACCGTGGACCCCCGTGCGTGGTCGTTCATGAACACCGACCTCAGCATCTACCTGCACCGCCTCCCCCGCGGCGAGTGGATCGGTGTGTCTGCCG
The DNA here is from genome assembly GCA_019114135.1 of Candidatus Corynebacterium avicola. GTDB lineage: Bacteria > Actinomycetota > Actinomycetes > Mycobacteriales > Mycobacteriaceae > Corynebacterium > Corynebacterium avicola. The sequence goes on from DXGC01000122.1 coordinate 2,691, forward strand.
AGGCCAACTACGGCCCGGACGGCATCGGCCTGACCATCGGCCGGTTGCATGACCAGGACGGCCCGGTCGGCAGCACCAGTCAGTCGCTGATGCTGGACCCGATCGAAGGCTAGTCCAGGTCATCCTCTTCGGTGACACGTTCCAGGTCAGCGAGGACCTGGGAGCCGTCCGCGCCGGCCTCCTTGCACAGCACGGTGACGAAGTCCCGGAAGTCCTCGTACTCCTCGTCCTCGTACACCGCGCCGCCGTGACGGTCGCTGAGCGCCTTGAGCGCATTGTGGGCCGACATCACCTGCAGGACGATCTCCCCGTCCGGCTCGGAGCGGACCCCGGAGACCAGGCGGTGCAGGATCTCGGAGGCCTCGGCGACGGCGGACTCGGGGAAGGGCGCCTCCCAGAACTCCCGGTCCTCCTCCCGCAGGTAGCTGCCGGTGGCCATCGCGGTCAGGTTGTCGATGAACTCGCGACGGGCGTCGTCGGTGGCGCGTACGGCGTCGGCGTTGTTGGTCACAGAATCACTCCCAGAAGTGCCGAGCACAGGGTGCGCAGTCGGGCGCCCGCGGACTCGGTGGTGGTCTCAGTCGTGGTGTCGGTGGTGGTGACGCTACCTGATGCTGCAGTGTCCTCGCACCAGGCGTCGACGAGGCCGAGGACCCGGTGGGTGTCGAGGTCGTCGGCGAGCGCCGCACGCACGTCGGCAACCAACCGGTCGGCCTCCGATGCGGGACGTGACTGCGCCTGCGCGGCAGCCTCCCGCCACCGCGCCAACCGCTGCTCGGCCCGGCTCAGGACGTCCTGCGACCAGTCTCGGTCCTCACGGTAGTGCGACTCGTACAGTCCCAGACGGATCGCCGAGGGGTCGTGACCGGCGGCGGTCAGCTTCGAGACGAAGACGAGGTTGCCCAGCGACTTGCTCATCTTCACCCCGTCCAGGCCGATCATGCCGGTGTGGACGTAGTGCCCGGCCATCCGGTCACAGTCGTGGGCGGCCTCGGCGTGGGCGGCGGAGAACTCATGGTGCGGGAAGCGCAGGTCGCTGCCCCCGCCCTGGATGGCGAAGGACGGCCCGAGCCGGTTGGTGGCGATCGCCGAGCACTCCACGTGCCAGCCGGGACGTCCCGGCCCGAAGGGCGACTCCCAGGCGGGTTCACCCTCGCGGTGTGCCCGCCAGACCAGGGCGTCCAGCGGATGGCGCTTGCCGGGACGCTCCGGGTCGCCGCCCCGCTCGGCGAAGAGCTCCGCCATCGTGTCCGCGTCATAGCGGGACTCGTAACCGAACTGTTCGGTGAAGGTGTGGTCGACGTAGATGTCGGGGAACTCGTCGGCGTCGAGGCGGTAAGCCGCACCGACCTCGAGCAGTGAGGACACCAGGCCGACGACCTCGTCGACCGACTCGATCGCCCCGACGTAGTCACGCGGCGGGATGACCGACAGGGTCTCCATGTCGGAACGGAAGAGGTCGGTCTGCCCCTCCCCGAGTTCACGCCAGTCCACCCCGTCGCGCTCGGCACGCTCGAACAGCGGGTCGTCGACGTCGGTGATGTTCTGGACGTAGTGCACCCGGTGCCCGTTGTCGAGCAGCTGGCGGACCACCAGGTCGAAGGTCACGTAGGTGGCGGCGTGGCCGAGGTGGGTGGAGTCGTAGGGCGTGATGCCGCAGACGTAGATCCCTACTTCTGCGTCACCGTCCGGATCTCCGGAACCGCCGTTTTCTGGGACCTCAACAGGTCGGACGCGGTCGTCGGCGGTGTCGTGGAGAGTCAGGGGTACACCGTCTCCGGGGAGGGCGGGCACCTCGGGAATGGGCCATGAACGCATGGGGCCAGATTCTAGCGCCCTGCCGTACGCCGTGCGCGACAGGGCCGGGCCACCTAGGCGTTGATGGTGCCGGTGGCCAGCAGGATCAGCACGATCACACCGACCGGGATGCGCCAGGCGGCGAACCATGCGAAGGAATGGTTGGCGACGAACTTCAGCAGCCAGGCGATCGAGATGTAGCCCAGGATGAAGGCGATGGCGGTGCCGACGAACAGCTGCATTCCGGAGGCTGCCTGACCGGCAGCGGGGTCGAAGGCGTCGGGCAGGCTGAACAGTCCCGAGGCCAGCACGGCCGGAATGGCCAGCAGGAAGGAGAAACGGGTGGCGACCTCACGGTCCAGGTTGAGGAAGAGACCGGCAGAGACCGTGGCACCGGAGCGGGAGACACCGGGGATCAGTGAGAGACACTGCGCGAAGCCCATGATGATGGCGTCCTTCATGGTCAGCTTGTCGAACTCGCGGGTACGGGTACCGATCTTCTCGGCGAAGATGAACACGAAGGAGAACAGGATCAGCACCGTGGCGGTGATCCAGAGGTTGCGCAGGTTGTCCCTGATGAGGTCCTGGAAGAAAAGCCCGGCGAGACCGACCGGGATGGTCGCGAAGATGACCATCCAGCCCATGCGGTAGTTCTGGTTGTCCCGCTTGGTCTTGTCGAATACCCCGGCGAACCAGGCTGTGAGTATCAGCCAGATGTCCTTGGCGAAGAACACCAGCACCGCCAGTTCGGTGCCCAACTGGATCACGGCGGTGAAGGACGCACCGGCGTCCTCCCCCCAGAACAGCTGGGAGGCGATGCGCATGTGCCCGGAGGATGACACGGGAAGGAACTCGGTGAGTCCCTGGACGATCGAGAGAATGACCGTCTGCATCCACCCCATGTCCGTGGAGGTGACGATGTCCGCCGAGTCAGCGGCGAGGTTTGCGGTAACTGCCATGGACGGAAACGCTACCTTGCACAGCCGTCGATCGCCCGTTGCACCACACCTACTGTGGTGAAACGCACCACCTGATGCGGAGGACACAGGCACCGCCCCGCCGGTCTGCCCCGGGGTGGGGGTGGACGGTCTCTGGTGGGGGTGGTGTACAGACCGTGTAGTAGCGTGATGGGCGTGAGAAGCCTGCTGAGTGCCGTACCGAAGACCACCGGAACAACCAGGACGAAGCGAGTCCGGGTGACCCCGACCGCGGCAACCCTGGCCGCGGTCGCCACTGTGTCGACCCTGGCCCTGGCCGGCTGCGGCAGCGGATCGGACGACTCCGAGGGGGACGAGGAAAGCGTCGTGGGCGTCGTGGCCACCCCGGCCGACTCGCCGGAGGCCGGGAACCCGGTCGGTGAGGTGTCCGAGGGTGAGCCGGTCATCGGTCTGGTGCGGGCGTCGCTCAACGGCAGTGCTGACGGTGCTGACGGTGAACCGGTGCCGGTGGCTGCGCTGGAGGAGGGCGCCCTGCGCATCGGTTCCCTCGCCGAGGTCGCCGACGCCGACGGCGAGGAAGTGGCGGTCGGCGACGACTGCACCACCATCAGCGGAGCGGTCGACGGTGTTGTGCTGGGCTGTGGCTCCCAGGTGCGTGTCTTCGACGCCGAGGGCAAGGAGACCACCTCGGTCGACGCCCCGGGCACCGTGACCTCGGCGACGCAGTCGCCGTCGGGGACGTTCCTGGTCACCGTCGAGGGCTCCGACAAGTCCTACTGGCTGGAATCCGACGGCGAGGAGATCCGCTCCGAGACAATGACCGAGACCGCCGACGGAGTGTCTCTGGTGGGCAACACCCGGAACGCCGACGACGACGGTAATCCTGAGTGGCGTGCAGCCCTCATTGACGCCGCCCAGTCGAGCGTGACCGACCTCGACATCGACGGCAACGCCCGGATGGCCGCGCTGCGCAACGGCCAGGGACTGGGCACGGTGTCCGCCGGTACCGACCCGGACGGCGTCCTGGTGGCCAGCGACCCCCGTCAGAGCCAGGCACTGGTCTACAACTTCGGTGACGTCGTCCGGCACACCCAGTCCGTCCCCACCGGCGACGGAACCTGGGCGGTGCTGTGGGACTCGACGCGTGAGCTGATGTGGGTCTCCACCACCGGCGACAACACCCTGACCGCCTACGACCTGTCTTCCGGCACCCCGGAGCCGGTCGGCGAGGTGTCCACCTCCGCCGACGTCCGGCACATCATCGACGACGGTTCCGGCGACCTGCTGCTGGTCAGCGCCGACGGCTCCCGTGAACTGATCCCGGCGGACGAGCTCCCCAGAAAGGACTAGAGCCTTCATGCCTCCCAACCCCCAGTCCTCTGACCGCTCCCTCGGCGACCGGTCGCTGTTCCGTCGGACCCGCGGCCACGTGTACGGCGCGGCCCTGCAGGTGATGTTCACACTGCGTCCGGAGCGTATCCACGGGCTCATGTCCACGGCCCTGACCGCCACGGCGGCCTCGACCCCGGCACGCAACGCACTTCGCCGCACCCTTGTCGTCGACGACCCGGTGCTGTCGCAGACCATCGCAGGCATCACCTTCCCCCGCCCGCTGGGGCTCGCGGCCGGCTTCGACAAGAACGCCACCGAGGTCGACGTCTGGGGACCGCTGGGGTTCGGCTACTCCGAGGTCGGGACGGTCACCGCGGTGGCCCAGCGCGGTAACCCCACCCCGCGTCTGTTTCGGTTGAGCCAGGACGGCGCCCTGCTGAACCGGATGGGTTTCAACAACGACGGTGTCCGCAGCGCGGTCAAGCGACTGTCGCGACGCTGTGAGCCGGAACCGGTGGGACTGAACCTCGGCAAGACCAAGAAGACGGTTGCGGAGCAGGCCGCCAACGACTACTTCGAGTCCGCCCGCGCGGTCCAGGACAACGCCGACTACCTGGTGATCAACGTGTCCTCGCCGAACACCCCGGGTCTGCGTGACCTGCAGGCGGTGGAGAGTCTGCGGCCCATCGTCGACGCGGTGCGCAGCACCAACGACCTCCCCCTGTTCGTGAAGATCGCACCGGACCTCTCCGACGAGGACGTGGACGCGGTGACCGACCTGGCCATCGAGCTCGGGCTGACAGGGCTGATCGCCACGAACACGACGATCAGCCGGGACGGACTGGCCACCCCGGCGTCCGAGGTGGAGTCACTGGGAGCCGGCGGTATCTCCGGCATGCCGGTCGCCGAGCGTTCTCTCGAGGTGCTGCGACGCATCAGGGAGCGGGCCGGTGAAGATCTGGTGCTCATCGGCGTCGGAGGTATCTCGACCGCCCAGCAGGCGTGGGAACGCATCAACGCCGGTGCCTCCCTGTTGCAGGGCTACACCGGCTTCATCTACGGAGGCCCGGACTGGATCCGTGACATCCACCTGGGGCTTGCCGAGCAGGTGCGACGTCACGGCCTGGGAAACATCTCCGAGGCCGTCGGGGCCGGGCTCTCCTGGCAGGGCTGACGCAAGCCTCCGCCCGGGGGCCCGGTGAGTGACCCCGTGGCAGGTTGTGGGGTGGGTTACTCGTTCTCCGCCCAACCCCACAGCAGGCCGCGGGCGGACGCGCGGAAGTTCAGGTTGAATCCGAGGATGGTCGGGGTCGACCGGTCGTTGACGTCCAGCAGCTCGGGGATGGCGTGGACGGCGAAGATGTAACGGTGTGGGCCGTGACCGGCCGGCGGCTCGGCACCGTAGTAGCCACGGCTTCCGCTGTCCCCGCGCAGTGCGACGGCGCCCTCGGGGAGGCTTGCCAGTTCGGCGTCGCCCACACCGGCATCCAGGGAGGTCACCGAGGCGGGGATGTTGAAGACAGCCCAGTGCCAGTAGCCCGAGCCCGTGGGGGCGTCCGGGTCGTAGCAGGTGACCGCGTACGAGACGGTGTCCTCCGGTGCCCCGCTCCAGGACAGCTGCGGGGAGACGTCGGCACCGCCGAGCTGGTCCGCGGGCAGACGGTCACCATCGGCGAAGTTGTCGCTGGTCACGGTGAGGGTCGGCAGGTCGGTCAGCGGAGCGTAGGGGTCCGGACCGGGGAACCGGGGATCGATGTACGAGGGCTGGTGGTGGCGGTTGGAATCACTCATGCAGACCAGTATGCCGAAGCCATTCTCTCCCCGCAGAAACCGATTATGCGGACATATCTATTACTCCCCCGGGCTCCCCTGGAGCCCCCTCTGGCGCACCGAAAGGTCGCCACTGCGTCCGTGTCCGCGTCCTCCGCCGGGCGAATGACAACTGTGTCACCCCGACGGCGAAAAACCGCCGTAGATTGGCCTCGAGAGCGCCTGAGAAGGCTCGGATCTCCGCCCGGAAACCATGAACATCCTGCGCATTTGTCTGTCGAGGGTGCGGGGCGTTACAGTTGTCGCAGTGCAACGGACAACGGCGGTCGCCGGAAGGTTCACCTTGTTCGTTTACCGCATCCATGTCCGGGTGGCGGAATGGCAGACGCGCTAGCTTGAGGTGCTAGTGTCCTATTAACGGACGTGGGGGTTCAAGTCCCCCTCCGGACACCACGAGTAGAGACCCACTCCCGAGTGGGTCTCTACTTTTTTGTCGTCACTTCCGACAGCGCCGTCGGTACCGATTCCATTGGTGTGGACCTCAGTCATGAACAGACATCCGCTCGCAGCATTCGCTGGGTTGGCCGCCCTGGGCCTGGTCGTGGTCCTGGGCGTCGTCTTCGTGCCCACCCCGGACATCGACGCCGTCCGACGACAGGTCTCCGACAGCGGCGCCTGGGCGCCGGCGACCTACCTCGCCCTGATGATCGGAACGACGCAGCTTCCGGTACCCCGGACGGTCTGGACGGTCTCCGCCGGCGTCATCTTCGGCAGTCTCATCGGATGTGCCCTGGCCCTCGGTGGAATGGCGTTGTCCGCCGCCCTGTCACTGTCGATCGTGCGCTGGGCCTCCGGGCCGGCGGTACGGCAGGCGGAGAAGGACCACCGCGTCCTGGCCGTCCAGGAGATCCTCTCCGAGCGTGGCTGGGCCACCGTGCTCGGTCTTCGGATGATCCCGGTCATCCCGTTCAGCCTGTTGAACTACGCCTGCGGACTCAGCCGCATACCGCTGCTCCCCTGCCTCGCTGCCACTGTGGCGGGTTCTGTCCCGATGACCGTCGTCGCGGTGGTTGCCGCCGATGCGGTGGTCGCCGACGGAGACCCGCGGATCATCCTCCTGGGGGTGATCGTCGGGTTGACCGGCCTGGTCATCGCCGGACGTGAGGTGCTGACCATCAGACGGCTACTGGCCGGTCAAGGACCCACCGTAGACGGGAATCGGTAGGCTGAGGGGTATGTACGCCATTCATGCCACATACCGCGGCACCTCCCGTCGTCGGGCAGACTACGTACGCCAGGTCGCCGAAGCGTTGGGTCAGGCTGGCGGGGTCCGTGAGGCCCACGTCCTGGGGGCCGAGGCCGCCCTGGTCATCGCCGGGGACTCCGACAGTGCCACCGGAGTCGTCCTGAACCTCCTCCAGGCCGGTGACTTCGCGGTGGGCATCGCCGCCGTCGCCGGTAACGACATCGACGCCGCCGACGCCTACGAGACGGTCACAGATCCGGCTGTTGACGGTGGGGAGGACAGGTTCAGCGATCCGTTGACCGCCCAACTCGCCGCGGCAGCCGCCCGTGCCGCAGAGGGACTCCGCCGAGCCGGCCAGATCTACTCCCGGGTCGAACTCCCCGGCCCGGGAGGTGTGCAGTGTCCCGGTCACGGCGTGGAGGTCGCCGCAGACATCACCGCCGCCTTCACCCTGGTGGCCCATATGCTGGCGCGTCGCACGGCCGAAGGCCGGGAGGCGACTGCGCTGATGCGTCAGGGCCACCTGCAGAGTGAGGCGGCGGAGATGGTCGGGATCTCGAAGCAGGCTATGTCTCAGCGCCTGGCTGCTGCGGGTTGGCAGGCTGAGCAGGCGGGTTGGCAGCTTGCTGTCCATATGTTGGCCAGGACTGAGTCTCTTCACCCCGGTGGCGCCGACCGCTAGACTCGCCGGTCTCCCCGGTCTGCTCCCCCGACGAAGACTGTGCTTCGGAGACGGACGGGCCTGAGGGCACCGACGGGACGGCCGGCGTCGACGGTGACGACGACGCTGCCGGGGAGTCATCCACTTCATCGACCGGGCGGTTGGCCACGGCGTTGGCCTCGGCGACGGCCTTGGCGATCTCCGGGGCGGACTCGGTGCTGAACCAGTTCTCGGAGGTCGTCTCGTTGGCGAACTCGCGCAGCGACTCGTCGACTTCTCCCGGCTCGTAGCGGAAGACACCCTCGTCGTCCTTCTTGGCGAAGGCCTTGGCGAACTGCTCCAGCGAGTCACCGAACTGCATCGGCAGCATCCAGACCTTGTTCGCGTCACCCTGTGCCATCTCCGGCAGCTTCTCGAGGTACTGGTAGGACAGCACCTCCGGGGTGACCTGTGAGGCCTTGATCGCGGCGGTGACCTTCTGGATGGCCTTGGCCTCACCCTGGGCCTCGAGGTACTTCGCGGCTCGTTCACCCTCGGCGCGCAGCATGCGTGCCTGTCGCTCCGCCTCCGCAGAGAGGATCTGGGCGTGCTTGTCACCCTCGGCCCCGAGGATCCGGGCCTGCTTCTTACCTTCGGCAGTCTTGATGTCGGACTCACGCTGACCCTCGGCGGTGAGGATCATGGCGCGCTTCTCACGGTCCGCCTTCATCTGCATCTCCATCGACTGCTGGATGGAGGGCGGCGGGTCGATCGCCTTGAGCTCGACCCGGCTGATCCGCAGACCCCACTTCGTCGTGGCAGCGTCCAACTCACCACGCAGACGGCGGTTGATCACGTCACGGGAGGTCAGCGTCTCCTCCAGTGTCATCCCGCCGACCACGTCACGCAGCGTGGCGACGGAGATCTGCTCGACACCGACGATGTAGTCGTTCACTCCGTAGATAGCACGGGCCGAGTCGTTGATCTGGAAGGTCACGACGATGTCGATGGCCACCGTCAGGTTGTCCTGGGTGATGACGGCCTGCGGCGGGAAGGAGACGACCTGCTCACGGGTGTCGACCCGGTCACGGACCCGGTCGATGAACGGAACCAGGATGGTCAGCCCACCGGAGACGGTCCGGGTGTAGCGCCCCAGCCGTTCGATGACGGCGGCCTCCCCCTGCGGTATCAGGGCCACAGACTTGATGAGTGTGACGGCGACGAGGACGAGTAAAGCTATGAGCAGGATGGGCCCAACCATGTGTCAAACTCCTTTCCACACCACGGCCGTGGTGCCTTCGATGGAGACGACCTGCACACGGTCTCCGGTGGTGAATGAATCCCCGGGGTGCGCCGCCCGGGCAGACCAGATATCTCCGTCGATGCTGACCTGTCCGACGGTGTTGTCCGGGGACACCGGACTGAGAACCTCGGCGGAACGCCCCTCGAGTTCCTTGGACGTGAACTCCGTGGCCTCACCCTGTGCCAGGAACCGACGGCGCAGGATCGGGCGGATGAACAGCACACTGGCGGCAGAGAAGGCGCCGAACGCCACCACCTCGAGCCAGACCGACACATCGAATGCCGCCACCCCCGCAGTCCCCAGGGCCGCGACAGCGAGCATCAGCAGAGTGAAGTCCATGACGACGAACTCGCCCACGGCGAGGACTGCCGCTCCGATTAACCAGATGACTGCACCCATGCCATCACGGTATCAGTTCTAGGTAAGGTTCGGTTCGGTAACGAAGTCAACAAGTCGTTCGACTGCGCCGATGAGTGTGGCGTCCAGATCCCGGAAGGTCTTCACCTTGGACGCGACGTGACGCCAGCCGTCGGTCGGGCTCCCCCAGCCCAGCCGGTCGCACACCCCGGTCTTCCAGTCTTCACCGTAGGGAACCTTCGGCCATGCCTCGATGCCGACGGACGAGGGCTTCACCGCTTCCCAGATGTCGATGTACGGGTGTCCGGTGACCATGACATGGGGTCCGAGTCCCCTGGTCATCCTCGATTCCTTCGATCCTTCCACCAGGTGGTCGGCGAGCACCCCTACCCGCCGGCCGGGGCCGGGCCGGAACTCCGCGAGCATCTCGGGCAGGTTGTCGAGCCCCTCGATGAACTCGACGACCACACCTTCGACGCGCAGATCATGACCCCAGACCTGTTCGACGATGGTGGCGTCGTGGAGGCCCTCCACCCAGATCCGCGACGGAGCAGCAACCTTCGCCTGGACGTTCGCGACCCGGCGGGAACCGGAGTTCGACCGTTGCCGCTCAGCGGACACCGGCACGTCCGACGTAGCGACGTACCTGGTCAGCGTCACCGGCTGACCGTCGACGAGAAACCCGCCGGGACGCATCTTGAACAACCGGTCGCGCCCGTGACGGTCCTCGAGCCGGACGAAGTCGCCGTCGTAGGTCCGTTCGAATCCGGTCACCGCACCGACCCAGCCGCTCACCGGGTCTTCGACCACGGTGCCGGGGGCGGCGGGAATCTCCGGCGGTGCGGGACGCCGGGACCGGTGTCCACCTGCCCCGCCCTGGGATCCACCCTTCGATCCTCCGAGGACGTCGTTTCCGTACCTGTCGTTGAAGCTCATGACGGTCAACAATAGGCTAGGACGGATGATGTCCAGCACCCCCATCCGTGAGCAGCTGTGGTCCCCGGTGCAGAACACCTCACTCTGGCTCGGGTGGTGGCTGCACGGACTGCTCCCCACCGACGAGGTCATCGACGCTTTCCACGACGTCCAGGGTCCTGCCCACACCCTGGCGGTCGACGAGGCGTCCGGAGACCCCTTCGACGGACGGTTCACCGGGCGACGTACCACCTTGGTCGATCTCCTCCTCGCCGCCAGGGAGGTCACCCGGGACTGCCCCGTAGGCCTCGCTGACCGCCCGCTGGTCGGTCTCGTCCTCGCCGGCCCCGGCGATCCCCCGGCGCTGCCCGCCGGGACACGTGGCGCCGCCGCGGTCTCCTCGGCCGGAGCGGGGATCACCGTCGCAGACGTCGATCCGGAGATAGTCCATGTCATCGTCCCGACCCTGAGGGACACGTCCCTGGTCCAGTGGGTGTGGTACCGCTGCGAAGGATCCTCCGCCCCTGCGGTCTTCTTCAGTCCGGGTGAGGCGGAGACCCGGTTACGCGAAGCCACCACCGATGCGGCGGCGTTGGTGGAGGACGCCGCGACCTCCGGTCATTCCCCCACCCCGCACGCCGGGCCCCGACTCGCGGTCGGCACCCTGTCGGACTACTTCGGTCTGCCGGGCCTGCCCGAGGGCGTGTCCCCCCGTGCCGTGAAGTTGATGGCGCGGGCCGATGTGGTCGCCTCGATCATCGAGGTGACCCGCTCTTCGCCGGCCGGAGCATCCCTCGACCCGGCCCTGCTCCCCCTGTCACACGCAGTCCGCACCGCGCGGATCACTGCTGTGGACCACGCGATGCGGGAGCTGGTGCGTTAGACGGCCGGTACGTTACTCGATGGGCCGGACGGCCATCGGCTGGATGCCGTCCCAGCGGACCTCGGAGACCTTGACGACGTCACCGGAGTTCGGTGCCTCGAGCATCTGTCCGTCGCCGAGGTAGAGGGCCACGTGCGAGGTTCCTTCCGAACCCCAGAAGAGCATGTCGCCACGCTTGGCCTCACCCACCGGCACCTGGGTGCCACCGGAGGTGTACTGGTAGCCCGAGTACTTCTCGAGCTCGATACCGACAGCGGCGAAGGCGTAGACCATCAGACCGGAGCAGTCGAAGCCGACCTTGGCGTAGTCGCCGTGGGTGTCCGCCACTCCACCGTCACGGACGCCGAGTGTCGGGCCGTTCGCATCTCCGCCACCCCAGGAGTACGGGGTGCCCAGCACGCCCATGCCGCGGTCGATGACTCGCTCGATCTTCTCGTCGACCGTGCCGGAGGTGTCCGGATCGGCCGGCTCGGCGCCCGGGGCGCCCTCGCTGCCCTCGGAGCCCGGCAGGCTCGGGATGATCCCACTGCCGTCTCCACCCTGGTCAGCGCCCTCGTCGCTGGGCAGGTTGGTGTAAGAGTCGTTGGCTGCAGTCTGGGCGGCGTTGGCGGCCGCCTCCGCGGCGCCCTCGGGGTTGCCTTCCAGGTGGGCGTTGATACCGGCGAAGGTGGCTTCACCGGCCGCATTCACCAGGCCGTCGATGGCGGCCTGGCGACGATCGTCACCGGCTTCGTCGGGGCTGAAGGACGACTCGACGGAACCCGCACTTCCCTCACTGCCGGCGCTGTCGGCACTGTCGGCACTGCCCTCGGCGCTGGAGTCCTCCGGCAGCTCAGACTCGGCGTTCGGGTCTGCTGAGACCTCTTCTTCACCGGTCTCCCCGGTGGCTTCAGTGTCCTCAGGAGCTTCAGTGGCGGCGTCGCCTTCAGCGCCTTCAGCGCCCTCAGCAACTTCAGCTGTATCAGTGCCCTCGGTAGCCGCGGGATCCGTGGCTTCCGCGGTGGCGTCTGCAGCTTCGGCACCTTCAGCACCCTCAGTGCCCTCAGTGCCCTCAGCAGTGGTGTCGAACTCCTCGACCTTCGTTTCGGCCGGCGACGACCCGGAGTCGTCCTGTGCCTGCCCCTCGCCCTCGAACCGAGCTTCAGCACGGTCGGCGGCACGCTCAGCGGCACGCCGCTTGTCGAAGGAGGACGCCCCATCGTTCGAGGAGACCCGGTCGACCGCACCCTTGGCGGCCTCGAGACGGGCCTGGGCAGCGGCGAGGTCGGAACGCAGCCCCTCAAGCTCGCTGGACTTCTCCGCGATGGACGACTGGGCACTCGAGTACGCCTCTTCCGCAGCCGCATGGGCGTCGCGGGCGGCTCCGACCTTGCCGTCGGCGGTGTCCCGGGACTCACGCAGCGAGGACTCCTCGTTGGCGGTCTGGGTGCGCACGAGGTCGAGACGGTCGATCTCCGACTGCTGCTCCTCGCTGGCCAACCGCAGGTAGGTGGCACGGTCCAGTGAGTCGGCGGCGACGTCGCCGCCAGCAGCCAGGTTCACCGGGGCCGCATCGCCACCGCGGGCGTAGGCCGACCGGGCGATCTCGTCGAGTTGATCCTGGGCCTCCTCCACGTCGGAGTTGGACGTGTCGAGTCGGCCTCGGGCATCAGTGACGTTGTCCTGGGCCTCCTGGGCCTCACGCTGGGCACGGTCCACGTCGACGCGGGCCTTGTTCACCGACTCACGCAGGCCACCGAGCTCGTTCTCCATCGAGGAGACTGCGCCCTCCGCGGAAGAGACCTCACCGACGAGGTCGGCGAGGAAGGATTCGGCGGTGGCGCTTGAGTCGCCGGACTCAGAAGACTCAGAAGACTCAGAGTCCGACGGGGCGGCGACGGCGGTCGCATGAACAGTGAGGCCAGCGGCGACTGCGAATGACAGCAGTGTCCGCGTGGACCGGACGGTCGACCTGCGGGTCGTCCCACGGGCTTTCAGTCGAATGGCCACGGTTGGTCTCTCCTCGTGGAAATAGCGATAAAGGGCAAATCTCGCGTGCCGTCGTCCGCACCCTTGTCCCGGCGACCTGTCCACCACGCTTCCCCGCATGATGGTCCAGGGCCCGAGACTCCGGATTGTCACGGTCTGGTCTCGGCCCGGTCTCTCATGCGGAAGTACTAGGTGCAACTTCCGTCACTCTGATACCGGATCGTTACCAAATGACGACACGTGAACCGTAAGTCACAGCACTCCCACAAGAAACCCAGTTCCCACTATTCACATAAGAAACATCCAGAACACCGGTCACGGGATATGGCTTGACCTGCAGACAGGAAGGTATTCGTGACGGATGTGATCTTCGTCACAATGGAGAATCACTCGGCGTGTCGGATTGCCCTCATAGCCCCAGGTCATCCAAAAGTCTTGACCTCCGCTTGAGTTAAGGCAAGTCATGACACTTGACATAGGTAAAGCGCCGACCCACGGTTGGTCGACGCTTCATGCGTGGCGTTGTTTCCGCCGAGTCGAGTCGGCGTACTCGACGTGTCCTGGATTTGTAGTGGTCAGCGCCTCGGACGTCGGTAGGTGACGACGGCACCGGCGGTGGCGCACAGGATGACAATGAGCACGCCCACCAGGATCAGGACATTGAGGAGTCCGAAGTTCGGCTGGATCTCCTCGGTCGCGAGGAAGAAGTCGGGCACGTCCTCCGGGGCGCGCGACCCGTGCAGCTCCCGCTGGGTCTCCTCGATCTGGTAGCGGGACATCGAGTCACTGAGGACCTGGGTGTTGTGCGGGGCACGCACCATGACGGTGTCGGCACCCGTATCCTCCTGCACGAGTTGGGCGAGGTTACGCAGCCCGGTCCCCGCCTCCTCGGTCCGGCCCAGCAGGACGATGTTCAGGTCGCCGACGTCGGACGCGCCCTCCCCCGCGTCCGAGACGATGTCACGGTAGCTCGCCACGTCCTCGTCACTGAGACCGTCCCCGGCCTGGGAAACGGAGAGTCCGGAGGCCTCGAGGTCCTCGAGGACCGCGTCGAGGTCGATATTCTCGAACTGCACCGTGCACCTCTTCCGCTGTTATCCGCTGTCACCCGCGGTTTTTCGCCGCCGTTGGTTATCTGACTGTATAGATTTCTACCAGCACCGTCTCCGATCGGGGGTGTCGACACGCGCGACGTTCCGGAGCAAGCCAGGTCACATGCTGCAGTTATGTAGCATAACGGTCGTACTGTTACAGTAGATGTGACGGAATCCGCGACGGCTACTGCACAATAGAAGGTAGCCCGCGACGGCGCGTAACTTCGACGGCGCCGAGATCGGGATGACGTCGGACGAACGTCACACAACTGACGACGATAACGAGAAGAGATTCAGGAGCACTGACGTGACTGAAAGCAAGAACTCCTTCGGAGCCAAGGGGACTCTCGAGGTCGGTGACCGCACCTACGAGATGTACCGCCTCAGCGCAGTCCCGGGCATGGAGAAGCTGCCCTACTCGCTAAAGGTTCTCGGCGAGAACCTGCTTCGCAACGAGGATGGTTCCAACATCACCTCCGAGCACATCGAGGCCATCGCCAACTGGGACCCCTCTGCTGATCCCAGCATCGAGATCCAGTTCACCCCCGCCCGTGTCGTCATGCAGGACTTCACCGGTGTGGCTTGTGTGGTCGACCTCGCCACGATCCGCGACGCTGTCGTCGCCATGGGCGGCGACGCTGACGACGTCAACCCGCTCAACCCCGCCGAGATGGTCATCGACCACTCGGTGATCATCGAGAACTTCGGTGACGCCAGCGCTCTCGAGAAGAACGTCGAGATCGAGTACCAGCGCAACGAGGAGCGCTACAAGCTCCTGCGTTGGGCCACCGGCGCCTTCGAGAACCTGCGTGTCGTCCCCCCGGGAACCGGCATCGTCCACCAGGTCAACATCGAGTACCTGGCCCGCTCCATCTTCGACATGAACGGCGTCGCCTACCCGGACACCTGTGTCGGTACCGACTCCCACACCACCATGGAGAACGGCCTCGGCATCCTCGGCTGGGGCGTTGGTGGCATCGAGGCCGAGGCCGCCATGCTCGGCCAGCCGATCTCCATGCTGATCCCCCGCGTCGTCGGCTTCAAGCTGACCGGTGACATCCCGACCGGCGTCACCGCCACCGACGTGGTGCTGACCATCACCGACATGCTGCGCCAGCACGGCGTGGTCGGCAAGTTCGTGGAGTTCTACGGCAAGGGTGTCTCCAAGCTGCCCCTGGCCAACCGCTCCACCATCGGCAACATGTCGCCGGAGTTCGGCTCCACCGCCGCGATGTTCCCCATCGACGAGGAGACCGTCAACTACCTGCGCCTGACCGGCCGTGACGACGAGACCCTGGCCCGCGTCGAGGCTTACGCCAAGGAGCAGGGCATGTGGCTGGACCCGGAGACCGCCGACGAGAACGAGCCGGTCTTCTCCGAGTACCTCGAGCTGGACCTGAGCACCGTCGTCCCGTCCATCGCCGGCCCGAAGCGTCCGCAGGACCGCATCATCCTGTCCGACTCCAAGGCGCAGTTCCGCAAGGACCTGCACAACTACGCCGACAGCAACTCCGGCAACCCGGACGCCCAGAACTTCGTCGCCGAGGGCGGCAACGTCGGCGGCCACGCGGGCACCCCCACCACCGCTGCCGACGCCAAGGGCAACCTGCCGTCCGCCGCGAACGGCAACGAAGGCCGCCCGTCCAACCCGATCGAGATCAACTACAACGGTCAGGACATGATCCTTGACCACGGTATGGTCGGCATCGCGTCCATCACCTCCTGCACCAACACCTCGAACCCCTCGGTCATGGTCGGCGCCGGCCTGCTGGCCCGTAAGGCCGCTGCCAAGGGCCTGACCTCCGCTCCGTGGGTCAAGACCTCGATCGCCCCTGGTTCCCAGGTCGTGACCGGTTACTTCGAGGCCGCCAACCTGTGGCAGGACCTCGAGGCCATGGGCTTCTACCTGGTCGGCTACGGCTGCACCACCTGCATCGGTAACTCCGGCCCGCTGCCGGACGAGATCTCCAAGGGCATCAACGACGCCGACCTGGCCGCCACCGCGGTCCTGTCCGGTAACCGTAACTTCGAGGGACGTATCTCCCCCGACATCAAGATGAACTACCTGGCGTCCACGATCCTGGTCATCGCCTACGCCATCGCCGGCACCATGGACTTCGACTTCGAGACCCAGCCGCTCGGCCAGGACCAGGACGGCAACGACGTCTTCCTCAAGGACATCTGGCCCTCCACCGAGGACATCCAGGAGGTCATCGACTCCTCCATCACCCGCGAGCTGTACACCGCCGACTACGCCGACGTGTACAAGGGCGACCACCGCTGGCAGTCCCTGGACGTGCCGGAGGGCAAGACCTTCGCCTGGGACGACGCCTCCTCCTACATCCGGAAGGCACCGTACTTCGACGGCATGGAGCCCACCCCGGGCGACGTCAGCGACGTCAAGGGCGCCCGCGTCCTGGCCCTGCTTGGCGACTCGGTCACCACCTACCACATCTCCCCGGCATCCTCCATCAAGCCGGGCACCCCGGCCGCCCAGTACCTGGACTCCAAGGGCGTCGAGCGCAAGGACTACAACTCCCTGGGTGCCCGTCGTGGTAACCACGAGGTCATGGTCCGCGGTACCTTCGCGAACATCCGCCTGCAGAACCAGCTGCTCGACGGCATCGCCGGTGGTTACACCCGCGACTTCACCCAGGAGGGTGGCCCGCAGTCGTTCATCTACGACGCTGCGGAGAACTACAAGGCACAGGGCACTCCCCTCGTCGTCCTCGGCGGCAAGGAGTACGGCACCGGTTCCTCCCGTGACTGGGCCGCCAAGGGCACCCTGCTGCTGGGCATGAAGGCCGTCATCGCCGAGAGCTTCGAGCGTATCCACCGCTCCAACCTGGTCGGCATGGGCGTCGTCCCGCTGCAGTTCCCGGACGGCGAGTCCTGGAAGTCCCTGGGCCTCGACGGAACCGAGACCTTCGACATCGAGGGCATCGAGACCCTCAACGAGGGTGTCACCCCGGAGACCATCAAGGTCACCGCCACCAAGGAAGACGGCTCGGTCATCGAGTTCGACGCCGTCACCCGCATCGACACCCCCGGTGAGGCCGACTACTACCGCAACGGCGGCATCCTGCCGTTCGTCCTGCGCAACATGATGAAGAAGGCCTAAACCTTCATCCGTCGCCGCCCGCCACGCGAGCTCTCGCGCGGCGGGCGGACCGCTATCACGCCGAAGGGGCTGGAACTCCATGCCAAAGGTCAGCGAGACAGACCTCTCCGAGCGGCGGACAGACATCCTCCGGGGAGCCCGCGAGTGCTTCGTCACCCACGGCTACGACGGTGCCACCGTCTCCCGGCTGGAGAAGGAGACGGGTAAGTCACGAGGGGCGATCTTCCACCATTACCGGAACAAGGAGACCTTGTTCCGCGAGGTCGCCCACCGGGACATGCTCCGGATGACCGAACTGGCCAGTGAACAGGGAATGATCGGTCTGATCAGGTACCTGCTCGAGGACCCCGAGCTCGCCGACTGGTGGGGACTGCGGGTGGAGATCACCCGACGGATCCGTCACGACGACCAGCTCAGGGAAACCTGGGAGTATGACCAGCAGAACCTCCGTCGGGCGGTCACTGCTCGCCTGGAGGAACAGCGTGACTCCGGTCGGTTGCGTACCGACATCTCCACCGCGACGACCCTCCAGCTGCTGGAGCTCGTCCTGGAAGGCGTCATGGCGCACCTGGCCTCCGACCGGGACGACACACTCCTCCCGGAGGCGCTCGACATCGTCGAGCACTCGCTCCGGGTCCAGGACGCCTACTGACCCCGACCAGGAACTCCGCGGGTCTCCCCCGTCCGCCGCACCACTCACAGCGCCCGCCGGCGCCGGAACCGCCCGTCCGGGCGGCACCGGACCGGTGGGCGTCGCCATTTCCCGGGCACGTAGCATGAGAACCATGATCGCGATCATGACCGTCACCGGACGGGACCACACCGGAATCATCGCTGCAGTCTCCACGGCATGTGCGGAGCTGGAGATCAACATCCGCAATGTCTCCCAGACGATCATGGATGAATGGTTCACCATGATCCTGCACGTCGAGCTGCCCGAGAACCTCCAGGTCACCGACGTCAACGAGCGCATGTCGCGTGTCGAGGAGCAGGAGAAGCTGGTCATCACCCTCCAGTCGCAGGCGATCTTCGACGCCATGCACGGGATCTGAGGGGGCGAGCAACCGTGACTGCCTTCCATCCCTCGTCCTCCATCCTGGAGACCATCGAGATGATCCAGCGCTACCGGCTGGACATCCGCACCGTGACGATGGGCATCAACCTGCTGCCCTGCGTCCGCGCCACCCCCGAGGCCACCTGCGACGCGGTGTACGACGTGGTGACCTCCCGCGCCGAACAACTCGTCCCGGTCTGCACCGGTATCGAGGCCGAACTGGGCATCCCCATCGTCAACAAGCGCATCTCGGTCACCCCGGTCGCCCTGGTCTCCTCCGCAGTCCCCGGCTGCGACCCGGTCGACATCGCCCGGGCACTGGACCGCGCTGCAGCGGCCGTGGGCGTGAACTTCATCGGCGGTTACTCCGCGATCGTGGAGAAGGGCGGCACCGAGGGCGACAAGCGTCTCATCCGCTCGATCCCCGAGGCACTCAGCGAGACCGACGTGGTGTGCTCCTCGGTGAACATCGCCTCCTCCCGGGCCGGCATCAACATGAACGCCGTCCGGGAGATGGGCCAGGTCATCAGGGACTGCGCCTCCGTGACCGCCGACCGTGGCTCGATCGCCTGCGCGAAGCTGGTGGTCTTCGCCAACTCGGTCGGCGACAACCCCTTCATGGCCGGTGCCTTCCACGGCATCGAGGAACCCGACTGTGTGATCAGCGTCGGCGTCTCCGGTCCCGGCGTCGTCGACCGGGCCGTCGCCGCCCTGGGACCGGAGGCCTCGCTCAACGAGATCGCCGAGGAGATCAAGAAGGCAGCCTTCAAGGTGACCCGGACCGGCCAGCTGGTCGGCACCATGGCGGCAGAGCGGCTCGGGGCGCCCTTCGGCATCGTCGACCTCTCGCTGGCCCCGACCGCCGAGATCGGCGACTCCGTGGCCCACATCCTCGAGCACATGGGCCTGGAGCAGGTCGGTGCCCACGGCACGACAGCCGCACTGGCCCTACTGAACGACGCGGTGAAGAAGGGCGGGATGATGGCTTGCTCACGCGTCGGCGGTCTCTCCGGGTCCTTCATCCCCGTCTCCGAGGACGCCGGGATGATCGACGCCGTGAAGGCCGGGAACCTGAACCTGGAGAAGCTGGAGGCGATGACAGCCATCTGCTCGGTGGGACTGGACATGGTCGCCGTTCCCGGGGACACACCCGCGTCCTCCATCGCCGGGATGATCGCCGACGAGGCCGCCATCGGCGTGATGAACCACAAGACCACCGCCGTACGCGTCATCCCCGCCGTCGGCACGTCCACCGGCGACGACGTCGACTTCGGCGGGCTGCTGGGCCACGCCCCGGTGATGCCGGTCAGCACGGTCGGCAGCGAGGGTTTCATCAGCCGCGGCGGCTTCATCCCCGCCCCTGTCCACGGTTTCCGGAACTGACGGCCCCATGATGATCTTCACCCACGCGCGTTCCTCGACGACCCTGCACGACCCTGCCCACGCCGTGGCAGAGGGCGCGTCCTCCGGCGCCTTCGACGTACCCTGCAACCTCCCCGCGGACTCCCCTGCCGTGACCGACGCCCTGAAGGAGCACGGGACGATGCCGGTCGCCGGCACACGCTGGTTCGGACTGTCCACCAGCCAACTGGTGCTCGCCGGGATCTCAGGGGTACTGGTGCTGGCCGCGGTGATCCTCGTCGCCGTCAGTACCGGGCCGTCCGACACGCCCGGACTGGTCACCGGCGTGGTACTGGGGGTGATCGGCCTGGTGGTCGGGGCGATCACCGCCGTCTCCGCACGCGCCCGACGTCGTGGCCTGCTGGCTCTCGCGACCGCCTGGCACAATGGCTGGCTGCGCTTCGCCCCGGCCGAGGTGGGGGCGGTCTGGGTCGACCGGACGGTCCTGCACGGCCAGGCGCGGCCGGACAGGGTCAACCAGGACCACCGGTACTGGTACCGGGCGCTGGTCCGGGTGCACCCCACTGACGGCCATGGACCGTTCACGGTGACCACCGAGCCCTTCCAGGCGCTCGGCGACCGTGACGGCCACCCGCACGACCTCCGCACCGCCCCGGGACCGTTGGACTCCTTTGAACCGGAGTACGCCAACGGGTGGACGATCGCCCGCTACGTGGCCGGGGACGCGGACGCCTGCGCTGCCAGTGCGACGGTGACGACGAACCTGTCGGACGACCAGGTCAGGGCCGCTCTTGCAGCGTCAGGTCACGCAGGTCACTGACCGTCGCCGCACCGCTCAACGCCATGGTGAGCTCCAGCTCGGCCAGCACGTTCCCGATGACTTCCTCGACACCCTCCTGACCTGCCACAGCGAGCCCGTACATGTGGGGACGGCCAAGCAGGACGGCGTCCGCCCCGAGGGCCAGCGCGACCGCAACGTCGCGCCCGGTACGGATCCCTGAGTCCATCAGGACGGTGGGCTCCGGACCGATGCGTTCCCGCACCTGGACCAGGGCATCGAGGGCGGCGACGGAGCCGTCAACCTGGCGCCCGCCGTGGTTCGAGACCACGAGTCCGTCCGCACCGACCTCCAACGCCTTCTCCGCGTCATCGGGGTGCAGGATCCCCTTGAAGACGACCGGCAGCGTCGTACGGTCCTTCAGCGTCGCCAACAGGTCCCAGTCCAGCCCAGGGTTGGAGTAGATGTCCAGGAAGGTCTCCACGGACGCCCGCGGCTCCGGTGACAGGAGGTTACGCAGGGCGTTGCCGGGGTGGTTCCGGACGATCGACATCAACGACGCCACGGCGGCCGGGGTGACGGCCACCTTCTTCTCTTCAGCTGCTGCAGCATCGTGAGGTGACGGCGTCGTGGCACCTGAAAGCCGGGAGCGGACGATCTCCAGGAAGGTCGGGTCGGAGGTGTACTGGGCGATGCCCTGTCCGCGGGAGAACGGCAGCGACCCGAGGTTGAGGTCCTGCGGGCGCCACCCCAGCACCGTGGTATCGAGGGTGACGACCAGTGCGCCGGCACCGCTGGCCTCTGCCCGGGCGATGAGACTGTCGACGAGCGACTCATCCTCCGACCAGTATAACTGGAACCAGTGTCCAGTGTTTTCACTTGACTCTCGGATGGATTCCGCGATCTCCTCAAGGGGCGAGGAGCCCTGGTTGCTGATCACGTAAGGCACCGAGGACCGCCCGGCAGCCCGGCCGATCATCAGGTCGGAGTCCGGGTGCACCAGAGCGCCGGCCCCGACCGGAGCCAACAGGACCGGTGACGGAATGTCCTGCCCGAACAGATTCACCGACAAGTCACGTTGCTTGACTCCATGGGCCATGCGCGGAACGATCCGGTAACGGTCGAAGGCCTCCCGGTTGTTGTCGGCCGTCCGCCCCTCCCCGGCACTGCCGGCGACGTAGGCCCAGGCTTTGCGCGACATCTTCCGCCGAGCGGCTCGTGCCAGACCGGCAGCATCGGCGGGGACGCTCGGGCGTCGCCCGGAGACCCCCGCCTGGTAGATCTTCCCCTGTCTCGCGCGTCCCGCTCCGGGACCACCGGCATGTCCGCCATTCTCGTCCATGCATCCGGATGCTATCGGACGAAAAAGTGCTGCGCCGCGGGATCGCCGGAATCAGCGTCGGGTTGCGCCGGATTGCCCCCTAGGCCAGCTCGACGATCTCCATGTATGCGTCACTCCAGAGGTCCTCGTCGCCGTCGGGCAGCACGATGACCCGCTCCGGCTCCAGGGCCCGCACAGCGCCCGGGTCGTGGGTCACCAGGACGACCGCGCCGGTGTAGGTGCGCAGCGCACTGAGCACCTGCTCGCGGGACTGCGGATCGAGGTTGTTCGTCGGCTCGTCCAACAGCAGGACGTTCGCCCGCGAGCTCACCAGGGTCGCCAGGGCCAGGCGGGTCTTCTCGCCACCGGAGAGCGTGCCGGCCGGCTGCTCGAGCTGCTCCCCGGAGAACATGAAGGCACCCAGCAGGCCGCGGAGATCCTGCTCGCCGGCCTCCGGGCAGGCGTGGATCGCATTGGCCCACACACTGGCGTCCGGGTCGATGGTGTCGTGCTCCTGGGCGAAGTAGCCGACCTTCAACCCGTAACCGGTGACGATGCCGCCCTCGCCGTCGGTGCGTTCGACCCCGGCCAGCAGCTTCAGCAGCGTCGTCTTACCGGCACCGTTGAATCCGAGCACCACGACCCTGGAGCCCTTGTCGATGGCCAGGTCGACGCCCGCGAAGACCTCGAGCGAGCCGTACATCTTCGTCAGACCCTTGGCGTTCATCGGGGTCTTTCCGCATGCCGCCGGCTCCGGGAAGGAGATGTTGGCGTACTTGTCCTCCTGACGCACCTCGTCGAGGTCGTCCATCATCCGGTCGGCGCGGGCCAGCATCT
>DXGC01000010.1 GCA_019114135.1 Candidatus Corynebacterium avicola
GGCGTCCGCGGCGAAGACCTTGCTGGACACCATGGACACAGCGGACACAGCAGAGGGGCAGGACACACCGCTCACGGTGACGCTCACCGAGCGTGAGATCTCCCTGCCCGCCGGTTTCTTCACCGATCTCGCCGACCATTCAGAGTCCGGGAAGATCGCCTCCGACATCCGCGCCATCTCGGCGAACCCGGCCGAGCTGCTGGTACTGCACTCCCCGACCGACCAGACCGTCCCTGTCACCGAGGCCCAGCGGATCTTCGACGCCGCCGGGTGGCCGAAGTCGTTGATGAGCCTGCGAGACACCGACCACCTGCTGACCCGCCGCGGTTCCGCGGTGCGTGCCGGGGAGGCGATCGCCAGGTGGTTCGCCACGCTGGTCTGACACGCTAGGCTGAGTGTCCATGAGCGACATCACCTTCATCCCCACCGCAGACCTCGTCGACATCATCGGGCCGGACGTGCGCAGCTGCGACACCCAGTTCCGCAACCTGGGCGGCCACGTGGACTTCTGTGGCCCGATCACCACCGTCCGCTGTTTCCAGGACAACGGTCTGGTCAAGAAGATCCTGCAGGAGGACAACCCGGGCGGCGTCCTCGTCGTCGACGGGGATGCCTCGGTCCACACCGCCCTGATGGGCGACATGATCGCCGAGTTCGGTGTGGAGCACGGCTGGGCCGGGGTGATCATCAACGGCGCGATCCGTGACTCCGCAGCCGTCGGTGACATGGAGTTCGGCTGCAAGGCCCTGGGCACCAACCCCCGCAAGTCCGCCAAGGACGGCGCTGGTGAGCGGGACGTGACCGTGAGCTTCGGCGGGGTGGACTTCGTGCCCGGTCACATCGCCTATGCGGACACTGACGGCGTGGTCGTCACCGAAACTCCGGTTTCACCTGCGGATTAGCGCAGTCGAATACCCGTGTTGTAATCTGTCCGAGGTTCAGAAATGAATCCGGTGACGGACTGTGGCGCAGTTTGGCAGCGCACTACACTGGGGGTGTAGGGGTCGCAGGTTCAAATCCTGTCAGTCCGACAACGAGCCCGCCTCCGGGCGCCCGACAGGGCTTGCGGAGGCGGGCTTCTTGTTTGTCCCGGTTCTCCCCTACTTCAGCCGCGTCATCGTCACGGAGACGAACATCTCTGACGTCGCCTGCCCCGTGAACATCCCGCGGAGCGGCACCACGTCGGTGTACTCCCGACCCTGGGCGACCATCACGTGCAGTTCCCCGGGCACGGTGTCGTTCGTCGGGTCGAAGCTGTACCAGCCACCGTCGGGCCCGTCGTTGAACCACTGGACCCAGGCATGCGACTCCCCCGTCACCGCTTCGCCCACCGGGGCCTTGCGGTCAGGGAGCACGTAGCCGGACACGTAGCGGGCGGGGATCCCGACGTGGCGCAGCGCACCGATCATCAGGTGGGAGAAGTCCTGGCAGACCCCCTTCCGGTTCGCCCACACCTCCTCCGCGCCGGCGGTCACGTCTGTGGCCCCGGACTCGTAGGTCATCTCGTCGTGGATCAGCCGGCCGACGCGCAGCGCGACCTCGTCCACCGAACCGGGGGAATCAGCTCCCACCTCGGCGAGGATCCCGCTGACCCGGTCGGCCATGTCCTCCCCCGGGTGCACGAACGGTGTCATGACCAGGAACTCGTTCCACCGGTCGTGGAACCGTTCGACGTCGGTGACGGTCAGGCCGGTGCGCTCGGACGGCACCGGGTCCACGTCGAGAGTGGTCGTGACGGAGACCTTCAGCTCCTCGTGCGGCTCGTGCAGCTCGAATTCGGTCACCTGGGTGCCCCAGTAGTCGATGTAGGACGCCGACCACGGCCTGGGTGTGATGGTCACGGTGCGTTCGCGGATGAGTTGCTGCGGTGTGTACTGCGGACTCATGCGGATCTCGTTGAAGGAGTCGTTCACGTTGTCGGAGTAGGTGAATCCGGTGATGTGCTCGATCTTCAAGGTGCTTGTCATGGCGGTCGTCTACCTTTCGTGCCAGAGCGGCGACAGCGCGCCTTCGAAGTACCGTCCGCTGAGGGCCTGGGTGGCCGCCGCGCCGGTTTCCTGGATCAGGTGGGTGAGCTGCCCGAGGTTCTCGAGTGACTCATTCGGCCGCATGTACTCGATCCGGGCACTGAGCTGGCCGAGCAGTCGCTGGGAGTCGTCCTCGAAGCCGCTGCGCAGTGGTGTCGGGTCCAGGTCGCTCAGACAGGTCCGCACGTTGTCGAGGCAGAAGATCACCGACCTCGGGCACAGCCGGTCGCGCAGCAGGAAGTCGACGGCCGCGGTGAGGTTGTCCTCCCGACCACGGGTCATCACGAAGGACTGCTGGGCACCACAGGCCTGCAGCAGCAGGTGGCGGTGGGCGGGCAGTGCCGGTGCGACGACCGTGGCGTGGATGATGCGCGCGGTCATGTCCATGCGCTCGATGTAGCGTCCCGCATTGAGGAAGTGCCAGGCCTGGTCACGGGGCATGGTGGCGTGCAGCGTGCCGATGATCGAGGAACAGGAGTCGTGGACCTCACGGCAGGCCAGCGCCGGACGCATCAGCGACAGCCGTCCGGACGCGGCCATGCGGTAGGAGCGGTTGATCGCCTCCCAGGTGGGTGTGGCCAGGATCTCGCGGGCGCGGCGCGCACTGTCGCGGCAGTTGTTCAATGCATTGACCATCGACTGCGGCGAGTCCGGGTCGGTGCCGAGTCGGGACCAGGCCTCGTCAGAGCCCTGGCCGTCCTCCGCCGGAGCGCCCATGGCGTGGCAGAGGTCGGCGCTGAACGTGGACGAGTCGGCGTCGGTGGTGTGCTCGGCGTACATCGTCAGGACGCGGGCCTGGTCGTCCGCGCGCTCGATGTACCTCCCGATCCAGAAGAGTGATTCCGCGATGCGGCTCAGCATGACTCCACCTCCTGCTCTTTCGGTTGCCGTTGCTGCTGTTGCTGCTGTTGCTGCTGTTGCTGCTGCATCTTGTCTTCCTCGGGGTTGTCGTGCACCGAGTTCTCCAGTCGGTCGAGGACCTCGCTGTCAGGCACGGCATCCGGAACGATGTTGCCGGTCTCCGAGTCCGGGCCGGACGCCTCGGTCGACACCACCCAGGTGTCCTTCGAGCCGCCGCCCTGGGAGGAGTTCACGATCATCTGCCCCTCCTTCAGTGCGACGCGCGTCAGTCCGCCCGGGGCGACCCACATGTCCTCACCGTCGTTGATGATGAAGGGACGCAGGTCCACGTGCCGGGGCTGCATCCCCTTCTCCGTCATGGTGGGCACTGTCGACAGCTGGACCAGGGGCTGTGCGATCCAGCCGCGGGGGTCGGCGATGATCTTCTCGCGGGCCTCGTCCAGCTCCTTCTTGTCGCACATCGGACCCATCACGATTCCCTTGCCTCCGGAACCGTCGACCGGTTTGATCACCAGCTCGTCCATCCGGTCGAGGACCTCCTCGCGGTGCTCGGGCTCCTCGAGACGCCAGGTGTCGACGTTCGGGAGCAGCGGTTCCTCGTCCAGGTAGTACCGGATCATGTCGGGCACGAAAGAGTAGACGAGTTTGTCGTCGGCGATTCCGTTGCCCACGGAGTTGGCGATGGTGAGCGTCCCGTTCGCCTGGGCCGACAGCAGTCCGGCACAGCCGAGCAGGGAGTTGGGGCGGAACTTCACCGGGTCGAGGAAGTCGTCGTCGACGCGGCGGTAGATCACGTGGACCTGGTCCAGCCCGTCGGTGGTGCGCAGGTAGGCCACGCCCTGCCGGACGACCAGGTCACGCCCCTCGACCAGGGGGACGCCCATGGTCCGGGCGAGCATGGCGTGCTCGAAGTAGGCGGAGTTGTAGACACCCGGGGTGAGCACCACGATGTTCGGGTCGGCCACGCCGGGCGGAGCCGCCTTGGCCAGTGCCGCCCGCAGTCGTGCGGGGTAGTCGTCGACCCGGGCGATGTTGTGCCGTCCCACCGCCTCCGGCAGGGCGGCCACGGTCGCCTGCCGGTTCGTGAGCACGTAGGACACACCGGACGGGATCCGGGCATTGTCCTCGAGGACACGGAGCTGGCCGTCCCCGTCACGGATCAGGTCGATGCCGGCGACGTGGATACGCACGCCGTTGTGCGGACGGTACCCGGCGACAGCACGGACGAAGTTGGCGGACGTGGTGACCACGGAGCGGGGCATGATGCGGTCGTTGAAGAGGTGTCCGTGTCCGTAGACGTCGTCCAAGAAGGCCTCGAGTGCCCTGACCCGTTGTTTGAGCCCTTTCTCGGTCTTCTCGAACTCGGTCTGTGCGATGAGCCTGGGGACGATGTCGAGGGGGAAAGGTTCCTCCCGCCCGGCGAAGTCGAAGGTGACTCCGGTGTCGAGATACCGCGAACTCAGGTAATTGACCCGGGACTCGAGTTCTTCACCGCTGAATTTGTCGAAGACCCCGGCCAGTCGCCGGTAGAGGGGCCGGGTTCCCTCACTGGACATGGATTCGTCAAAGACCCCGTCAGTGACGGAATATCCGTAAGGTTCCGTGTTGGCAGCTGTCATGGCCTGAGCGTAACCCCATGGGGCATTTGTTGCACCTTGAAAAATTCTTACGCCTGAAACATAGATGTGGTATCGCCGTCGCCCTGACACCCCGACTCCCCGGAAAGAGAGACCTCCCCGTGGCTTTCACTCCCCGCCAACTCAAGAAGTACATGTTCCTCTGGCCCCCGTACCTCGGTTCCGGAGTCAAGATCCGCGAGTTCGCCGACGACGGCTCCCGTGTCGTGGTCACCCACCGGCCGAACAAACTCACCCAGAACGCGGTCGGCACGGCCTTCGGCGGCACCATCATGTCGATGACGGACCCCTTCTTCATGCTTGCCTCGATGGCCCGGCTCGGTAAGGAGTACAAGGTCTGGGACATTCGTGCCGAGGTCGATTTCGTGAAACCGGGACAGGGCACGATCACCGCCGACATGCGCATCGACGATGACACCTACGCATTGATCAAGGAGAAGACGGAGGACGGGCAGAAGTACCTGCACTGGTTCGAGGTCGACGTGACCGACGAATCCGGGGAGACCGTCGCCCGGGTGCGACGCCAGGTGTACTACAGGCGCAAGCAGAAGTAGTCGGCGAGGACCTCCCCCACCGCATCACGCGCCACGGTCCGGAACCTCTCCGGGGCGAGGCTCCCGGCGCCCGCCGGCAAGGCACCCAACAGCGGCACCCCGGTGACCTCGGGCAGTTCAGCGAGGTTGAGTTCGGTGGCCAGGTCCGCATCCTCCGGCAGACTCCCTCCGACAAGTCCGAGAACCTGGATCCCCTGGTCGAGGGCACACCGCACCGTCAGCTCAGCGGCATTGAGCGACCCGAGTCCGAGGGTGGTGACGACGACCACCGGAGCGTCGAGCTTCACCGCAAGATCGAGCAGTGTCCAGTTCTCCCCCATCCGCACCAGGATTCCGCCGGCCCCCTCCACCAGCAGGACGCGGTCCGGGTCTGTGGCGTGCAGCTCACGGAACCTGGACGCCACGTCCTCCAGCCGTGCGGCAGGCGCCCCGGCACGGCGTGCGGCGATGTCAGGGGCCAGAGGGTCGGGGTAACGGTGGAACTCGTGGAGGTCGGTGAGGCCGGTGAGCCTCGTGACCGTGGCAAGGTCACCGTAACCGTCCGGTTCACCGGTCTGCACCGGTTTCACCACCGCCACCCGGTGGCCGTCGTCCTGCAGGACGCTTGCCAGCGCAGCGGTGGCGACGGTCTTGCCGACGTCCGTTCCGGTACCGGTGACCAGGATAATCATCGGTTCTCCTCCCCTGCTGCGGTTCCGGATGTCACTGCCGATACAGCGGCCCGGACCCCGTCGCAGATCTGATGGACGTCCTCGGTGGTGCTGATGAACGGTGGCATGACGTAGATGAGGCGTCCGAAGGGACGCAGCCAGACGCCCTCACCTGCCGCCGCCTCCTGTGCGGCGGTGACCGCCTCATCGTCAAGGGCGTGCGACAGTTCGACGACCCCGATGGCACCGAGGACGCGGACGTCGACCACCCCGGGGTTGTCCGCGAGACCGTCGCGTCCTCCCAGGCCCTCGCGGAGCTCCGTCTCGATCCGGGGCACGGTGGTTCGCCAGTAGCCGGACGCCACCAACTCGAGCGATGCACAGGCCACCGCACAGGCCAAGGGGTTGGCCATGAACGTGGGCCCGTGCATCAGCGCCCCACCTCCGGCCGGGGAACTCACCGCCTCAGCCACCTCGTCGCTGGCGAGGGTCGCGGCGAGAGACATGACCCCGCCGGTCAGCGCCTTGCCCACGCACAGGATGTCCGGGGCGGTCCCCGCAGCGGCGGTGGCGAACAGGTCACCGGTGCGTCCGAAGGCGGTGGCGATCTCGTCGGCGATCAGCAGAAGCCCGTGCCAGTCGCACAACTCCCGGAGTCCGGCGAGCAGCGCCGGATCGTGGAAGCGCATTCCGCCGGCGCCCTGGACGACCGGTTCGACGATCACCGCGGCGACGGTCTCGTCGATGCACCCTTCGAAGGCCTCCAGGTAGGCCTCGATCTCGTCCCGGCTGCTGCCACGCACCGGCGGGGCGGGTGCGAACACCTGACTGGCCAGGGTCCCGGACCACAGGGCGTGCATGCCGCCGTCCGGATCGCAGACCGACATCGCCCCGAAGGTGTCGCCGTGGTAACCGGAACGCCAGGTCAGCAACCTGGAGCGTTCCGGATGCCCGGCGCCCCGCTGGGCCTGCAGCGCCATCTTCACGGCGACCTCGACGGCGACCGAGCCGGAGTCACTGTAGAACACTCCGCCGAAGGGGTCGGACGTACCGGAACCGGTACGGCGGCTTCCCGCGTACGCTTCCCGGGTCAGGTCGAGCAACCGGTCGGTCAGTTCCTCGGCCGGGCCGTGGGTCAGTCCGCCGAACATCACGTGCGGCAGGGTGTCGAGCTGGTGGTGGGCCGCCGCAACCAGGTCCGGGTCCCGGTGCCCGTGGGCGGCGGCCCACCAGGAACTCATGGCGTCGATGAGTGTCCGTCCGTCGTCCAGGGTGAGGGTGACCCCTTCCGTGGAGACGACGTGCAGGTTCTCCCGGGCACCGGGGATGGCGGAGTACGGGTGCCAGACGTGCCGGGAATCCGTGGTGGCGGTGGTGACGGTGGACATGGGATCCATGGTCTCCCAAACTTAAACAGTGTTCAAGTCAGTGGACCACCGGCGCTCCGACCGGCTCTGCGGTGAATTTCGGTAACTTCGGTAGCAACACTTGTTCTCCACACGTGACCACCAGGAGGTCCCCATGACCCGCACAACAGGCCCCGTCGCCACCACCGCCAACACCGCCGGCTCCGCACGGTCCCGCCGCCACCGGCGCCGGAGCATCCAGGCCCTCGCCATCGCCACCAGCGGACTCCTGGTCCTCAGCGCCTGCAGCGACGACAGTGACAGCGACGCCGACACCACCGACAGCACCGACACCGCTTCGTCCGATACAGCCTCGTCCGATACCGCCGGATCCGCAGACGCCTTCGCCACGGCCGCGGTGGCCAATGCTGACGGAGACGAACTCGGTACCGCCACCCTGGCCGATGTCGACGGGGACTCCTCCGAGCTGTCCGTCGAGTTCTCCGGCCTCGAGCCCGGCATGTACGGCATGCACCTGCACGCCGTCGGCACCTGCGAGCCCGACAGCGTCGCCCCGGACGATGACTCAGACAACCCGGAGACGGGCGACTTCCTCTCCGCCGGCGGCCACCTCGGCGCCGACGGGCACGACCACCCCGACCACGGTGGTGACCTGCCTGCCTTGCTGGTCAACGAGAACGGCGAGGGCAAGCTGACTGTCTCCACCGACCGCATCACCGAGGAGGACCTTCTCGACGACGACGGCTCGGCGATCATCATCCACGAGGACGCCGACAACTACGGCAACGTCCCGGAGCGCTACGCCGAGGACGGCCCCGACGAGGACACCCTGAGCACCGGCGATGCCGGCGGACGCCAGGCCTGCGGCGCCTTCGAGGCTGCGTAGTTGGCACGTCCAGCCGTTCCGTCCTAGCGGGACACCTGCCGGGACACCACCACCGCGGCGTCCAACTCGGCGTCCTGCCCCTGCGGGGTGAAGCACCCCGCACCATGGCGCCAGCGGTAGTACAGCAGGCAGATGATCGTGAACGGGATGCCGACTGTGAGCGCCTCGCGCTGGGCGGCGTCGAAACCGACCCCGATGAGCGAGCCCACCAGAGCCAGGATCGATCCCCACGCCAGCACCTTGGAAAGCGGTGCCCGGTAGTGGAGACCGGCGACCCGGCCACCGGCGGCGAGGAACCGTCGCCGGAAGGACAGCTGGGACGCCGCGATCGCGATCCACACCGCCACCACCGCGAACCCGGCGATCGAGACAAGGATCATGTAGAGACTGCCCGGGGCGATCTCACTCGACAGCAGCGAGGCCGCACCACCGAGCATCGACACGCACAACGCGAGCATCGGGATGCCCCGCTTCGTGGTCCGGGTGAACGCCTTCGGCGCCTGCCCCTCGGTGGCCATCGAGTGCAGCATGCGGGTGCAGGAGAACAGACCCGAGTTACCCGCCGAGAGCAGCGCGGCGATGATGACGAAGTTCATCACGTCGCCCATGCCGGTGATCCCGGCGATGTCGAAGACGGTCACGAAGGGCGACTCATCCAGGCCGGCGCGCTCATAGGGCACCAGTGCGGCGATGACGAAGATCGCGCCGACGAAGAATACCGTCAGCCGGATGACGGCGGTACGGATCGCCCGCGGGATCACTGTCTCCGGGTTTTTCGCCTCACCGGCCGCGACACCGATCAGCTCGGTACCGGAGAAGGCGTAGAACACGCCCAGGGTGACGATGAGCATGCCGCCGATGCCCGCGGGGAAGAGTCCGCCGGCGGTGTCGAAGTTGCTGAACCAGGTGGCCGGTTCGTCACTGACCGGGTTGATGCCCACGATGGTCGCCGCGCCGATGATGATCAGGGCGAGGACAGCGACGACCTTGATCAGCGACAGCCAGAACTCGGTCTCGCCGAAGACCTTGGCGGAGATGGCGTTGAGGGTGAACAGGAAGGCGGCGAAGACCAGACACCACACCCATACGTCGACACCAGGGAACCAGCGCTGCATCAGGATGCCGCTGGCGGTGAACTCGCTGCCCAGGGCCACCGCCCAGCACAGCCAGTACAACCACGCCGTCGCGAAGCCCCAGGCTGGGCCGAGGTTTCGCGTGGCGTAGATGTGGAATCCGCCGGAGACCGGGTAGACCACGGCGAGTTCGCCCAGGCAGCACATCACCATCCAGGCGACCAGCGCGCCGAGGACGTAGGCCAGCACCGCACCGAGCGGTCCGGCTTCGCCGATGGTGTAGCCGGAGGAGACGAACAGGCCGGACCCGATGACGCCGCCGAGGGCGATCATCACCAGGTGACGCTGCTCCATGCCTCGCTTCAGGCCGGTGGGCTCCGTGGCGGTGTCAGTCATGGCAGTCAGCCTATACTTACCCTGATGACTCACAACCACTCCGATCACCCCGATTCACTTTTTTCCACACTGAGTTCACGCCCCGTGATCCTCGACGGTGGACTGGGAACCCGCCTGGAGGACCGCGGCAACGACATCACCGGTGCGCTGTGGTCGGCCCAGATTCTCAAGGACAACCCCGACGAGGTGCGAAACGCCCACGCGGACTTCTTCGCCGCCGGCGCGGAGGTCGCCATCGCATGCTCCTACGAGGTCACCGTGGACGGCCTCGTCGCCCTCGGCATGTCACGGGAGGATGCCACCACCGAGTCCGAGCGTCTGCTGTGTCGGGCGATCGAGGTCGCCCGGGAGGCAGCGGACGCTGCCGCCGACCAGGCGGGTGCACCCCGCTGGGTCGCAGCGTCCGTCGGCCCCTACGGCGCGGGTCCCGGCGAGGGCACGGAGTACGACGGAGCCTACGGTCTGAGCGTCGATGAGCTGGCGGACTGGCACCGTGACCGTATCGACGTCCTCGCCTCCACCGGTGCAGACGTCCTCCTCGCCGAGACGGTCCCCTCGATCCGGGAGATCGAGGCCCTGGCCCGGGAGTT
This sequence comes from Candidatus Corynebacterium avicola, assembly GCA_019114135.1. Classification (GTDB taxonomy): domain Bacteria; phylum Actinomycetota; class Actinomycetes; order Mycobacteriales; family Mycobacteriaceae; genus Corynebacterium; species Corynebacterium avicola. The sequence goes on from DXGC01000010.1 coordinate 10,042, forward strand.
CACCTCCACCGGGGTGGAGGCCCTGATCAGTGTGACGGTGCTCCCCCGGACCCCGGGGACGCTGGCCGACGGGGTCGTCCTCAGTGACGGCACCGATCTGACCGAGGTCGCCCGGATCGTGGCGGAGACCCCGGCCTTCCGCACGGTGGGTGTGAACTGCGTCAGTTCGGACGCCGCACTGGCCGGTCTGCGGTCATTGGGCACGGGCCTGGCCGAGGCAGGTCGTCCCCTCCCCTTGTCCGTCTACCCCAACAGCGGTGAGCTGTGGGACCACGTCAACCGCCGCTGGCTGCCGCGGACGACGGAGGGCACCACCAGCCTCCTGGACGCCGTCCCCGACTTCCTCGATGCCGGTGTCCGCCTGATCGGCGGCTGCTGCCGCGTCACCCCCCGCGAGATCTCCGCCATCGCCGAGGCGGTCACCCCTCTTCGACGACGGGACTGACCGGCTCCAGGGTCCCCTCCGAGGACCGCGGGTCCAACGGCACGATGGTGGGTGTCCCGGTGACCGGGTCCGGAACCACCAGTGACTTCAGGCCGAAGACCTCCTCGACCAGCTCCGGGGTCATCACGTCGGCCGGAGCACCGGTGGTGATGATCTTTCCGTCGCGCATCACGATGAGGTGGCCGGCGTACCGGCACGCCTGGTTCAGGTCGTGCAGCACCGTCACCACGGTCTTGCCTTCGTCGTCGAAGGTACGCAGGAGTTCCATCAGCTCGTACTGGTGGGCGATGTCGAGGAAGGTGGTCGGCTCGTCCAGCAGCATCAGCGGGGTCTGTTGGGCCAGCAGCATGGCCACCCACACACGCTGACGCTGACCACCGGAGAGCTCCGACACCAACCGTGCCGACAGGTTGTCGGTACGGGTCGCCACCAGGGCCTCCCTAACTGCTGCCTCATCCTCCTGACTCCACTGGTGGAACAGTGACTGGTACGGGGCGCGTCCACGGGCCACCAGGTCGGCGACGCGGATTCCCTCCGGTGCCAACGAGGTCTGCGGCAGCAGGCCGAGTTCCCGGGCCACGTCCTTGGCCGGGTAGGACGAGATCGCCTTGCCGTCCAGCAGCACTTCGCCGGTCTCGGGGGTGAGCACGCGGGCGACCGCGCGCAGCAGGGTCGACTTGCCGCAGCCGTTGGGTCCGATGATCGCGGTGAACGACTGGTGCGGGATCGCCACGTTCATGTCCCGGGAGATGATCCGCTGGTCGTAACCGATCGTGGCGTTGCGGATCTCGAGTCGTGCGTCAGTCATCATGTCCTTATTCGGAGAGTTCGCAGAGTTCGCAGTGTTCGCAGTGTTACCGGTCATTTCGGGGCTCCGTACTGCTTACGGGCCTCACGGACCAGCAGCCAGATCATGTAGATACCACCCACCGACACGGTCAGCAGTCCCACCGGGATCGACCGGTAGAACTGGGCGATGACCAGGGACAGGAAGTGGGCGAAGGTCAACAGGGCGGCACCCACCGCGGCCGCACCCAGCACGGTCACACCCGGGGTCCCGGCGATGCGTCGGGCCAGCTGCGGGGCGACCAGCGCGATGAAGCTGATCGGACCGGCTGCGGCGGTGACCAGCGCTGTCGTGGCGACACCGACGACCATCAGCGCCAATCGGGTCCGCTCGACCCGCACACCCTGGGTCGTGGCGGCGTCGTCGCCGAGCTCCATCTGCTTCAGGGCCGGGGCGAGCAGGGCCACGAGGACGATCACGACGGCAGAGATGATAAGCACCGGGATCAGGGAGTTCCAGGTGACGCGGTTGATCGAACCGGCCGACCAGAAGCCCACCATCATGGCGTCCTCGACGTCGGCGCGGGTGATGAGGTAGTTGTTCAGCGAGCCCAGGGTGGCAGAGACTCCGATACCGACGATGATCAGGCGGAAGCTCTCGACCTTCTTGTTCTTGCGGGCCAGCATGAAGACGATGAAGGCGGTGACGACACCGCCGAGGATCGCGGCGATGGCGATGTTCCAGTATGCGGTGCTGCCGATGACCAGCATGCACAGCGTGACGGCCGTATAGGACCCGGCGTCGAAACCGATGATGTCGGGTGAACCCAGTGGGTTTCGTGTCATCGACTGGAAGATCGCGCCGCCGATACCGAGCAGTGCGCCGAACAACACCGCGGCGATGGCCACCGGCATGCGCCATTCGACCACCACGATGCGGTGGAAGTTGGTCTCCGGTGCACCGAAGATCGCCTTGGTGATCTGCACGATGTTGACCGGGTAGTCGCCCATCCCGATGGCGATGATCGCCAGGACCGCCGCGGCACCGATGAAGGACACCGCCACGAGGGCGAGACGGACGTTGATGCGGTTGCTGGTCTTCGGGGTGCGGACGACCAGGCTGCGGTAGCCGAAGTCGACCGAGGACTCGGAGGTGTTCTCGCTGATCCGCCGCCGGATGCTCTGGCGGAGGCCGGACTTCTGGTTTGTCTTCTGGTTGGTGTCGTTGTTCACAGGCCACTCGCATTCTTGCGTCGGACCAGGGCAATCAGCACCGGTGCACCGATGACGGCGGTGAGGATGCCGACCTCGATCTCACCCGGGCGGGCGATGACGCGGCCCAGGGTGTCGGCGAGCAGCACCATCGCCGGTCCGCCCAACAGGCAGTAGAAGAAGATCCATCGCTGGTCCGGCCCCACGATCCAGCGGACCACGTGGGGAACCATCAGACCGACGAAGCTGATGCCACCGGTCAGTGCGGTCGCGCCACCGGCGAGGACCGTCACCGCGAGGATCGTGACGATGCGGGCTCGGACAACCTTGGTTCCCAGTGAGGCGGCCAGGTCGTCGCCCAGTGCGATGGAGTTCAGGTCGGTCGAGACCAGCACGGCCAGGACGAAGCCGAGCAACAGGAACGGGATCACGAACTGGGCGTCCGACAGGGACGTCCTGGCGACGGAACCGAGGTTCCAGTTGCGGATCGCCTCGAAGGTGTCCGGGTCGATCAGGGTGAGGAAGCTGGTGATACCGCCGAAGACGGCGGCCAGGGCGACACCGGCGAGCACCAGGGTGGCGGGGTTCGCCCCGCGGGCACCGCCGGCCACGCCGATGATGTAGACCAGCACGGTGGTGGCCGCCGCGCCGAGGAAGGAGAACCAGATGTACTGGGTGATGCCGGTGATACCGAACAAACCGACACCGACGGTGACGGCCAGACCAGCGCCGGCGTTGACACCCAGGACACCCGAGTCCGCCAGCGGGTTACGGGTCAGAGCCTGGATCAGCGCACCGGCCAGTGCGAAAGCTGCACCGGTGAGGATGCCGATGATGGTTCTCGGCAGGCGCTGGTCCCAGACGATCCAGGAGGCCTCGTTCTCCCCGCGGTTCCAGATCGCGTCCCAGACGTCGCCGTAGGGAATCGGGTTCGCACCGTGGGCCAGACTGAGCAGGAAGGCCACTGCCACCAGCGCGATGAGGAAGAGGAGGCCGATGGCCCGTCGGGCGTACAAGGACCCGTTCCCCTTTTCCGCTGGAGGAGAGACGGATGTCGTGGCATCCTCCTGCTCCACTACGGGAGCGCCCTGAGAATTAGGAGTCATCAATGACCTTCAGCTAGATGGCTAACGTAACAAAGCCACAGTATAGGTTGCCCTATGCATATCGCTCCAGTGCGGGTCGGTGTGAAGAGTTACATTGTCCCCGACGCACGTCCTCATCGCACGACGCAGTCGGAGCGGACGTCCGCCCGCACGATCCCCCAGGCCTGGAGTTGGCTGAAGACCCGGCATCCGAGACAGTACCCGGCGAAGCCCTCCAGCGAGGCAGCGACGACGAGGAGTAGCAGGACGATGTCCGCCGCTACCGTCAGTCCCCCATCCTCTCCCCCACCGGCGATGCGGAGAGCCAGGGACACTGCCGAGAACACCACCCCGATTCCCTGGGCGAAACGCTTCGGGGGCCCGGCGGTCAGGACCGGGTCACCGAACACCTTTCCTGCCAACACCCGCACCGACAACTGCCCGAAGGGGTCGAACCTGGGGCCACCCAGCACCCGCAGCACGAAGCCCACCAGCAGGAGCAGGTTCAGGACGATCGCGACACCGGATGCCCCCACCCACGAGAACACGAGCGTCACCGCGGACAGTGCGACGACGAGCATGGCCGTCGTCCGCGCGGCCTTGTCGTTGACGACCGGCGGGAACCACCACAGTGTCGCGATGCCCGACGGCGGGGTGGCCTGGGCCTCGCGCTGGGTGATGGACGGGATCACCGGATTGTTGAGCTCCATGCCCCGCGAACCTACGCCGGTCACCGCCGGAGGTGAAGAGTTCGGCTCACTACTTCTTCTTGCGCCGGTCGCGCTTCTCACGCACACGCACGGCGATACGCACCGGCGAACCCTCGAAGCCGAAGGACTCACGCAGACGACGCTCGAGGAAGCGACGGTAGCCGTGCTCCAGGAACCCGGTGGTGAACAGCACGATCACCGGCGGCTCGGAGGACGCCTTGGTGGCGAAGAGAACGCGGGGCAGGCGGCCACCGCGCATCGGCGGCGGGGTCTGGGCGATCACCGCACGCAGCCAGGTGTTCAGCTGGCCGGTCGGGATGCGCTGGTCCCAGCTGTCCAGTGCCTCGATCAACGCCGGCTCCAGCTTCTGCAGGGCACGGCCGGTCTTCGCCGAGATGTTGACCCGTCGGGCCCACGGCACATGCGCCAGCTGCAGGTCGATCTCGCGCTCCAGTTCCTCGCGGCGGTCCTCGTCGACCAGGTCCCATTTGTTGTAGGCGACCACCAGGGCGCGTCCGGAGTCCAGGATCATCCGCAGCACGCGCTGGTCCTGCTCGGCGATCGGCTCGGAGGCGTCCACGAGGAAGATGACGACCTCGGAGGCGTCGATCGCTGCGCGGGTTCGCAGCGAGGCGTAGAACTCGTGGCCACGGGCGGTCTTGGTCTTCTTGCGGATACCGGCGGTGTCCACGAAGCGCCAGGTGCGGTCGTCGAGGTCGACCACCGAGTCCACCGGGTCCACGGTCGTGCCTGCGACGTTGTCGACGACCGAGCGCTCCTCACCGGTGATCTTGTTCAGCAGCGAGGACTTGCCGACGTTCGGACGACCCACCAGGGCCACGCGGCGAGGTCCGGTGACCACCGAGGTCTGACGCGGCACGTCCGGGAAGGACGCCAGCACCTTGTCCAGCACGTCGGCGGCACCGCGACCGTGCTGTGCGGACACCGGGAAGGGCTCGTCCAGTCCCAGCGACCAGAACTCGGCCATGTCGGCGTACTGGGAGTCGGAGTCGAACTTGTTCGCCACCAGCACGACCGGGATCTGGGCGCGCTGCAGGCGTCGGGCGATCAGCTCGTCGGTGGAGGTGATGCCGACCTTGGTGTCCACCACGAAGACGATGACGTCGGCGGTGGCCATGGCGGTCTCCGCCTGGCGGGCGATCGCACCGTGGATGCCCTTGGTGTCCGGGTCCCAACCGCCGGTGTCCTGCACCCAGAAGCGTCGGCCGCCCCAGTCGGACAGGTAGGAGATGCGGTCACGGGTGACACCCGGGAAGTCCTCGACCACGGCTTCGCGGCGGCCGATGAACCGGTTGACCAGGGTGGACTTGCCAACGTTCGGACGCCCCACGATGGCGACGGTGCACAGTGCCTCGAGCTCGGCCTGATCGTCGCCGAGCACGCCGAAGGCCTCCTCGACGGCGGACCAGTCGGTGTCGTCGGTGTCGGCGGTCAGCAGGTCGAAGCTGTCGACGTCCGGTGTGTAGGCGGCCTCGGCGCCGTCGACGAAGTCGTCCTCGTCGTAGTCCTGGAAGAACTCCTCCTCGGAGGAGATGTAGTCCTCCTCGTCCACGATGTCGTCGAACTCGGTGTCCTCGACGGTGACCTCGGTGGGCTCGCTGCCCTCACTGAGCACACTGCCGTCGGTGGTGCGGAACACCAGCTCCTCCGGGTCGTCAGCGGCACCGGTGCCGGACGCCACGACAAAGTCGACGATGGTGTCGAGCACCTCGTCGATGTCCATGTCGCCGGTGTCGACGAGGTTGGCGTCGTTGGCCGGACGCAGCGGCGAGACCTCACGGGAGGAGTCCGCGGCGTCGCGACGCTCCACGTCCGCCAGGACGGCGTCGAAGTCGGCATCGCGGCCGGCGGCGACGTCCTGGTCGTAGCGGCGGCGTGCCCGGATCTCCGCGCTGGCCGTCATGTAGATCTTGCAGGCCGCCTCCGGGAACACGGCCGTACCGATGTCGCGCCCCTCGACCACGCACCGTCCCGAGTTCAGTGCCAGGGAACGCTGCAGGGTGACGAGGTTCTCGCGGACCTGCGGGATCGCCGAGACCGCGGAAACGTGCTGGGTGACGTCCGCGCCACGGATCTCGCCGGAGACGTCCTCGCCGTCGAGGAGGACCTCGGTCGACGCCGGGTCCTCGTTGACCACCAGCGGCAGGTCCGCGGTGGCGGCGATGACGGAGTCGACGAAGTCCTCGGAATCCGGGTCGATGCCCGAGCGCAGGACGTGCAGTGTGGCGACGCGGTACATCGCACCGGTGTCCAGGTACTTCGCGTCGGCGATCTGGGCCAGCCGACGGCTGACGGTGGACTTGCCGGTTCCCGACGGTCCGTCGATGGCGACGATGAAGCCGCCGCCCGGGACGTTCTCGACCGCTGTGACGGCGGGGTCGTGCTGGCTGTTGCTCACAGTAGGGTTCTCCTTCATCATCACAGCTGGACGGCGTTGTAGAGGCTGGTCAGCTCGGAACGGTTGAGCGCGCGCAGGGTGCCGGGCTTCTGTTCACCGAGCTGGACCGTGTGGACCTTGGTGCGTACCAGTGCCTGGACCGGGAAGCCGGCCTCCTTGAGCATGCGGCGCACGATGTGCTTGCGGCCCTCGTGGATCTCCAGCTTGATCAGGGACTTGCCCTGCCACACGTCGATGATCTGCACGTAGTCGGCACGTGCAATGCCGTCTTCCAGGTCCACGCCGTCCTTCAGGGCCTGGACCAGGTTGCGGTCGGCCTCGCCCAGCACGGTGGCCAGGTAGGTCTTGGAGATCTCGTAGCGGGGGTGCATCAGCCGGTTGGCGAGCTCACCGTCGTTGGTTAGCAGCAGCAGACCCTCGGTCTGGGCGTCGAGTCGTCCGACGTGGAAGAGACGCTGGCCGGCGGCGATACGCTCGCCGACGAGGTCGTAGAGGCAGGGGCGGCCGAACTCGTCGTGCATCGTGGAGTGGATGCCGCGCGGCTTGTTCAACGCGAAGGTGACGATATCCTCGTCGGCGATGACGCGGACCCCGTCGACGCGGATGACGTCGTTCTCCGGGTCAACGCGCAGGCCCTGCTCGGTGACGATCCTTCCGTTGACCTCGACACGGCCGGCCTCGATGAGCTTCTCGCTCATCCGGCGGGAGGCGACGCCGGCGGCGGCGAGGACCTTCTGCAGGCGGGTCTTCTCGGCATCGGACTTCGATGCCTTCTTCTTCTGGTTCCCCTGGCCCCCGGCCTTCTTCGGGGGCTTGCGGTCCGTCACATGCTGGTGACGGGCGGGACGTGCATTGGAGATGTAGCTCTCCGCGTCCCTGATGTTCTCGTTGCGTTCCGGTGTGCCGTCTCGGCGAGCGGGCTTGCTCACGGTGTCCTCAAAATCTTTCTGATGCCGCTGTGGCGGCATGGTCGAGGGATGTTCAGTTGTCTGACGAACCAGTGTAGCCGCTGGAAGGGCACAAGAACATTCGCCGTTCAGGCGGTTCCCGAAGGTGTCAGTCAGTGTCAGTCAGTGTCAGTCAGTGTCAGTCAGTGTCAGTCCAAGTCGATGCTGTCGACGTCCGGCAGCAGCGGCGCGAGGTTCGGCAGCTGCTCCAGCGACTCCATGCCCAGCTGCTCCAGGAAGAGGTCGGTGGTGGCGTACAGGTTCGCACCGCCGACCTCGCCGGTGACCCCGACCTCGGCGATCAGCCCGCGCAGGGTGAGTGTGCGCATCACTCCGTCACAGTTCACCCCGCGGATACCGGCGACCTGGGAACGGGTGACCGGCTGCCGGTAGGCGACCACGGCCAGGGTCTCCAAGGCCGCCCGGGACAGTCGCTGCTGGGCGCCGTCGAGGATCTTCGCCTCCACCACCGGGGAATTCTCCCGCCGGGTGTAGAGCCGCCACAGTCCCTCACGTTCCCGCAGTTCGAAGCCCATTCCACGGTCGGAGAACTCCGTGGCGATCTCGGTGAGAGCGGCTGTGACATCGGCCTCGGACTGCTCGAGTACCCGGGCGAAGTCCGCCGCGCTGGTGGGTTCGTCCGACACCAGCAGCAGCGACTCGACCTGGCTGCGCACCAGGCTCACCGGTTCCCGCGACATCTCCGACATGTCCTTCTCCTTCCTTCGCTTCCCGTCAGTCCCAGTTGCTCGCCGCGACCACGGCCGGGTCGACGTCCAGGCCGGTCCACGCCACGGTCATGTCCTCCAGCGGCTCGACCTGTTCGATGCCCACCGCCCGGGCCTTGTAGAGCTCCAGTAGAGCGAGGAAGCGTCCCACCACGGTCATCGACACCTCGCAGTCGGAGATCAGGGTACTGAAGCTGACCCAGGTCTCGGCACCGGCGACCCGCAGAGTGGAGAGGATATGGCCGGCCTGCTCCGGCACGGACACCGCCTGGACGTGCAGGTGCGAGGTCGCGACCTCGGTCGGTTTCGGACGGAACACCGCCGCGGCCATCTCGGCGAAGCTGTCCGGGGTCATCCCGATCTCCACCGGCGGCATGAGGTCCACGAACTGCTCCTCCGGGGACAGCTGCACCGGGTAGCGGCGGGCGGCGTCGCGCTGCCAGCCGGCGAAGAGATCGGCGACCGACTTGTAGGCCTTGTACTGCAGCAGGCGGGCGAACAGCAGGTCGCGGGACTCGAGCAGCGCCAGATCCTCCTCGCTCTCCACCTCCCCGCGGGGAACCAGACGGGCGGCCTTCAGGTCCAGCAGGGTCGAGGCGACGACGAGGAACTCGGTGACCTCGTCGAGGTCGTCCACGCTGCCGGTCAGCGTCCGGGTGTAGGCGATGAACTCGTCGGTGACGGTCGCCAGGGCCACCTCGGTGACGTCCATCCGGTGGGAGTGGATCAGCTGGAGCAGCAGGTCGAAAGGACCGTCGAAGTTCGACAGCGCCACCTGGAAGCCGGTGAGCTCCGGCTGTTCCATCTCGGCGACTTCCGCCTCGACCTGAGTGGCCTGGCCGTCCTCCGGGATCACCCCGGCTTCGTCGACTGCTTCAGTCACGGGCGTCCCCACGGTCGACCTAGGACCGTTCGACGACCTCGGCCGCCAGGTCAAGGTACTGCTGTGCGCCGGCGGAGGACGGTGCCCAGCTGGTGATCGGCTCGCCCGCGACGGAGGTCTCCGGGAAACGCACCGTGCGGGTGATGACGGTGTCGAAGACCTTGTCCCCGAAGAACTCCACGACCCGGTCCATGACCTCACGGGAGTGGTTGGTGCGCCGGTCGAACATGGTCACCAGGATCCCGAGGATCTCCAGGCGGAAGTTCAGCCGGTCGCGCACCTTCTCCACCGTGTCGGTGAGCAGGGCGAGCCCACGCAGTGCGAAATACTCGCACTCCATCGGGATGATCACGCTGTCGGCACAGCTCAGCGCGTTGACGGTCAACAGCCCCAGGGACGGCTGGCAGTCGACGATGATGTAGTCGTAGTCGTTCATCACCGGGTGCAGGGCACGGGCCAGTGCCTGCTCGCGACCGACCTCGTTGACCAGCTGGATCTCCGCGGCCGAGAGGTCGATGTTGGCCGGCACCACGTCGAGCCCCTCGACCGGGCTGTGGTGCAACGCCTCGTGGATTGTCGAGTTGTGGTCGACCAGAAGGTTGTAGACGGTGACGTCCAGCTCCTCGTGGTTGATGCCGAGACCAGCGGACAACGCACCCTGCGGATCGAGGTCGACGAGCAGCACCCTTCGGCCGTACTGGGCGAGGGAGGCACCCATGTTGATGGTCGAGGTCGTCTTGCCCACCCCGCCCTTCTGGTTGCACATGGCGATGACGGTCGCCGGGCCGTGCCGGTCCAGCGGTGCGGGACGCGGGATGTCGCGCTGCGGTCGGCCGGTCAGTCCCAGCTGGGGCTTGTCGAACAGGCCTCCCGCGGCGTCAGCTGCCTCGCCCATGGCCGTGTCACGCTCCCTCCGGGTCGCTGTCGATGAATAACAGGTTTCAGATTATCACGGTAGCAATCACGCCCGCGGGTGTGACTCCGCCCAGCTTTCCCGCAACAGGTCCGGAGTGACCTTCGTGTAGATCTGGGTGGTCGACACACTGGAGTGGCCGAGCAGCTCCTGGACCACCCGCACGTCTGCCCCGCCGGTGAGCAGGTGGGTGGCGAAACTGTGCCGCAGACTGTGCGGGGAGACATCGGGGATCCCGGCCTTCTCCGCGGCGGTGGTGATGATCTTGTGGCCGCTCTGCCGCGACAGGCGCCCACCACGGGCGGTGAGGAAGAGCGCGCTGGCGTCCGCGCCGGTACGGCTGCGTGCCGCGAGGTCCGGCCGCGCCCGTCGCAGGTAGGCGTCCACCGCCTGCAGAGCAGGGTCGCCGACGGGCAGGACGCGTTCCTTGTCGCCCTTGCCGCGCACCAGCAGCGTCGCGGCACGGTTGCCACCGTCCCCGCTGTCGGTCCGGACATCGAGGTCGTCAAGGTCCAGGTCACAGATCTCGCTGATCCGCGCACCCGTGGAGTACAGCAATTCCACGACCGCCCGGTCACGCAACTGCAGTGCTCCGGCCGCAGGTCCGTCCGGGCAGGCTTCGATCAGTGCCACGACCTGGTCGACGGTCAGCGCCTTGGGCAGGTCACGGCGTCCCGGTGCCAACGGGACGTCGGCGACGACATCCGGTAGTCCGGAGTCTGCGGCGGTGAAGCGGTGCAGGCCACGCACGGCACTGAGCACACGGGCGACGGTGGACTGGGCCAGTGCCGCTCCCCCGGTCACCGGGTGACCGCGGCGGAGGTCCATGATGAAGTCCTCGACGTCCCCGGTGCTCACCGTGGTCATGTCCAGGGAGCGCGACGCGAGCCACTCGAGGTAGCGGTCGATGTCCCGGGAGTAGTTCTCCAGGGTGTTGTGGCTGCGACCGCGCTCGGAGCGCAGGTGACGGAACCAGGCCCGGGCCCGCTTGCGGTCTTCCTCAGCGGACATGCTTGAGGTCCGCCCCCGTCGACTGTCCGGGACTGCGGCGCTCGGCCAGGCCCGAGTGGTGGTTGTAGACGTCCGAGACCGGACGGTGGGTACCGGCATGCAGGTGGAGCAGCCCGGCCACGGCGATGGCGTTCTCGATCTTCCCGCTCTGCACCCACTCGATGGCCTCGTCGACCGGCAGCCACGTCCGGGTCATGTCGGCTTCTTCACCGGTCGCCGGCTCGTGTTCGGCAGCCTGCTCCTCCGTGAGTTCGCGGACATCTTCGGCGAGGAAGATGCGGCACATCTCCTCACTGATGCCCGGGGAAGTGCACACGTCGCCCAGTAGCGACCAGGTGTGGGCGGCCAGTCCGGTCTCCTCGGCCAGTTCGCGCTGCGCGGTGGCCAGGGCGTCCTGCCCGGCCATGTCGAGCAGGCCGGCGGGCAGCTCCCACAGGTAGCGGCCGACCGGGCGTCGGTACTGGCGGACGAGCACGACCTCCGGCCCCGTCTCCCCCTGACGGACCGCGACCACAGCGGCGGCACCGAAATGTTCGACGACCTCACGGTCGACCTCTCCGGTGGCGGTGGTGATCCGGTCCCGACGCACCGCGATGACCGAGGTGTCCACCAGCAGTTCGCTGGACAGGGTGCGGTACAGCTCGGTCATGGGTTCGGATCCGGCGTCAGGAGCGCTTGTTCGCGACGGCGGCGCGGATCAGGCCGGCGAACAGTGGGTGCGGACGGGTCGGACGCGACTTGTACTCCGGGTGCGCCTGGGTGGCGACCAGGTAGGGGTGGATCTCGGTCGGGTACTCGACGAACTCGACGAGGGTACCGTCCGGCGACGTTCCGGAGAACTGCAGGCCGGACCCCTCGGTGATCTGCTCGCGGTAGGAGTTGTTGACCTCGAAGCGGTGACGGTGACGCTCGGAGACCTCGGCGGTACCGTAGGCGTCGGCGACGACGGAGCCCTCGGCAAGGGACGCCGGGTAGGCGCCGAGACGCATCGTGCCGCCCAGGTCGGCCTCACCGGAGACGGCGGCCTGCTGCTCGGCCATGGTGGAGATCACCGGTGCGGTGGTGTTCTCGTCGAACTCGGTGGAGGAGGCGTCCTCGATACCGGCGGCGCGGGCCGCCTCGATGACGGTGCACTGCAGGCCCAGGCAGATGCCGAGCATCGGGACCTTGTTCTCGCGGCAGTAGGTCACTGCAGCGATCTTGCCCTCGATGCCGCGGATGCCGAAGCCACCGGGGACGACGACCGCGTCGACGTCGCCGAGGGCGGCTGCCGCACCCTCCGGGGTCTCGCAGTCGTCTGCGGCGACCCAGCGGATGTTGGCCTTGTGGTGCTCACCGAAGGCACCGGCACGGATGGCCTCGGCGACCGACAGGTAGGCGTCCGGCAGGTCGATGTACTTGCCGACCAGGGCGACGGTGATCTCGCCCTCGGGGTTGTGCACCCGGTCGAGCAGGTCTCCCCACACGGTCCAGTCCACGTCGCGGAACGGCAGGTTCAGTTTGCGGATGAGGAAGGAGTCGAGGTGCTCGCGGTAGAGGACCTTCGGGATGTTGTAGATGGACGAGGAGTCCGCGCAGGACACCACGCCCTCCTCCTCGACGTCGGTCATCATCGCGATCTTCTTCTTCAGACCCTGCGGGACCTCACGGTCGCAGCGCAGGACGATGGAGTCCGGGATGATACCGATGCTGCGCAGCTCGGCGACGGAGTGCTGGGTCGGCTTGGTCTTCAGCTCGCCGGACGGTGCCAGGTACGGCACCAGGGAGACGTGGATGAAGAAGATGTTCTCGCGGCCGACCTCGTGGCGCACCTGGCGGGCGGCCTCGAGGAAGGGCTGGGACTCGATGTCACCGACGGTGCCACCGATCTCGGAGATGACCACGTCCGGCTTCACACCGTCGGCGCCCGGCTCGGCCTGGGCCAGGATGCGGGACTTGATCTCGTCGGTGATGTGCGGGATCACCTGGACGGTCTTGCCGAGGAACTCGCCGCGACGCTCCTTGGCGATGACGGTGGAGTACACCTTACCGGTTGTGACGTTGGCGTTCTGGGTCAGGCTGCGGTCCAGGAAACGCTCGTAGTGTCCGAGGTCCAGGTCGGTCTCGGCGCCGTCGTCGGTGACGAAGACCTCGCCGTGCTCGAAGGGGTTCATGGTGCCCGGATCGACGTTGAGGTACGGGTCCAGCTTCTGCATGGTGACGGTGAGCCCCCGGGAGACGAGCAGCTGGCCAAGGCTGGCGGCCGTCAGTCCCTTCCCCAGTGAGGACACGACACCGCCGGTGACGAAAATGAACTTGGTGTGCTGTTCGGTGCGGCCTTGTGACACGTCAACTCCCGTAATGGATCCGGATAAAACCTACGGGGTTTCAATCTAACACAGTTCGGCGGTTTAGCCCTCACCGACAGTCGGCGCCGCCGCGGTGGGGGCGACACCGTAGGAACCCGCCTTACCGTCGAGCTGTTCGGCGAGCGCTTTGACGGTGGTGACCCGGCCGGCGACGTCGGTGACGTGGTCGACGGTGCTGATCTCCTCGGTGGCGGCGCGGTCGTCCCGGAGGAGCCCGATGGCGCCGTTCTGCTCGGCGGAGCCCTGTCCCCCGGCGAGCACGACACCACCGGTGGTGGCGTCGAGGCCGGCGGCGAGGTCGGCGATGAATCGGGTCGAGTAGTTGCCGTCCCCGTCCCCCTCGGAGGCGTCTCCGGTGACCAGGACGACACCGTCGACATCGCCGTCGACGCCGGAGAATGCGTCCGCGCCTCCCTCGGCGAAGAAGCCGGTGTTGTCGAGTGCACCGACGGCCACGGCCCGGTCGGACTCGCTGGCACCCGTCACGGCCTGCCCCAGCAGCTCACCGGTGTGGTAGCCGGGATCGAGGCGGTCCTCGGACAGCGAGGCACCGGCCGGCAGCGAGGAGGCGGCGATGGACTTCAGCTGGTCACCCGAACCGGAGGCGGTCGCGTCCTCGCTGAGCTGCACGGCCCCGGAGTTCTCTCCCCCGGCGGCGTCGATGAGTTCACCGACACCGGTCACCGACTCCTCGTCGGCGTCTGCGGTGGCGAGGACCAGGACGTGCTTCCCCTCGAGTGCGTTGTTGACGATCCCACCGGAGGCCCCGTCGAGGACGGCGTCCGAACCCGCGACGGCGGCTTCGGCACGGTCGGCGCGGACCGTCTCCGCGTCCAACTCCTTCTGGGTCTCGCTGTCGACGCCTGTCGGGCCGCCCTCGACGTTCGGTGCCAGGACGTAGAAGCCCAGCAGGGTGCCGGCGGCGATACCTGCCGCGGCCAGACCTGTTGCCTTGCCCGCGCCCATCAGAAGAGGTCCTGGAAGCGCAGGGCGATGTTGTTCCAGCTGTCGACGAGGTTGTCGACGAAGCCTTCGGAGCCGCTGAACCCGGCGATCAGGACGATCACCACGAGGGCGAGCAGGACACCGAGAATGGCCCAGAGCCATCCGCCGCCGGAGCGGGACACACGGTAGAGCTCGGCGACGGCGCCGGAGTCGACCAGCTTCCCACCGACGCGCAGACGCGAGAGCATCGCGGACGGGGTGTCCGGCGACTGGGCGGTGTCGAAGATACGGTCCAGGTCCAGCGTCGGGCCGAGGTTCACCACCATCGAGGCACCGTGGTAGTCGGCCAGCAGCAGCGCCAGGTCGGTGGCGTCGGAGGTGGCGGCCGGGAAGGTCATCGCACCGATGCCGAGGTCCTGGATCCGCTCCAGGCCGGGGGCGTGTCCGTCCGGCTCGGCCGGGAGGATCACGGTGGCGCCGGAATTCAGTGCCTCGGTGGAGATCACCTCGGGGTCACCGACGATGACCCGCGGCTTGTAGCCGTGCTTGATGACGGCGTCCACCGCGGTGTCGACCGCGACGATGACCGGGTCGTACTCGCGGATGAAGTAGCGCAGCGACTTGATCTTCTCGTCCAGCTTCGGGTCGGGGCTGACCACGAGGACCTTGCGGTCGTCCATGTCCACGCCGGTCTCGGGCACGCCGAGACCGTCGATGAGCAGGGGCGCCTCGGAGCGGACGAACTCGGCGGTGTTGCCGGTGAACGCCTCCATGTGGTCGGCGAGGGCGTCGCGGGCCTCGGTGAAGCGGGTGACCGCGGCCTCCTCCTCCAGCAGTTCTCCCCTGCCGATGGAGCGGTCACCGTAAAGGACCTTGCCCTCGTGCAGGCGTCCCTTCTTGCCGTTCTTCAACCGTTCGATGATGCCGGGGTCGGCGTTCTCGACCAGCACGATGTCTGCGTCCAGCAGCATCTGCGGGCCGAAGTTCGGGACGTTGCCCGTGGTGAAGGACGCGGTGTTGACCACGGCGGAGACCCGGGCGTCGATGAGCTTCTGGGCCAGTGCCCGGCTCACGTCAGGTTGGTCGATGACGGCGATGTCACCCTCGCTCAGGCGTCCGGTGCCCTTGTTCCCGGTGCAGTCCCGGGTGTGGCCGTGGATGCCGGGGGTGTCGGTACGGGAGAAGATCATGGGGACCATTGTGACCGGTGTGGCTGGCTGGACACGGTAGGCGCGCCGGAGGAGATCAGGCTTCTTTCAGGACGTCGGTCTCAGGAGTCCTGCCACGACTCCTGGACCGCGGCCGCCTCGTCCAGAGCCCTCGCCAACGCCGAGACCGGTCGGGTGACGAGCCGCGCCAGGACCACGGGGACCCGCACCGTCGGTTCGGCCAAACCGATCAGCCGCAACTTCTCCCCCGCTCCTCCGGCCGGGGTGTCGGCCGGCACGACCGCGGCCCACAACCCTGTGGCGGCCAGTGAGCGCAGGGCCTCCACGGAGTCGGCCTCGGCCGCCGGGGTCACCGACACACCCGCCTGGGCCATCGACCGGTCGAACTCGTCGCGTGCCCTCATCCCCGGCGACAGCACCGCCACCGGCAGCTCCGCAAGCTCCGCACCGGTCACCGTGGTCGTGCCGGGCGCCACGAGCTCCTCGGTCGCCAGGACCGCGAAGTCCACCGACCCCAGGTCGGTGACATGCAGACCGGACGTCGACGAAATTCCGACCGCCGGGTGGATCACCCCGGCGTCGAGGTCCGCGGAATGCAGTTTCTCGAGGATCTCCTCACTGCGCAGTCCGGCGACCAGGTCGACGGTGACCCCCGGATTCTCCCTGCACAGTGCCTCCAGCACCTCCGACCCCCGGGTGAGGCCTGCGGGGATCATTCCGAGGCGCAAGGTGGTCTCCAGCTGCCCGCGACGGGCCGAGAGGTCCTCGACCAGGGTGCGGTGGTCTGCCACGATGCGCCGCGCGTAGGCCAGCACCAGCTCACCCTCGGGGGTCAGTCCGCGGAAGGTCGACCGCCCGCGGTTGACCAGCGGTACCTTCAGCTCCGCCTCGAGCTTCCGGATCGCCTCCGACAGGGTCGAGGTGGTGACGAAGCAGGACGCGGCGGCGCGTCCGAAGTGACGCTCGCGGGCCAACGCCTCGAAGTAGTGCAGTTGGGTGAGCAGCATCCGGTCAGGCTCCGGCGTCTGCGGGAACCGGGAGCTCGTCCTTGGCGGCCCGCGCCGTGGCGAGGAGCTCCTCGGCGTGGGCACGTCCGGTGTCCGACTCCAGTCCGGCGAGCATCCGGGAGAGTTCCTCGACCCGCTCCTCGGCGTCGAGGGCGCTCACCCGGGAGACCACCGTCTCGTCGGTGGCGGACTTGGCCACGTGCACATGAGCGTCGGCGAAGGCGGCGACCTGCGGGAGGTGGGTGACCACGATGACCTGGTTGTCGACCGCTAGTCGGGCGAGTCGACGGCCGATCTCCACCGCGGCACGCCCGCCGACACCGGAATCGACCTCGTCGAAGACCATGGTGCGGCCACTGCCGGCGAGGATGACCTCCAGGGCCAGCATGACGCGGGAAAGCTCACCGCCGGAGGCCGTGGCCGCCAGGGAGGACGGCTTCCCGCCCTGCACCAGCAGGAACTCGACGGTGTCGACACCGTCCGGCCCGCAGTCGGCGGTGCCCGGGTTCTCCACCGGGGTGACCTCCACGCGGAAGGAGGCACTCATGTGCAGTCCGGCGATCTCTGAACTCACGGCCTCGGCGAAGCGCCGTGCAGCGTCCTGCCGGGCGTCCGAGAGCGCCCGTGCTGCCTCGAGCATGGTCTCACCGGCGGTGGCGACCTTCTCGGCAAGCTCGGAAAGAGCGTCGCCGGAGACGTCGATCTGTGCCAGACGCTCCTGCGCCCGGTCGCGCCAGATCAGGGCACCGTCCGCACCGGCGGCACCGGTGCCTGTGTCTGAATCGGAGGCCTCGGTCTCTCCGGTCTCGACGACGGTCTCGGCGTACTTGTGCAGTTCGCGGAGTTCCTGCTGGCGTGCCAGCAGCCCCTCGAGACTCTCCGGGTCGGGGACGTCGGACAGGGCGCCGCCGATCTCGGTGGAGATGTCACCGACCTCGGCGAGCACCCCCTCCAGCCGGGTGACCAGACCCGCGAACCGTGGCTCGGACCCGGTCACGCCACGCAGCGCCTCCACGGCGGCGGTCAGCGCCTCCACAGCAGAACCGTCGTCGCCGACGGCTGCCTCGTCCCCGCCGTCGATGGCGTCGAGTGCGGCGGACGCCGCAGTGCGCACGTCGTCGGCGTCCTGCAGACGGCTCACCGTGGCCTTGATCTCCTCCTCTTCCCCGGGCTGGGGGTCGACCCCGTCGATCTCGTCGAGGGCACGGCGGAGGTTGTCGGTCTCCAGCGTCAGTTCACGGCGACGCAGGGTGCGTTCATTCAGGTCGCGGGCCAGGGTCGCCCACTCCCGGCGCAGTCGCCGGTAGTCCCGCCGGTCGTCGTCGAGACCGGCGAACCGGTCCAGGTTGCGCAGTTGCCGGGTCGGGTCGAGAAGCTGGAGCTGGTCCGACTGGCCGTGGATGGTCAGCAGACGCGAGGAGACGTCGGCGAGCACACCCGCGGCGACGGTACGTCCGGCGAAATGTGCGCGGGAGCGTCCGGAGGCGTTGACGGAGCGGGAGACGACGACGTCCCCCTCCTCGACGTATCCTCCGACGTCCTCGATGAGGGCGTCGATCTTGGCGTCGTCACCGGTGCGGAAGATGCCGTCGACGGTCGCCCTGTCGGTGCCGGCCCGTACCCGCTGGGCGTCGGCCCGGGCACCGGAGAGCAGCTTCAGGCCGGTGACCACCATGGTTTTTCCGGCTCCGGTCTCGCCGGTGACCACGGTGAAGCCCTCGTCGAACTCTGCGGTGGCTTCCTCGATGACTCCCAGGTTCCGGATCTGCAGCTCTGTCAGCATGCGCGTCACCGTCGCGGTCCGCGCCACCCCGTCACCGGGAGGCGGAACTTCTGCACGAGACGGTCGGTGAAGGGCTCGGTGTCCAGACGGACCCAGCGCACGTCCTGCGGGCCACGCCGGATCTCCACGCGGGCACCGGGCGGCATGTGGATCTGACGGAAACCGTCCATCACCGCGGTCGCCGGGGAGGTCTCCGGGTTGGTCTCCACCGCCACCGTCGAGTTCGGGCTGGTCACCAGCGGCCGGGCGAACAGCGTGTGGGCGTTGGACGGGACGACCAGGATCGACTCGAGTTCCGGCCACAGGATCGGGCCGCCGGCGGAGAAGGCGTAGGCGGTGGAGCCGGTCGGGGTGGAGACCAGGACCCCGTCACAGCCGAAAGAGCTCACCGGACGCTGGTCGACCTCGAGGATCGTGTCGAGCACGCCCTGGCGGTTGAGGTTCTCCACGGAGCACTCGTTGAGCGCCCAGCCCGTCCCCAGAACGCGGCCGTCGATGTCGCGGGCGGTGACCGAGAGCGTCATACGGTTCTCGATGCGGTAGTCCCCGGAGATCACGCGGTCCAGGGCCTCTTCCAGGGAGTCCTGCTCCCATTCGGCGAGGAAGCCGATGTGTCCGAGGTTCACACCGAGGACGGGGACGTCCTGGGCGTGGGCGATGTCGGCGGCGCGCAGGAAGGTGCCGTCGCCACCGAGCACGAGCACCAGGTCGACGCCCTTGGCGGCGTCGGTGGTGTGTCCGTAACGCGGGAAACGGCCGAGGATCTCGTGGCGGGCGACGGGTGCGGGGTCACCGGTGGACATCACGCGCACGGTCAGTCCGCCGTCGGCGAGCCGCTGGGCTGCCTCGGCAGCCATGCTCAGCTTGTCGGACGCACCGGTGTGTGCGACGAGCAGCACCTCGCGCACCGGGGCGGGCGCGTCGGTCACCTGCTCACCACCGTCCTCGGCCGGGGTGGCGGCACCATTGTGCACCTCAGTCACTGCGGACCCTCCTTCACTGCGTCGTCGACCATCGCGGCCAGGGCGTCGTCTGTCGGCGCGCTCGCACCACCGTCCTTGACCAGCCACAGAAAGTATTCCACGTTTCCGCTGGGGCCGGGCAACGGCGAGGCGGTGACCGCCTTCGTCGACAGCCCGTGGCGTAGTGCCGCGCGGGCTACGTTCAGTGTAGCCTCCACCCGCAGCGCCGGGTCCCGAACGACTCCACCGTGCCCCAGCCGGTGCTTCCCCACCTCGAACTGGGGCTTGACCATCGGCAGCAGGTCGCCGCCCTCGGCCACGCACGCCGCCAGTGCGGGCAGCACCAGTTCGATCGAGATGAACGAAAGGTCACCGACCATCGCGTCGGCGGGGCCATCGAGTTGCTCGGCGGTGAGGGTGCGCACGTTGGTGCGGTCCAGGACGGTCACCCGGTCGTCGTTCTGCAGCCGCCAGATCAGCTGTCCGTAGCCGACGTCGACGGCGAGGACCTCGGCGGCGTCCCGGTCCAGGCACACGTCGGTGAAGCCACCGGTGGACGCACCGGCATCGAGGATGCGGCGTCCGGCGAGGCTCATGCCGGCCGGTTCGAAGGCCTCGAGCGCGCCCAGCAACTTGTGGGCCCCGCGTGACGCCCAGCGGTCGTCCTCGCTCTCCGCCACCCGGATGGAGACGTCGCCGTCGACACCGGTGGCGGGTTTGGACGCCAGCATCCCGTTCACGCTGACCCGCCCGGCGAGGATCATCTCGCGGGCATGCTCACGGGAACGCGCCTCCTTGCGCTTGACCAGTTCGGCGTCGAGGCGCTGCAGACGCTTGCCCTTGTTCTGCTTCGCCATCAGCGCCCTTCCAGTGCGTCGTTGATCAGTCGGTGCGCCTGTTCGAGCAGTGCGGCCTCGTCGTTGCCTTCGGCGTCGGACGCCAGAAGCCGGTCGACCTCGGCGACCAGGTCCTCAACGTTGGTGCCGTTACCGGCGTTGTTGGCGTTTCTGAGGGTCGCCGGAGACGGGCGGTCAGCATCTCCTGTGTCTCCGGTGTCCCCGGCATGAGGTGTCTGGTCGTTCACCGCCATGCCTCCAGTGCCTCGGCTGCCGCGGTGTCCCCCTCGTCGGCGACGACCTGCGGAGCCTCCGAGCCGGCGTCCAGCGCCGCCCACGACAGCGGGGCGGCCACGGCGAGTGCCTCGGCGGCCATCACCTCGACGGCGCCGGTCTCACCGGAGTGCACCACGATCGCTGTGGGATCCTCGTCTGTGCCGGTGCTGGCGGCCCAGCCGGTGAGGTGGTCACGCAGGTTGGCGGCGATGTAGGTCGGTCGGTGCTCGGTGGTGAGCAGCTGGGTGTGCGTCGCCACGCCGGTGAGCACGCACAACGTGTCGATGCCGGCGGCGTTGCCTCCGGCGATGTCGGTGTCCAGGCGGTCGCCGACGGCCAGGGGACGGCTCGCCCCGGTCTTGTCCACGGCGGAGGTGAACATGGGCGGCAGCGGCTTACCCGCACTGTGTGGGGTCACTCCGGTTGCGCTGACGACTGCAGCGACCATCGAGCCGTTGCCCACGAGGAAGCCTCGTTCGGAGGGGAGCGTGGTGTCGAGGTTGGAGGCTACGTAGAGCGCACCTGCCCGGATGGCCAGGGCGGCTTCGGAGAGTTCCTTCCACCCGTTGTCGGGACTGTGTCCCTGCAGAACCACATCGGGCGTACCTTCCGGGCCGTCCGCGGAGTCGACCACGGTGAAACCGGCGTCGCGTGCGAGTTCACGGAAGGACTCGGCGCCGACGACGTACGCGCGCAGATCAGTCCGTTCCCCGAGCAGGTCACGGGCCAGGATGCAGGCGGCCTGGGCCGAGGTGAGGACGTCGTCTGCGGAGGAGGTGAAACCCAACCCGGTGAGATGGTCGGCGACCTGACTCGGTGACCGGGAGGCGTTGTTGGTGATGAAGACCGACCGTCGTCCGTCCAGTCCCTCCTGAGCGCCGTCGATCGGACGACCGCCGGCGAAAACTGTTCCGTCAAGGTCGACCAGCAGGACGTCGTAGTCGTCGAGGAGACCGGGACCCCCCGTAGCCACTCCGGGTGTGGTCATGCTCAGGCGCCCCCGAGCTCGCGCAGTCGCTCGTCGGTGTCGAGGACCTTCTCGGTGTCCATCTCCTTGGCACGGGTGAACCACTGACGGGCCTGGTCGATGTCACCGGTGGCCAGCAGGGCGTCAGCGAAAGCGTAGGTCACTCGCAGTGCAGTGACCGGGGGAAGGTCGGTGGACTCGGACTCCGGCCGGAGGGTCTCCAGCGCCGCGGCATAGTCGTTGAGATCGTGGTGGGCTCCGGCCACCACGATGGCGAGCTCGGCGCGTCCTTCGGCGTCGAGCTCCTCTGCCTCCGGCCCCTGGCCGAGTTCGACGGCCTTCGCCGGCTTGCCGAGGCCACGCTCGCAGTCGGCCATGACGGCCAGCATGCCCGGACCACCGGACATACGACGCGCGGCGCGGAGTTCAGAGAGTGCTTCCTTCCACTGTCCGGCGTGGTACGCGGCGATGCCGAGCGTTTCGCGGGTGATGGAGACACGTCCACCGCGGTCCTTGGCGGCACGGGCATGGGCCAGAGCCTTGTCGGAATCGGTGTCCATCAAGGAAGCAGCCATGATGAGGTGGCCGGCGACCTTGTCGGCGTTGTCCTTGGACAGGCTGCGCAGCTCCTGACGGACGCCCGGGTCGAGTTCCTTCGGGTTGACGTCGGAAGGGATCTCAGGCTCGCGCTCGCGAAGGTTGAGGCGCTCCTCGCGGTAACCGGAGCGCTGCGGGCCGTTGTGGCGGTCGCGCCGACGGTCGTCCCGCTGGCCGGCGCCGCCACGATTGGCGTGCTGCGGGCGTCCGCCACGGTTGTCCCCGCCGCGACGGTCGTCACGCCGGTCCCCGCGGTATCCACCACGGCGGTCATCGCGGCGGTCATCACGGCCGCCCCGGTATCCACCGCGACGGTCGTCACGACGATCATCGCGGTGGCCCCCTCGGCGATCATCGCGACGGTCGTCGCGGTAGCCGCCACGCTGTCCCCCGCGATTGTCGTTGCCGCGGCGGTTGTTCCCTCCGCGGTTGTAGCCTCCCTGACCGTTGCGACCGCTGTGGGAGGAGCGGTTGCCGCCCCTCTGGTTACCGCGCGATCGATTGTCGCCGGAAGACTCGCTC
Source organism: Candidatus Corynebacterium avicola (assembly GCA_019114135.1). Lineage (GTDB taxonomy): Bacteria > Actinomycetota > Actinomycetes > Mycobacteriales > Mycobacteriaceae > Corynebacterium > Corynebacterium avicola. Next base: position 32,593 of record DXGC01000010.1, read on the forward strand.
ATGTGTTTCCTCTTTCTCACGGTGTGTACCTCACCGATTCTAGGTGAGGCCGGTCAGACAGCCAACCGTTGATGCACGGTGGCCAGACGGGGACCGGGTTCCGGCAGAAACGCCGGCTGGATAGAACTTGGCTATCCCGCTTTACACAAGGAAAGGCCCCGGCTGCAGAAGACCGTCAAGGTCTTCCACAACCGGGGCCCATCCCCAATCTTCAAGTTTAATGCCGGCGGCGACCTACTCTCCCACACCCTCCCAGGTGCAGTACCATCGGCGCAGGCAGGCTTAGCTTCCGGGTTCGGAAAGGGACCGGGCGTGACCCCGCCGCTAAAACCACCGACAAACACAAACAG
>DXGC01000123.1 GCA_019114135.1 Candidatus Corynebacterium avicola
ATCACACTTGCCGGCACCAACCCCGAAACCATCGCGCCACACAACCGGTGCGACAACAATGCTTGGTTTGTTACGCTATTGAGTTCTCAAACAACATGCTGACCAGGCAACTCTCACTCACCCCTTGGGGAGGATCGTCGTCAAGGCCGAGACTCACTGTACAACACGACATGGCCGGAGCGCAAACTCCCGGTGAACATCTTGTTTCGGTCAGTCCCCTGCCTGCTGACCCCGGACTCATGTCCGGTGTCTCGCTGACCCGGACGAATCTACACAGAGTCCGAAGCACTGACAAGTTTGCAGGTCAGCACGGTTCTCACGCTAGCAACTTCCCCTCCAACGACCACTGCCGCCACCCCTGACAGGTGACGGCATCAGTTGCCCGGAGAACCGGTGGTTGCTCGCAGGCAGTCGACTAGGAGACCCGGGCTCCGGCGAAGCGCTTCTTGCCCTTCCGGAGCACCAGCCAGTGTCCGTGCAGCAGATCGTCCTCACCCGGGACCCACTCCCCGTCGACGATGCGCTCGTTGTTCACGTAGGCACCGCCTTCCTTGATGGTGCGGCGGGCAGCACCCTTCGAGCTCTCCAGGCCAGCCGCGACCAGGAGATCGACCACCGTGGTTCCCGCGGCAGCATCGACGACCTCGGTCTCCGACAAGGCGCCAGCCAAGGTCTGCTCATCGAGGTCGGCCAACTCGGCCTTGCCGAACAATGCCTCGGCAGCCTTCTCCACCTTCACCACGGCGTCCTCGCCGTGCACCAGGATGGTCATCTCCCGTGCCAGGGTGCGCTGCGCCTCCCGCTTGAAGGGACGTTCCTCGACCTCGACAGCCAGACGCTCGAGCTCCTCCTGGTCCAGGAAGGTGAACCACCGCAGGTAGCGGATGACGTCGGCGTCCGCCGCGTTGAGGAAGTACTGGTACCAGCTGTAGGGGCTGGTCATCTCCGGGTCCAGCCAGAGCTTGCCACCGCCGGTGGACTTACCGAACTTGCGCCCCTCAGAGTCGGTGACCAGCGGCACGGTCAGTCCGTGGACGGTCTCCCCGTCTACCCGTCGGTTCAGGTCGACACCGGAGACGATGTTGCCCCACTGGTCGGAACCGCCGACCTGCAGACGGCAGTTGTGGCTACGACGCAGCTGTACGTAGTCATTGGCCTGCAGCAGCATGTAGGAGAACTCTGTGTAGGACATCCCGTCGTTCTCCAGACGGCGCTTCACCGTGTCACGGGAGAGCATCGTGTTCAGGCTGAAGTTCTTGCCCAGGTCGCGGAGGAACTCCACGACAGACATCTGCGAGGTCCACTCGATGTTGTTCGCTGGGATCGCCGCGTTATCACCCTCGAAGGTGACAAAGCTGGCGAGCTGGCCCTTGATGCGCTCGACGTTGCCGGCGACCTCGTCCTCGGAGAGCATGGTGCGCTCCCCCACGTCCCTCGGATCGCCGATCATTCCGGTGGCGCCGCCGGCCAGCAGGATCGGTGTGTGTCCGAAACGCTGCAGTCGTGCCAGGATCAGCAGCGGCACCAGGTGGCCGGCGTGCAGGGACGGACCCGTCGGGTCGAAGCCGACGTAGGCCACCGTCGGGGTGGAGAGTTCTTCGCGCAGAGCGTCGATGTCCGTCGACTGGGCGATGAGCCCACGCCACTGCAGATCGTCGATGACGTTGGAAATGTTCGTGCTGTTGGTGCTGTTGGTGCTGTCGTTCACTTCGGTCCTTCCGACCACTCGATTGCTTCGTCGGCGAGCAGGACGGGGATTCCGTCCTGCACCGGATAGGCGATACCCATACGGGGGTTGACCAGATAGTCCCCGTCGAGCTCCAGGGGCTGTTTGTCCTGGGGGCACACGAGTATCTCGAGAAGTCGCGGATCGATCATGGGCATCAGTCTATCCGTTCTCGCGGAGACCGGTGCGCATCGGGTCGGTGCCCGCGTCGCCGTACCTTCCACGCATGAGGAAACCCCCGTCCCTGGCTGGGATCGGGGGTTTCAGAAAGCGCTGCAGGTGTGCAGAAGACCTACTGACGGATCAGCGCACTCGCCCACTGGGCGTGGTCGGCGCTGGCGTCCGCCACGCGGCCGAGCTGCTCGGCGACGCGGACGCCGGCGGTACCACCGCGGGTCGCGCGGGACGCCACTGCTCCGTCGATGGTCAGCACCTCCCGCACCTCGGGGGTCAGCGCCGGGTGTACCCCGGAGAGTTCCTCGTCGGTGAGCGAGACCAGGTCCACTCCCCTGCTTTCGGCGATGCGGACGCACTGACCGGAGGCCTCGTGGGCATCTCGGAAGGGCACGCCCTGGCGCACCATCCACTCGGCCAGGTCGGTGGCCAGGGTGAACCCGGCCGGTGCCAGCTCGCGCAGACGCTCCGGGTGGAAGGTCAGGGTGCCGACCAGTCCGGCCATCGCCGGCAGCAGCAGGTGGAGCTGGGTGACCGAGTCGACGATCGGCTCCTTGTCCTCCTGCAGGTCGCGGTTGTAGGCCAGCGGCAGCGCCTTCAGGGTGGCCAGCAGACCGGTGTGGTTGCCGATCAGACGCCCGGTCTTGCCGCGCATCAGCTCGGCGACGTCCGGGTTCTTCTTCTGCGGCATGATCGAGGAGCCGGTCGACCACTCGTCGGCCAGGGTGACGTAGCCGAACTCCGGGGTGGACCAGGCGATGACCTCCTCGGCCAGGCGGGACAGGTCCACGGCGACCTGGGCCAGGACGTAGGAGGTCTCCGAGGCGAAGTCGCGCGAGCTGGTGGCGTCGATCGAGTTGTCACCGGCGGAGTCGAATCCGAGCTCGGCAGCGATGGCCTCCGGATCCAGGGCCAGCGAGGAGCCGGCCAGTGCACCGGAACCGTACGGGGAGACTGCAAGGCGCTTGTCCAGGTCACGGAAACGCTCCACGTCGCGCAGCAGCGGCTGGGCGTGGGCCAGCAGCTGGTGGGCCAGCAGGACCGGCTGCGCGGCCTGGAAGTGGGTCTTGCCCGGCATGATGACGTCCGGGTTCGCCTTCGACTGGGCCACGATCGCGTCGACCACGTCCAGCACGCCGGCGGTGACCTCGCGGATCGCGTCCCGCACCCACATACGGAACAGGGTCGCGACCTGGTCGTTGCGGGAACGACCGGCGCGCAGACGACCGCCGACCTCGGGGCCGACCCGGTCGATCAGGCCGCGCTCCATCGCACCGTGGACGTCCTCGTCACTGGGCTCAGGGCCGAAGGCGCCGGAGGCGACGTCCTCACCGAGGCGGGTCAGACCGTCCAGCATGGTCTCCAGGTCGGCGTCCGACAGGAGACCGGCCTTGTGCAGCACCTTGGCGTGCGCCTTCGAGGCCAGCACGTCGTAGGGTGCCAGCACCCAGTCGAAGTGGGTGGACTTGCTCAGCGCGGCCATCGCCTCGGTGGGCCCACCGGCGAACCGGCCGCCCCACAGGGCACCCTCGTTGGTGGCGTGCTTCTCGATCGGGGTCTCAGACATGGCGTCCTGTTCCGTCCTACTTCGCGTCGCGGTCGCGCTTGTTGGCGATCTTCGACGACATGCCGTGCAGCTCGACGAAGCCCTTGGACATGGTCTGGTCGAAGGTGTCGCCGGTGTCGTAGGTGGCCAGGTTGAAGTCGTAGAGGGACTCGTCGGAACGACGGCCGTTGACGACGATGTTGCCGTTGTGCAGCACCAGGCGGATGTCGCCGGTGACGTGCTCCTGGGTGGACTCGATGAAGGAGTCCAGGGAGCGCTTCAGCGGGGAGAACCACAGGCCGTCGTAGACCTGGTGGGACCACTCGGCGTCGATGCCGCGCTTGTAGCGGGCGAGCTCGCGCTCGACGGTGACGTCCTCGATGGCCTCGTGGGCCCGGATCAGGGTCATCGCACCCGGGGCCTCGTAGACCTCGCGGGACTTGATGCCGATGAGGCGGTCCTCCACCATGTCGAGACGGCCCACGCCCTGCGCACCGGCACGGCGGTTGAGCTCCTCGATGGCCTGCAGGACGGTGACCTCGCGGCCGTCGATGGCGACCGGCTTACCGCCCTTGAAGGAGATGGTGACCTCGTCCGGCGCCTGTCCCAGGGACGGCTCCTCGGTGTAGGCGTAGAGGTCCTTTGTCGGCGGGTTCCACAGGTCCTCGAGGAAGCCGGTCTCCACGGCGCGGCCCCAGACGTTCTGGTCGATGGAGAACGGCGAGGACGCCGACTGCTCGATCGGGACGTCGTTCTCCTCGGCGAAGGCGATGGCCTTGTCACGGGTCCAGGCGAAGTCACGGGCCGGGGCGATGATCTTCAGGGACGGGTCGGTGTCCATGAAGCCGACCTCGAAGCGGACCTGGTCGTTGCCCTTGCCGGTGCAGCCGTGGGCGACGTGGGTACCGCCGTGGGCCTGGGCGGCCTCGACGAGGTGCTTGACGATCAGCGGACGGGAGATCGCGGACACCAGCGGGTACTGCTTCATGTACATGCCGTTGGCCTTGACGGTCGGCAGGCAGTACTCGTCGGCGAACTCGTCGCGGGCGTCGACGACGAGGGACTCGACGGCACCGGCGCCGAGGGCGCGCTGGCGGACGGACTCCATGTCCTCGCCGCCCTGGCCCAGGTCGATGGACACGGCGATGACCTCGCCGCCGGTCATCTGCTTCAGGTACGGGATGGCGACGGTGGTGTCCAGGCCTCCGGAGTAGGCGAGTACGACGCGGTCAGTCATTCTGATGTCCTTTCACGTTCTTCACGATCTTCATTGTTTTCACGGTCTGTGTGGCTTCTGTCAGCCGAGTCTATCTGGTGGGCTCTGGCCGCCGTGCATGGACAAGGCGTGGAGATGTTCCGCCAGTCCGCGGCCGTCCACCGGGTCACGGGCCAGGACGAAGACGGTGTCGTCCCCGGCCAGCGTGGCGACCACTTCCGGCAGGTCGGAGCGGTCGATGACGCTGGCCAGGTACTGCGCCGCCCCCGGGGGTGTACGCAGCACCGCGGTGTTGCCGGAGTGGTCCGTACCGACCAGGAGTTCGGCGAGCACCCGACGCAGCCGGGCCGGCCCGTCGGCGGCCATCTCGACGACCGGGGCCCCGAGACTGTAGAAGGCCTGGCCGTCGGCCCGGACCTTCCGCGCACCGACGTCCACCAGGTCCCGCGACAGCGTCGCCTGGGTGATCTCCACTCCCTCACCGGCCAGCATGTCCTGCAGGTCGCGTTGGCTGCCCACCCGGTTGTTCTCGACCAACCGGGAGATCAGGTCCTGGCGGGCGGACCGGGTCAGTTGAGCAGCCATTCCAGCAGGGCCTTCTGTGCGTGGAGCCGGTTCTCCGCCTCGTCGAAGACGATGGACTGGGGGCCGTCAATGACCCCGGCGGAGACCTCGTAGCCGCGGTAGGCCGGGAGGCAGTGCATGAACACGGCGTCCTTGTCGGCGGTAGCCATGAGTTCCTCGTCCACCTGGAACGGCTCCAGCGAGCTGGTGTCACGCTCAGCGTCCATGCCCATCGACACCCAGGTGTCGGTGATGACCACGTCGGCCCCGGTGACGTCCGGAGTCCCGGTGACAGTCAGGGTCGCCCCGGTCTCGTCGGCGCGGGCCCGGGCGCGCTCCACGAAGCGCTGCTCGGGCTGGAAGCCCTCGGGCGCGGCGATGGTGATGTCCACCCCGGCAGTGGCGAAGCCCAGCATGTAGGAGTTCGCCATGTTGTTGGCGCCGTCGCCGAGGTAGACGGCCTTGAGGCCCTTGATGTCCCCGTCGGAGCCACCCTTGTGCTGTTTGACGGTCAGCAGGTCGGCGAGGATCTGGCACGGGTGGAAGTCGTCGCACAGGGCGTTGACGATCGGCACCGTGGCGGTCTCGGCCATCTCGTGGAGGTTGCTGTGGGCACCCGTGCGCCAGACCACGGCGTCGACGAAGCGGGACAACACGGCACCGGTGTCCTGGTAGGACTCCTTCTTGCCCATCTGGGACTTGCCGGAGTCCACGACGATCGGATGTCCGCCGAGCTGGTGGATACCGACGTCGAAGGAGAAGCGGGTGCGGGTGGAGGTCTTGTCGAACAGGACGGCCACGGACTTGTGCTGCAGGCTGGAGCGGATCGGGTTGGCGAGCATCTCCAGTCCGAGGTCGAGGATCTCGGCCTGTTCGGCGACGCTGACGGCGTCGTCGGCGAGGAAGTGGCGGGTCATGCGAGCAGCTCCTTGATGATGTCGGTCGCGCCGTGGATGTCGGCGTCGGGGATGTTCAGTGGCGGGACGATCCGCAGGACGTTCTCCGCTGGCTGGTTGATCAGCAGTCCCTTCTCCAGGGCTGCGGCACCGAGTCCGGGGCGCGCCTCGGTGAGGACGACGCCGAGCATCAGTCCGCGGCCGCGGACCAGCTCGACGGCGTCGAGGGGCTCGAGATCCTCGCGGAAGAGGGACTCGGCGTGCTTGACGTGGTCGAGGAGGTTCTCCGCACGGATCGTGTCGATCACGGCGTTACCGGCGGCACAGGCGACCGGATTTCCGCCGAAGGTGGAACCGTGCCCACCCTTCTCCAGCAACTGGGCGGCCGGGGTGACGGCCACGCAGGCACCGATCGGCATGCCGCCGCCGAGGCCCTTGGCCAGGGTGACGACGTCCGGCACGACGCCGTCGGCCTGGTAGCCGAACCAGTTGCCGGTGCGTCCCATCCCGGCCTGCACCTCGTCGACGACCATGAGGATGCCGTGCTCGTCGCACAGCTCGCGGACGGCGGCGAGGAAGCCCTCCGGCGCGGGGACGATCCCGGTCTCGCCCTGGATGGACTCCAGGAAGATCGCGGCGGTGTCGGACGCGCCGTCCTCCACCATCGCGCGGAGGGCGTCGATGTCGCCGTAGGGGTAGTACTCGACCCCTCCGGGCAGCGGCTCGAAGGGGGCGCGCTTGTCGGGCTGGCCAGTGAGGGCCAGGGAGCCCATCGTCCGCCCGTGGAAGCCGTGCTCAGCGGCCAGGATGCGGGAACGTCCGGTGCGCCGGGCGATCTTGAAGGCGGCCTCGTTGGCCTCGGCACCGGAGTTCGAGAAAAAGACCTGTGCGCCCGGGGCGATGAGCTCCTGGAGCTTGGCGGCGAGTTCAATGACCTGCGGGTGCGCGAAGACGTTCGAGGTGTGGCCCAGGGTGGAGACCTGCTTGGTCACGGCCTCGACGATGGCCGGGTGGGCGTGGCCGAGAGCGTTGACGGCGATGCCGGCGAGCACGTCGACGTACTCCTTGCCCTCGCTGTCGGTGACCCGGCTTCCGGAGCCGGAGACGAGCTGCACGGCCGGGGTGCCGTAGGTCGGCATGACCGCGGACTCCCAGGTGCTCTTCCAGTTGTTGGTTGTGGCTGTTGCAGTTGTGTCAGGCATTCGGTGACTCCAAGTCGTCGTCGGCGATCATCGTTCCGATGCCGCCCTCGGTCATGAGCTCGAGGATCACGGAGTGTCGCTCGCGTCCGTCGATGACGTGCGCGGCGGAGACGCCGGTGCGCACGGCGGACAGGCAGGCCTCCATCTTCGGGATCATGCCGGAGTCGAGGTCGGGCAGGATCTTCTCCAGCTCGTCCGGGGCGATGCGGGAGACCAGCGAGTCCCGGTTCGGCCAGTCGGTGTACAGGCCTTCGACATTGGTCAGCATCACCAGTCGCTCGGCGCCGAGGGCAGCGGCCAGCGCACCGGCGGCGGTGTCGGCGTTGATGTTGTAGACGTTGCCGTCGACGTCGGGTGCGAACGGTGCCACGACCGGGATGCGTCCGGCGTCGATGAGGTCGGTGAGCACGGTGGAGTCGACCTGGGCGATCTCGCCGACCCGTCCGAGGTCGACCTCCTGACCGTCGACGACGGTGTTCTTCTTGACCGCGGTGAACAGGCCGGCGTCCTCACCGGAGGTACCGACGGCGAAAGGCCCGTGCTGGTTGATCAGGTTGACGAGCTCTCGCCCCACCTTTCCGAAGAGCACCATGCGGACGTACTCCATGGTCTCCGGGGTGGTGACGCGCAGGCCTCCGACGAACTTGCCCTCGAGGCCGACCTTGCCGAGCATCTCGGTGATCTGCGGGCCACCGCCGTGGACGACGACGGGGTGTGCACCGACGCTGCGCAGGAAGGCCATGTCGGCGGCGAAGGCGGCCTTGAGGTCGTCGTCGATCATGGCGTTGCCGCCGTATTTCACCACGACGATCTTGTCGCGGTAGTGCAGCAGCCACGGCAGTGCCTCGGCGAGGACGTCGGCGCGGACGGCCGGTGACAGGTCGGCGGTGCCGCGGTAGACGACCTTCTCGGTGACTGGCTCGGTCATGTGATGCCCCTTGTTCGTTCGTTAAGAGCTGTAGGCGGAGTTGATGTGCACGTAGTCGTGGGAGAGGTCGGTGGTCCACACGGTGGCGGTCCCCTCCCCGCCGGTGCCGAGGTCGACGAGGACGTCGATGTCCGCACCGGAGAGGTCGACGTCTCGGGCCCCGGGGGCGCCGGTGGCGTTGACGCAGACCGGCTGCCCGTTGAAGCTCACCGAGATCTTCTCGGCGTCCATGTCCACCGGGGCCATACCGACGGCGGCGAGGGTGCGTCCCCAGTTGGGGTCGGAACCGAACATGGCGCACTTGAAGAGGTTGTCGCGGCCCAGCACACGGGCGGCGACCTTGGCCTCGTCGTTGTCGGACGCGCCGGCGACGGTGATCGAGACGCGCTTGGTGACACCTTCGGCGTCGGCCTGCAGCTGCTTCGCGAGGTCCAGGCAGACGGCGTGGACGGCGGCGGCGAACTCCTCGTCCGACGGAGTCACACCGGAGGCACCGTTGGCCATGAGGATGACGGTGTCGTTGGTGGAGGTGGAGCCGTCGATGTCGATGCAGTCGAAGGTCACCTCGGCGGAGGACTTGAGGGCGGGTGCGGGGTCCTCGACGTGGGCGTCGGTGGTGAGAACGACGAGCATCGTGGCCAGGGACGGCGCCATCATGCCGACGCCCTTGCCCATGCCACCGAGGGTCCAGCCGTCACCGTGGTAGACGGCCTGCTTGCTGACCAGGTCGGTGGTCATGATCGCCTCGGCGGCGGCGGTGGCTGCGGCGGAGTTGGTGGCCTCGTCGCTGGCGATGTCGGTGGTCAGGGTCGAGACCCCGGCCAGGACCTTGTCCATCGGGAGGGTGTCGCCGATGAGACCGGTGGAGCACACGGCGACCTCGGACGGGGCGACGGAGAGCGCCTCTGCGACGGCGTCGACGGTGGCCGCGGCGTCGGTGTCGCCCTGGGCACCGTTGCAGGCGTTGGCGTTGCCGGCGTTGAGGATCACGGCGTGGAAGGTGCCGTCGTTGTTGGCGCGGGTGACCTTCACCGGCGAGGCGACGACCTTGTTCCGGGTGAAGACGGCGGCGGCGGTGTACTCCGGTCCGTCGTTGACGACGAGGGCCATGTCCGACTTACCGGACGGCTTGATGCCCGCGGTCGTGGCGGCGGCCCGGAAGCCCGCGGCTGCGGTCACGCCGGTGACGCTCGGCGCGGCCGTCTCCGTGGCGCGGTCGGACGAGGTCAGCTGCTCCGGGAAGGTTCCGGAATCGTTCGTGTCGAATCCCTGTGATTCGGTCATGTGGATCTCCTAGATTCCGGCGGTGGGCAGGCCGGCGGTTTCGTCCCAGCCCTGAATGATGTTGAGGCACTGCACCGCAGCTCCCGCGGTGCCCTTGGTGAGGTTGTCGATGGCGCTGGTGGCGACGACGATGCCGTCGGTCACGGTGACCTGCAGGTGGACCATGTTGGTCCCGGTGACACTCTTGGTCTCCGGCTGCTGCCCCTCGGGGAGCAGGTGGAGGAAGGGCTCGTCGGCGCAGTAGTCCTCGTAGGCCTTGCGGATCTCCTCCGCCGTCCCGCGGGCGTCGGCGGTGACGGTGGTGAGGATGCCGCGGGTCAGCGGGGCGAGCACCGGGGTGAAGGTGACCTTCACGTCACCGGCACCCTCCGGCAGCACGCGCCGGATGTTCTGCGTCATCTCCGGGGTGTGGCGGTGTGTGCCCACCTTGTAGGCGCGCAGGTTGGACATCGTCTCCCCGCCCAGCAGTCCGACGGAGGGCTTCTTGCCGGCACCGGTGACACCGGTGACGGAGACGACGGAGACCTGCGGGGACATCAGTCCGGCCTGCATGGCCGGCAGCAGCGCGAGAGTCGCGCCGGTCGGGAAACAGCCGGGCACGGCGACACCGGTGGTCTCCTTGAGGATCTCCCGGTTGCCGGGCAGCTCGGGGATGCCGTAGGGCCAACTGCCCGGGTAGTCGCCGCCGTAGTAGGCGTCCCAGTCGGCCTTGTCGGAGAGCCGCCGGTCGGCGCCGCAGTCCAGGACGACCGTGTCGCCCAGGTCCAGGGAGGACGACACACCGTGCGGCAGGGCGAGGATGGCGACGTCGTGGGCGCCGAGGATCTCCTCGGTGGTCTCCTCGACGGTACGGTCTGCCAGCGCCGGCAGGCTGGGGACCAGGTCCCCGAATCGCTGCCCGGCGTTGGACGCACCGGTGAGCGCACCGATGGTGAAGTCCTTGCCGTATCCTGGGTGATTCAGCAGGAGACGCAAGGCCTCTCCGCCGGCGTATCCACTGGCACCTGCCACTGCGATCGAGATCATTGTGCCAGTATGCACCGCCTCACAGCGGAGCGCAAGTTATTCACGCCCGCGTGTTTTATGCATAGCTCACAGTTCCGAGGGAAGCCCGGTGGCGCACAGCTCGAGCGCGTCCTCGGATGACTCCAGTGCGGCCACCACGACATCGGCGGGCTGAGCGAAGAGGACCGGGTAGTCGATCTCCCCGGACGCTTCATCCGCACTCCACACCAGCTTCTCGTCGACGAGGGAGAACTGGGCGTCCATCCCCGGTCCGTTGCCCCGCGGGTCCTGGCGGTGCCACTCCCCCTCCAGGTGGACGGCCACGATGCCGTGCAGGATGAAGCCACCGTCCCCGTCACCGAGCCTCTGGTAGCAGAGGGCACCCGGGATACCTTCACGTCGCAGCAGTGCGGCGTAGAGGTGCGATTTCGCGAAGCACAGGCCGCGGCGGGCACGGAGAACCTCTCCCGCGGCCATAGTCACCAAAGTGTCGCCAGCATCCACGGAGTGCGTGACCTCGTCACGGACCCACTCATAGGCCTGCCGGGCGTAATCCACGTCGGACTCTGACCGGGACCGGATCTCTGTCGCCAGAGCGACGACGTCCGGGTCTGCTGTGTCGACGAGGCCGTCACCACCCAGGAACGCCGACGGAGCAGGTGTTCCCTCGGCGGGTGTGAACATGTCGTCCCTCGTCCTGGTCGGGCCTACCCGCGCAGGACGGCGCCGACCTTCTCGGCCGCCGCGGCGACGGCGGCCTCACGGGCCACGGACGCCTCGTCCTCGGTGAGGGTGCGGTCCGGGGCGCGGAAACGCAGGGTGTAGGTCAGTGAACGCTTGGCCTCACCGAGTGCCTCGGAGCGGTAGATGTCGAAGAGCCGGATCTGTTCCAGTAGCTCCCCTGCCCCGGACACCAGAGCAGCCTCCACGTCCGACGCCGGTGTCGTCTCATCGACGACGACAGCGACGTCCTGGTGCACCGCCGGGAAGGGAGACAGCACCGGACGCGGGAAGGCCTCCGCCAGGGGCAGGGCGTCGAGGTTGATCTCCAGGGCAACCGTGCGCTTCGGCAGGTTGGCGCGCTCGCAGACCTGCGGGTGCAGCTCGCCCGCGTGGCCGACGACCTTTTCGCCGCCCTCGACGTCGGTGACGACGATCTCGGCGCAGCGGCCGGGGTGCCAGGGCAGGTACTCGGCATTGCGGAGGCTGACCTCGACACCGGCGGCGCGGGCGATGGTCTGGGCCGCCTCGAAGATGTCGGCGGCCTCGAAGGGCACCGCGTCGCCCCAGGTGCCCTGCAGGGTGCGGTTGCCGGCGGCGATGACTGCGGCGTGCAGCGGCTGCTCCGGCAGGGAGGCCAGCAGCTCGGAAATCTCGTCGTCGGAGGGACGGGCCTTCACCGACGGCATCGGCGAGGTGCCGGAGGTCCCGGTGGGCAGGGTGACCTGCTCGACGCCGTAGAGCGCCGCGTCGGTCTGTCCACGGGTGATGTTGCGGCGCAGCGAGTCGATCATCGACGGCAGCAGCGTGGTGCCGATCAGGGAGACGTCGCTCTCCAGCGGGTTCTGCACCCGGATGGCGGAGCGGCGCGGGTCGTCGGCGTCCAGTCCCCAGACGTCGAAGACGTCGTTGGGGATGAACGGGCTGGGCAGGATCTCCACGAAACCGCTCCAGGCCAGGGCGTGGCCGACGCCGCGGCGCATCCGCTGACGAGCGGTCAGGCCGCGGCCGGAGGGGGCGGTCGGGACGATCGACGGGATCTTGTCCAGGCCCTCCAGACGCAGCACCTCCTCCACCAGCTCGGCGGGCATGGTCAGGTCGGGACGCCAGGTCGGCGGGGTGACCTGGATGGCCTTGGCGCCGTTGGCGTCACGGTCGCCGGTCTCGCGGACCTTGCAGCCGACCTCTGTCAGCCGGGAGACGGTGGTGCCGGTCGGGTAGATCATGCCGGCGGTCTTGCCCGGGGCGGAGGTGTGCATGTCGATGACCGGCATGGCGGGTACCTCACCGACCAGGCTGGTGCCGGGGTCGACCTCGCCGCCTGCGATGCGGGTCAGCAGCGCAACGGCGTAGTCCAGGGCTGCCTCGATGACCGAGGGGTCGGTACCGCGCTCGAAGCGGCGGGAGGACTCCGAGGACAGCTTGTGGCGACGGGAGGTCCGGGCCACGGTGATCTGGTCGAAGAAGGCGGCCTCGAAGTAGACGCTGGTGGTGTCGTCCTGGATCTCGGAGGTCGACCCGCCCATGACACCTGCCATGGACTGGATGCCGTTGGCGTCGGAGATGACGACATCCTCGCCATCGAGGGTGCGCTCCACACCGTCGAGGGTGGTCAGCTTCTCCCCCTTCGGTGCGAGGTGGACGTGCAGGTCACCGGAGATACGGTCGGCGTCGAAGGCGTGCATCGGCTGGCCGAGCAGGAACATGATGTAGTTGGTGACGTCGGTCGGTGCGTTCACCGGCCGCTGCCCGCAGAGCAGCAGCTCGCGCTGCAGCCAGTAGGGCGTCTCGGCGGTCGGGTCGATACCGGTCACCTTACGGATGCCGAAGCGTGCACATTTGGTGGCCTCGTCGACGGTGATCGCCGGCAGATCGCCGCGACCGGTGGAGTTCGGCAGCCCGGCCAGCAGGTCGGTCGGCAGTGCGGCAGCAGCCGGGTCCTCCGAGGGGTCACGGAAGGTGCGGTTGAAGGAGCTGGCGAGCTCACGGGCCAGGCCTCGGGCGGACAGGGCGTAGCCACGGTCCGGGGTCACGTTGACCTCGAAGACGGTGTCGTCCAGGCCGAGGAACTCGCGGGCGTCGGCACCGATGACGATCCGGGGGTCCTCGGCCTCCGCGCCGCGCAGGGCGATGATGCCGGAGATCTGGACCTTCGCCAGGCCGAGCTCGGCGGCGGAGCAGATCATGCCCTCGGAGGTCTTGCCGTAGGTCTCGCGGGCACTGATGGCGAAGCCACCGGGCAGCACGGCTCCGGGCAGGGAGATGACGACGATGTCACCTTCGCGGAAGTTCCGGGCACCGCAGATGATGTGCTGCAGGTCGCCGGTGCCGTTGGCGTCGCCGACGTTGACGTCGCAGTAGCGGATCGGCTTCTTGAAACCCTCCAGCTCCTCGATGTGCTCCACCCGGCCGAACACCAGCGGTCCGGTGGTCTCCTCGATCGGCTCGTAACCCTCGGTCTCGAAACCGACACGCACGAAACCGGTGTCCAGTTCGGCGGCGGAGACGGAGAAGGGGGCGGAGGTCCGGAGAAGGCGGGTCAGCCAGGACTGTGAGATCAGCATTGTCGGTGCTCGGTTCCTCTAGGTGTGCTGCGGAAGTGTGGGGCTGTGCTTTGCGGGGCTGGCGCGGTACGGCTGTCAGCCGCGGATGCCGAAGGGCTGGGTGAAGCGGACGTCGCCCTCCACCATGTCACGCATGTCCGGCAGCCCGTTGCGGAACTGGAGTGTGCGCTCGATGCCCATGCCGAAGGCGAATCCGGAGTAGACCTCCGGGTCGATGCCCGCAGCGGTCAGGACGTTGGGGTTGACCATGCCGCAGCCACCCCACTCGATCCAGCCGGCGCCGCCCTTCTTGTTCGGGAACCAGACGTCGACCTCGGCGGAGGGCTCGGTGAACGGGAAGTAGTTCGGGCGGATGCGGGTGGTGGCGTCCTCGCCGAACAGGGTGCGGGCGAGGTGGTCGAGGGTGCCCTTGAGGTGCGCCATGGTGATGCCCTTGTCCACGGCGAGCCCCTCGATCTGGTGGAAGACCGGGGTGTGGGTGGCGTCCAGCTCGTCCGTACGGAAGACGCGGCCCGGGCAGGCGATGTAGATCGGGACGTCCCGGTCGAGCATGGTGCGCATCTGCACCGGGGAGGTGTGGGTGCGCAGCACCTGGCCGGAGCCCTCCGGGGCAATGTGGAAGGTGTCCTGCAGGGTGCGTGCCGGGTGGTCCGGCAGGAAGTTCAGCGAGTCGAAGTTGAAGTACTCCGCCTCGACCTCGGGTCCTTCGGCGATCTCCCAGCCCATGCCGAGGAAGATGTCGGCGATCTGCTCGGAGAGGATGGTGATCGGGTGCTGGGCGCCGCGCTGACCACGGGCGGTCGGCACGGTGACGTCGATGCGCTCGGCTGCGAGCACCTCGGCGTTGCGCTTCTCCTCCAAGACCGTCTTGGCCGTGGCGTAGGCCTTCTCGATCCGGCCGCGGGCCTGGTTGACCAGACGTCCGGCGTCCTTGCGCTGTTCCTTCGGCAGGGAGCCGAGGTTGCGGCGGGCCGCCGGCACCGGGGCGTCGTCGCCGAGGTGCGCGCGGCGGAGCTCGGCCAGCTCGTCCAGGTCCGCCGCCTGGTCGAATGCCTGTTCAGCAGCGGTTGCCGCTGCCTCGAGTCCGGCCTCACTCATGTCGATTTCGTCAGCCACCTGGCGCACCTCGCACTTGTCTCTCTCGTCCACAAAGTCGGGTAAATGATAGCACCCGACGGACGGTCCCGTTACCGACGGGCGACCCTGGCAGTCTCGTACAGACAGATGGCGGCGGCGGTCACCAGATTGAAGCTCTCGGCCTTGCCTCCCATGGGGATCGAGACCCGCACATCGGCCAGGTCCTGCCAGTCCCCCAGCCCGTGTGCCTCATTGCCGAAGAGCCACGCAACCTTCTGGGCCAGCAGCGGCGACTGGCCGTCGGTGCTGGTCGCCGCCTCGTCCAGCGTGACGTCCCCGTCCCCGGACGTCGCGAGGATGGCGAAGCCCTGCTCGTGGAGATGGTCGACGACCTCGGGGACGCTGGTGTCGCGTGTGACCGGCAGGTGGAACAGTGAGCCGGCGGACGAACGGACGGCCTTGCCGCCCTGCGGGTCAACTGTCGCTCCGGCGAAGACGACGCCGGACGCACCGGTGGCGTCCGCCACGCGGATCAGAGCACCGGCGTTACCGGGCTCGGCAGTCTCGACCGGGACGGCGACGAGGTCGCCGACGGCCGCGGACGCCAGGTCGGTGAGCTGGTCATTGCACAGGGCGAACAGACCGGTGGTGGTCACGGACTCACTGAGGTGGGACGCGGCCTTGTCGGTGATGAGGTGGACGCGCACCCCGCGCTCGTCGGCACCGGTGAAGGTGTCGAGGTCGCGACCGAAGGAGTCCAGGGCGTCCTCGGTGAGGTAGACCTCGACGACGTCGCCGTCGCGCAGGGCCGAGGTGACGGCGTTCGTCCCCTCGGCGAGGAAGCGGCCGGTCTTGCGGCGGACCGCGGCACGGTGCAGCTTCGCGGCGTTGACGATGCGGGGGGTGCGCTCACTGAACGGCTCATCCCCCATCCAGCCGCGCCAGTGGCTGGCCAGTGGCGTGGAGATGGGCTCGGACGGGGATGCCGGTGCGTCAGTCATGTCCGCCATCCTATCGCGGCACACGGTGGGCACCCGCACGGGCGGGAGGCGTTACGCGATCCCGTCTCTGCGGGCAGCGGCGGAGGTGTTCCGTAACGCTCCCCTCCCCCGACGGAGCGCGTACCGACGCATGGCGGATTATTCTGACGGTTGACGGTCACGATGCCATCTCGCCATGGATCGGCACGCAAAAACCGCCCACCGTGAAGACGGTGGGCGGTGAGATCCTGGGAACTGGTCCCGGGAACTTATGCGGACGGTGCGTTGACGTCCTGCGGCAGAGCAGCCTTGGCAGCCTCGACCAGGGCGGTGAAGGCCTGCGGGTCGTTGACGGCCAGCTCGGCCAGGTTCTTGCGGTCGACCTCGATGCCGGCCAGGTTCAGGCCCTGGATCAGGCGGTTGTAGGTCATGCCGTTGGCGCGGGCGGCAGCGTTGATGCGCTGGATCCACAGCTTGCGGAACTCACCCTTGCGGGCGCGACGGTCGCGGAAGGCGTAGGTCTTGGAGTGGAGGACCTGCTCCTTCGCCTTGCGGTACAGGCGGGAGCGCTGGCCACGGTAGCCGGAGGCCTCGTTGAGGATTTCGCGGCGCTTCTTCTTGGCGTTCACTGAGCGCTTGACACGTGCCATGGTGGTACGTCCTTATCTTCTAGATCGTTATGGTGCTGTAATCGAGAACGGGAAGGCTCTTAGGCCTTGCCCAGCAGACGCTTCACGCGCTTGACGTCGGCGGGAGCAACATCTTCGGTGCCCTTGAGGCGACGGGTGCGCTTGGAGGGCTTGCCCTCCAGCAGGTGGCGACGGTTGGCCTGCTCGCGGCGCAGCTTGCCGGAACCGGTGACCTTGATGCGCTTGGCGGTGCCCTTGTGGGTCTTCTGCTTCATCGTGGATCCTTAATTTCTTGGTGGATGGGTGCTACGCAACCGCGACGGACGCGATTCGGCTACTTCTTGCCCTTGCGGACCGGGCCGAGCACCATCGTCATATTGCGACCGTCCTGCTTGGCGCGGGTCTCAACAGTGCCGTACTCAGCGACATCATCGGCCAGACGCTCCAGGAGCCGGAAACCCAGCTCCGGGCGGGACTGCTCCCGACCACGGAACATGATGGTCACCTTGACCTTGGAACCCTTCTCCAGGAACCGGACCACGTTGGACTTCTTCGTCTCGTAGTCGTTGTCACTGATCTTCGGGCGGAACTTCTGCTCCTTGACCACGGTCTGCTGCTGGTTCTTGCGAGCTTCCCGGGCCTTCTGGTCCTGTTCGTACTTGAACTTGCCGTAGTCCATGATCTTGCACACGGGCGGCTTGGCGTTCGGTGCGACCTCAACCAGGTCAAGGTCGGCGTCATAGGCCAGCTTGCGTGCATCGTCGATGCGGACGATGCCGACCTGTTCGCCGCCCGGGCCGACGAGCCGGACCTCGGGTACGCGAATCCGGTCGTTAATGCGAGCTTGAGCGCTAATGAGAACTCCTGACGTAGCAGTGGTAGAAATTTCTGTACCGCACACTGCAGGTGATCCCCCCTTACGCCGCACAGGACGGCGCACATCGGACACACGACAAGAAACCCACCTTCCGGCGGGGGACCTGTCGTCTGGTCCGGTTGACCCGAGCCCAACCTCCGAGGGCGGTCTCAGGTGGGAGTTACTCCACTTGCAGCCTGACACGACGAAAACAGCGTTGACAGCTTTTACACCGTAGACAGGCGGTAGTGCGAACAACACTAACAGGCTACCCCGGTTACACAAAATCCGCTGACCTCGACCGCCGGGCACCCCCGAGTGCTAGTTTTAGTGCATGAACAATAATCGTGCTCCTGGGGGAAGTCGGCACGAGTTGGACCGGCTCCGGACCGAGCTTCAACGCACTGCCGCAGCCCAGCAGGAATCTCTGCGTGTCTCCATGGAGATCCTCGATAGACTCGAGGGCCTTGAACGGGAGGACCGCGCCCGTCGTCGTATCGGTCAAGCGGATGACGCTGCCAGCACTACCAGCACCGCCGGCGGCTCACTTCCGTCTGCCCACCCCGGACGCTGGTCGGGAGCTGCCGACACTGCCGACCCTGCCGACACTGCCCAACCCGCTTCGCCAACGCCAGGGCCCCCGGCGTCCCCTCCCCCGCCCACCGCACCACCCGCAACTGACTCCGCGGGGTGGTCCTGGTCGGAAGACCCGGCCGGGTCAGGCACTGCCCCGCCAGAACCTCCACGCACCGAGCGGGACCGCATAACCCTCACCATCTCGATTCTCGGCGCGACGATCACCGTCATCGGTCTGGTCTTCCTCGCGGTCCAGGCGTTCAACCGGGGGTGGCTGGGCCCCGGAACCGCCGTGGCGGGAGCGGCCGTACTCTGCCTGGCCCTCGGGGTGGCTGCCGTGCAGGTACACCGTCGTCACCCGGACGGGCCGACCGCGCCGGCACTGTTGACCGCGGCGGTCCTCGGCGGATACACCGACCTGTGGGTCCTGGTGTTCGGTCTGGAGTGGATGCACTCTGCGGTCGGAATCAGCGTCGGTGCGGTGATCTCGATCGTCGGTCTCGGCCTCGCACACCTCTGGGACCGGCAGGCCCTCGCCACGACCCTGGTGATCACCGGCGGCCTCTTCATCACCCCGGCAGCGCTGCACGTCCTGGACGCCACGGGGGCAGCGCGCTTCGAGACGATCTCCCTGGCCGTCCTGGGCCTCGTCGGTTCGGCCGCCACCTGGCGACGGGTCTGGAGGTCGACCGAGATCTCCGCCGGAGTGGTCTTCGCCATCGCCGCGATCACCTTCGCCGTCGACTCCGAGCTCTTGCCCCTCACTCTGCTCAGCCTCCTCGGCATCGCCACAATGACGGGGCTATCGCTTGGGGCAGCGGACCTTCCCGGGCTGACTCTCGCGGTCGGCCGGTGGATCCCGGTGACGGTGATCCCGGTGTTCTGCCTCTTGTCCGCGAGTGCGGACGCATGGGGAGACGGGACGACGGCCACGGTCGGCATAGCGATCGCCGCAGTGACCGCCGCCATCGCCCTGGGGTGGTCCGTGCTCAACAGCACACCACTGCGTCCCGCCCCTGATCTGGGCGAGGCTGCCGGGACCGTGCGTTCCCTGGCGGTCGCCGCCGTCTGCGCCTTCCCCACGCTCGTCGTTGTCGCTCTCGCGCGACAGGATCAGGACGCTCCGGTGGCGTCGATGGTGTGGGTTCTCGGGGTGTTGGCGGTAACCGTCGGTGTTCTGCTGATCAGTGACCGGTTGCCACTCGCGGTGCCGTGGATGATGCTCGGGCTGTCGGTTGTGGCGTGTCTTCCGCGGATGGCCCCGGCCTGGTTCCCGGAGGAGCTGGGGGCGGACGTCACGGCTGTCACCCAGTGGCCCGTCCTGGTGGCGCTCGCGGTGCCCGGTGCACTGGTCCTGCGCCAGGCAGGAGACCTGGGCGCCACAAAGGAGATCGTCCTCACCGTCACCGCGGTGCTGGGGGTGATGGTGACCTCGGCGATCCCGCTGATCTGCCTGAGCGTCAGCGACACCGACGGCAGCTTCATGGCGGGTCACCTGGTGATGTCGGTGCTGTGGATGGCCACGGGCGTGGCAGTCCTGTTGCGGGGTAACGCCCCGACCGGACTGGCGATCGCGGTCGCCGCGACGGCGAAGCTGGTGTTCTACGACCTGGCTGCCCTGTCCGGCCTGATCCAGGTCGCCGCCTTCGTCATCTGCGGTGTCACCCTGCTGGTCTCGGGTTACCTGCGGGAGAGCGGCAAACCCTCCGACAGGACCTAGAGCATCTCCTTCAGGAACTGCCCGGTGTACGAGGCCTCGACCTTGGAGACCTGCTCCGGGGTCCCCTCTGCCACGACGGTTCCGCCACCGGAACCGCCCTCCGGACCCATGTCGATGATCCAGTCCGCGGCCTTGATCACGTCGAGGTTGTGCTCGATGACCAGCACGGTGTTGCCCTTGTCCACCAGTCCCTGGATCACCAGCATCAGCTTGCGGATGTCCTCGAAGTGCAGACCGGTCGTGGGCTCGTCGAGGATGTAGACGGTGCGGCCGTTGGACCGTTTCTGCAGCTCACTGGCCAGCTTCACGCGCTGTGCCTCACCGCCGGAGAGTGTCGTCGCGGCCTGACCGAGTCGGACGTATCCCAGGCCGACGTCCACCAGGGTGTCGAGGTAGCGGGATATGGAGGTGATCGGGGCGAAGAACTCCGCCGCGTCGGTGATCGGCATGTCCAGTACCTCGGAGATGCTCTTGCCCTTGTAGTGGACCTCCAGGGTCTCCCGGTTGTACCGGGCGCCCTCGCAGACTTCACAGGGGACGTAGACGTCGGGCAGGAAGTTCATCTCGATCTTCAGCGTGCCGTCACCACGACAGGCCTCACACCGACCGCCCTTGACGTTGAAGCTGAACCGGCCGGCCTTGTAGCCACGCACCTTCGCGTCGGTGGTCTCGGCGAAGAGGTTGCGGATCTTGTCGAAGACACCGGTGTAGGTCGCCGGGTTCGATCGCGGGGTACGGCCGATCGGGCTCTGGTCCACGCGTACCAACTTGTCGAGCTGGTCCAGACCGGTGACCTTGCGGTGGTGACCCGGCACCTGCCGGGCACCGTTGAGCTGGTTGGCCAGGACCTGGGCCAGGATCCCGTTGACCAGGCTGGACTTACCGGAACCGGAGACACCGGTCACGCAGGTCAGCACGCCCAGCGGGAAGTCGACCGTGACATTGCGCAGGTTGTTCTCGGTGGCACCGTGCACCGTGATCACCCGGTCGGTGTCCACCGACCTACGTGTGTCCGGTACCGCCAGCACCCGGCGGCCGGAGAGGTACTGTCCGGTCAGAGAGTCCTCGGACTCCAGGATGCCGTCAGGCTCGCCCTGGTAGACGATCTTTCCGCCGAACTCGCCGGCGCGCGGTCCGATGTCGACGAGCCAGTCGGCGGTACGGATGGTCTCCTCGTCGTGCTCGACGACGATCAGGGTGTTACCCAGGTCGCGCAGCTGCCGCAGGGTGGCGATCAAGCGCATGTTGTCACGCTGGTGCAGGCCGATGGACGGCTCGTCCAACACGTAGAGCACCCCGGCGAGCCCGGAGCCGATCTGGGTGGCCAGGCGGATGCGCTGGGCCTCACCACCGGACAGGGTGGCCGCGGCACGTGAGAGGTTGAGGTAGTTCAGTCCGACGTCGACCAGGAACCGCAGACGGGCCTGGATCTCCTTGAGCACCCGGCCGGAGATCATCTCGTCCCGCTTGGCCAGGGTCAGGGCGTCGAGGAAGGTGCTCGCGTCCTCGATGCTCAGGGCGGAGACGTCCGAGATCGACTTCTCCCCCATGCCGGAACTGATGGTGACCTGGCGGATCTCGGGACGCAGACGGGTGCCGTCGCAGGCGGTGCAGGGCACTTCCCGCATGTAGGCGATGAAGCGTTCCTTCTGGTTCTCGCTCTCCGCCTGGTCGATCTTGCGGTGCAGGTACGGGATGACACCCTCGAACGGTGCCGTGTACTGACGGGACCGGCCGTACCGGTTGCGGTAGCGGACGGTGATCTCGTCTTTGTGCCCGTGCAGGACGGCGTTGCGCTGGGCCTTCGTCAGCATCGACCAGGACGTCCTCGGGTCGATGCCCAGGTTGTCGGCCAGGGCGGCGAGCAGTTTGTCGAAGTAGCGGTGATTGGGACTGGACGCCCACGGCGCGACCGCGGACAGCAGCGGGGCCTCGTCGTCCGGGATCACCAGGTTCTCGTCCATCTCCAGACGGGTGCCGAGGCCGTCACAGGTCGGGCAGGCACCGTAGGGGCTGTTGAAGGAGAAGCTGCGTGGCTCGAGCTCGTCGATCGCCAGCGGGTGGCCGTTGGGGCAGGCCATGTTCTCCGAGAACCGGCGGAACCGGTTCGGGTCGGAGTCCTCCAACCCGACCATGTCGATGATCACCCTGCCGTCGGCCAGACCAAGGGCGGTCTCCACCGAGTCCGTGAGGCGCTGCTTCTGGCTCTCCTTGACCTGCAGGCGGTCGACGATGACGTCGATGTCGTGCTTGACCTGCTTCTCCAGGGTGGGAGGATCGGTCAACCGGTAGGTCTCGCCGTCGACGAGCACACGCGAGTAGCCGGAGGACGCCAGATCCTCGAAGAGATCCACGAACTCGCCCTTGCGGGTGCGCACCACCGGGGCGAGGACCTGGAACTTCAGCCCCTGCTCCATCTCCAGCACCTGGTCGACGATCTGCTGCGGTGTCTGCCGCTCGATCTTCTCACCGCACTGCGGACAGTGCGCCACACCGATGCGGGCGAACAGCAGACGCAGGTAGTCGTGGATCTCGGTGATGGTTCCCACCGTGGAACGGGGGTTGCGGTTGGTCGACTTCTGGTCGATGGACACCGCCGGCGACAGCCCCTCGATGACCTCGACGTCCGGCTTGTCCATCTGGCCGAGGAACTGGCGGGCGTAGGAGGACAGGGACTCGACGTAGCGGCGCTGCCCCTCCGCGAAGATCGTGTCGAAGGCCAGCGAGGACTTGCCGGACCCGGAGATGCCGGTGAAGACGATCATCCGGTCGCGGGGCAGGTCGATGTCGACCCCCTGCAGGTTGTGCTCGCGTGCACCGCGCACGGTCAGAATCTCAGCCACCCAGGCTCTCCTTCATCGTGATGTCTCGGTGGGGCACCTCGTCCTGATACCCCACGGTCTCGCGACCATGCTACGTCACTGTCCGGACGCGGTCGAACGGATAATCGAACGCCCCTCGGTGGACTCCCCGTGTCCGGACCGTCCTCTACGGTGGAGTGCATGACGACTGAGACTCCGGCCACCGCAACCGTGACCGCCACCCGCGTCGGTCCGATGGACAACGCCAGCTACCTGGTCAGTACCGGCGGGCACGCCCTGCTCATCGACGCAGCGGCCGAGCCGTCCCGCCTCCTGGAGGTCGCCGACGAACTGAAGGTGAAGATCACCGACGTGTTGACCACCCACCGTCACGCCGACCACGTGGGCGGACTCACCGAGGTGATGTCGGCCACCGGCGCACCGCACCACGCCTCGGCACAGGACGCCGACGCCCTCCCGGAACCGGTCGACGTCACCTGGGGCCAGGACGCGTCCGTCGACGAATCCCGCGAGCTGGTCACGTCCTCTCCCCTGCTCGAGAAGCTCGGTCTGCGGTACGTCATCCTGCGCGGTCACACCGACGGAGGCCTTGCGGTCATCCTGCCGGCCGAGCACGCCGAAGACGGTGTCACCCACCTGTTCCCCGGGGACAGTCTCTTCCCCGGCGGTGTGGGCAAGACCGACGACAACGAGGCCTTCACCCGCCTGTTCAACGACGTCACCGCACGCTGTTTCACCCTGCCGGACGACACCGTCGTCCACCCGGGTCACGGCGACCCGACCACGATCGGCGCAGAGCGTCCCCATCTCGACGAATGGCGCGAGCGCGGTTGGTGACCACACCGGGGACACGGCCAGGGGTACGATTGTCGCCCTGTTCCCGAAAGAGCCAGGAGACCATGAGCACCACCGCGTCCAACGCCACCGAGTCGGCCCCGACCCCGGAGGTCGACGCCGAGCAGGCGACCCTCGACGAACTCCTCGCCGTCGTCGACGACGCCCGCGAACGACTCACCGACCGGCTCCGCCGCGTCCAACGCCGTAAAGCCGACATCGACCAGCCCCAGCTCCTGCTGGAACGCGACCACGAGACCGCCTCTATCGGCCAACGGATCGACGAGTACTCGGCCGCGGAGATCGGGCTGTTCTTCGGACGGATCGACGTCGAGGACACCGAACCGGAGAACCCGGTGGGGGATGACCTCCCCGGCGGGGACGGCAGCACCCTGGACCGTCGCTACATCGGCCGCATCGGCGTCCACACCAACGACGACGAGATGCGCACCCTGCTGATGGACTGGCGCGCACCATTGGCCCGACCGTTCTACCTCGCCACCACCCTGCATCCGGACGGGGTGCACGTCCGTCGGCACATCCGTACCCGGGGCCGCACGGTCACCCACGTCGCCGATGAGCGCCTGACCGGCACCTTCACCAGCGACGAGGACACCTCCGCCGGGTCCGTCGCCCAGGAGAGCGCCCTGCTGCACGCGGTGAACCGTGCCCGCGACAGGCACATGCACGACATCGTCGACACCATCGTCGCCGAACAGGACCGCATCATCCGCGAGGACCACCGCGGCGTGACCGTGGTCCAGGGTGGTCCGGGCACCGGCAAGACCGCCGTCGCCCTGCACCGCACCGCCTACCTGCTGTACACCTGGCGCGAGCAGTTGGCGAACACCGGCGTCCTGATCGTCGGTCCGAACCCCCGCTTCCTGGACTACATCTCCCAGGTGCTGCCGAGCCTCGGTGAGACCGGCGTGGTGCTGGCGACCCCCGGAACCCTGCTTCCCGGCGTCACCACGCGACCGTTGAGTGCCGAACCACTGATCGGCCAGGAGGTCAAGGGGTCTCTGGAGATGCTGGAGATCCTGGCGGACGCTGTCCGTGACCACCAGAAGGTCCCGGACTCCCCGATCGACTTCGACGTCGACGGTGTCCGCGTGTCCCTGACGCCGAAGATCGTGCGGCAGGCGCGGACCCGGGCGCGACGTTCCCGGCGTCCGCACAACCTGGCCCGTGGCCGGTTCCGTGAGTCCGTGATCGACCAGCTCCGCGACGCGATGGCGGACTCCATCGGTGCCGACCCCCTGGGCGGGGAGAACCTGTTGACGCCGGCCGACCGTGCCCAGCTGCGCGAGGACCTCGCCGGCGAGACCGACATCGCCGAGGCCATCGACGAACTGTGGCCGGAGCTCACTGCCGAGGATGTCCTCTCCGGCCTGTACGGCTCCCGCGAGGCGGTCGATTCCGCGGCCGCAGACTATGACGACCTCACCCGCGACGCCTTGCTGCGTGACAAGCCGGACGACTGGACCGAAGCCGACGCCCCACTGCTCGACGAGCTCGCCGAGATCCTCGGCATCGCCGGCGCCGAGGAGGCCGAGGCCGAGGAGCGCAAGCGCTGGCAGGCCAAGGTCGACGAGGCCCAGGATGCCCTCGACATCCTCAGTGGTTCCGCCTACCAGGACCTCGACGACGGCACGGACGCCGAGATTCTCATGGCCTACGACGTGATCGACGCCGAGCAGCTCGCCGAACGCCAGCGCGTCCGTACGTCGATGTCCACGGCAGAACGCGCCGCCGCCGACCGGACCTGGGCCTTCGGACACGTCATCGTGGACGAGGCACAGGAACTCTCGGCCATGGCGTGGCGGATGATCTTCCGCCGCTCCCCCAACCGCTGGATGACCCTGGTCGGCGACCCGGCGCAGACCGGCAGCCCGGCGGGCATCGAGCACTGGTCGGACGCCCTGACCCCCTTCGTCAAGGACCGCTGGCGACTGCACGAGCTGACGGTGAACTACCGCACCCCGGCCGACATCGCCGAGATCGCCGCCGACGTGCTCGCCGAGATCTCCACCGACCAGGAGGCACCGGAGTGTCTGCGTGACTCCGGATCCGGGGTCCGCTCCTTCGGCCTGCAGGACGCGACGACGGCCATCACGGATGCCGTGGCGACCGCCGGTGACGGCCTGGTCGGGGTCATCGCCGCCGCCGGACGGGTACCCGAGCTGCAGGAGATCGTGCAGGCCGCTCTCGAAGGAAACAACATCGGGAGCACCTCTGATCAGGTGGTCGTCTCCGACGTCAACGGGGCGAAGGGACTCGAGTTCGACGAGGTGGTGCTCGTCGAACCTGCGGAGATCGTCGACGCCTCCCCCCAGGGCCTCAATGACGTCTACGTTGCCGTCACCCGTGCCACCCAGGGACTGACCCTGGTGCATGACACTCCTCTGCCCTGGTGATCCAGGCTGCATACCTGGAGTAGCCCTTGTAGGGTCGGGCGGCATGACCCACCTCACACCGCGGTCATCCTCCCGACCGTGCACCCCCACCACCTTCGGACTCTCGACGGCGGCAGTTCTGCTCGCCTCCGCCGTACTCGCCCCAGTCTCCCAGGCGGAACCTGAGGCCCATTCTTCTCCTGCTCCGGTCACCTGGGGACCGTGTCCCGCCGGTGCGTTGGCCGACGAGGCCGCGGAGTGCGCCGATATCGAGGTTCCGGAAGACTACAGCGACCCGGATGCCGGCACGATCAGCCTGACCATGAGCCGCATCGCCGCCACCGGCGAGCGTAAAGGCGTCATCGCGGGCAATCCCGGAGGCCCCGGCGGTGACGCGTTGCAAATGTTCTCTTCGAAGGAGATCGGCAACCCGGGAGAGAAGGGCCGGGCCTCCATGCCCGCCGACGTCCGCGAACACTACGACCTGATCGGTGTGGAACCCCGTGGCCTAGCCTTCGGCACTCCCCTGGACTGCGCCACGGACGACCCACTGGCCCCGGCATCCGACATTCGGGCGTCCTGCGAAGAGTCGGACCCCGGCTACGCGGACACCATCACCACCGAGAACACGGCCCGCGACCTCGAAGAGGCCCGTAAGGCCCTCGGCGAGGAGAAGCTGAACCTCTACGGGGTGTCCTACGGCGGACCGATGATGGCGACCTACGCCTCGTTGTTCCCGGAGACCACCGACCGGGTGGTGCTGGACTCGGCAGCCTCCCCGGAGCAGCGCTGGTTCGCTCTCGGTTCCGAGCGTAAGGACGCCCGCATCGAGGGAGTCAACGCGATGTTCTCCTGGATCGCCTCCAGGGACGACGAGTACCACCTGGGCGACACCCCGTTGAAGGTCTTCCGCAGCTTCGAGGAGAAGATCAGCGGCCCGACGGGGACCCGACTCCCCGTCACCCCGCCCGGGGCGGAGGGAGAAGACCTCCCCGCCGGAACGGGAAGTGCCGGCGAACTGGGCGTCCGACTGCTGGACAGTGTGACCTTCGCTGACTGGCGGGGCGGTACATTCCTCGACTCCCTGCGAACCTGGGTCGACCCCGCGGCCTCCGAAGGGATGGCCGTGGGAACCGAGACGATGCTGGGGGCAATCTACGACCAGACCACCTGGCCGGAACTGGCGGCGTCCGTGCGCGACGGCACCTTCGGTGACGAGGCTTCAACCGGGACTGAGCTCACCGAGGAGGAGCAGGAAGGCATCGAGCTCCAGACCGCGACCGGGGGCTACGTCGAACGGGCGATCATCTGCAACGAGAACGGCACCCCGGGAGACCCTTCAAGGATCGGGCCCTACCTGGAGCGGACCTACACCGGCGGTGACCTCATCCGCGCCAACGAGGACATGATCGCTTCGGGCCAGTTCTGTTCCGGCTGGCCGGCGCAGACCTCCCCGACGGAGCTTTCCGGCGCAGAGTTGGACCGTGAACCGCTGAACATCGGCTACACGAAGGACACCGCGGTCACCGCCGACGGCGCTCCTGAGATGCAACAGGCCATGGGCGGCGAACTCGAGCTGTACCCCGGATACTCCCACGGCGTGATGCTGCTCCAGCCGGAGCTGGCTGCAGACAAGGTCAGCGCCTACTTCGCTGACTAGTCTCGGGGCCACGGAGCCTCGCCGACCTGGAGGCCTACGGTGCACTGAAGCTGTCCTTGTCCGGGCAAACGTGGGAGGACATGGCCGTCTACAACGACCGTAAAGGACCACTGATAGCGGAGATCATGGCTCGGGCGGAGAAGTGGGCAGAGTCATCTGGGTGGAACCTCTGCCCCCGGTCTTGACCTTGTCACGCTGACAAGGTGCACGATGGTGTCATGAAGATCAGCGACGCCGCCGCTGCGGCAGGATGCTCCCCACGAATGGTGCGCTACTACCACCGAACCGGGGTGCTCCCGGAGCCACAACGCACCTCCGGCGGATACCGCGACTACCAGCTCTCGGACGTCGCCCTCCTGCTGAAACTCCGCACACTGACGGATGCCGGCATCCCCGCCGCCGGCTTGCACGGCGTGCTCTCCAAGGACTCCGCCGTCCCGCCCGACATCGTGCAGGACGCACTGGACAACGTTGACGAGGAGATCACCCGTCTGCGGCACCAGCGCGCCCGGCTCGCCGCCATGCAGGGAGGGAGCTTCGGCATCCCCACGGACGTCCGTGGACTCATCGACGACCTTCGACAGTGGGTGGCGGGACGGGATGACGACGGGACGCTCGCGGACCTCCTGAACCGGGATTTCCAGGGTCTCCAGTTGATGGCCGATGCCGGGGTCGCCACCCCGGAGACCTGGGATCTTCTCCGTCGGACACTGGTCGACGAGCGGAGAAGGCACGTCACCCTCGAAGGACTGTCAGCCTGGTCGGCCCTCGCCGACTATCCCGGGTCATCGGCCACCTCATACTCCCCCAAGGTCGCCCGACTCCAGGAGGTGATGATCCACTCCGTCGATGACGGTGTGCTGGCAGGGCTCCCCGACACCCTCGTCGATGGCGACCTACCGCTGACCACGACGGACATCCCGACCACCGGCGCCCAAACACCGGTCCTCGCCTCACTCGTGCAGCACATGGAGACGGCACGGAAGACACGGTGGGCACCGTGAGCGCCATGACAAGCAGCGCACTGCGGTTGCTGTCCAAGCATCCCGCGGTGAGAGTGGGGAAGGTCGAGGTTCGACTGTGGCGGGACCTCTGGTACCTGATCCGCGGCCGAAACGTCATCCCGGATCGCGCCACACCGTTACCCGCCACGTCCGGCATCTGGTTTCTGCCCGCTGCTGTCACGGTCGCGACAGCCATCGAGATCACCGCGGTGGAGCTCCTCGTCCCGTGGCCGGAGCTGCGCATCATCCTGGCGATCGTGTCCGTGTATTCACTGATCATCCTGTGGGCGATGCTCGGTCGGCAGAAGACCTACCCCCACTACGTCGACGCGGGCTCGCTCGTCCTGCGTCGCGGCGGGCGCGTGCTGGTCGACCTGCCGCGGACGGGCGTCAAGGTCTGCGTCCGCGAGCGCCGCTATGACACGACCCGACCAACCGTCGACGACAGTGTTCTGGTGCTGGGGACCGGCGAAGGGACGAACCTGCGGCTGACCCTCGACACCCCGGCACCGGTCGTCGACCCTGACCGCTGGCCCTGGCAGCGTCCTGCGCCCGTCGAGGTCACACAGATCCTGCTGTGGCTGGACGACCCGAGTGACGCGCTGACGGCGCTACACGGTGTGGACGATCATCACGTCGC
Source organism: Candidatus Corynebacterium avicola (assembly GCA_019114135.1). Taxonomy (GTDB): domain Bacteria; phylum Actinomycetota; class Actinomycetes; order Mycobacteriales; family Mycobacteriaceae; genus Corynebacterium; species Corynebacterium avicola. The sequence continues at coordinate 29,020 of DXGC01000123.1, forward strand.
AGTCGGACTGGCGGGCGACGTCCGCCGGCACGGATCCAAGCAGACGCCCGGTCAGTGAGTTGATCCCCCGGTTACCGACGACCAGCAGGTCCGCGGACTCGTCGGTGACGATGCCCATCAGTGCCTCCACCGGGGAGCCCTCCTTGATGGCGGTGGTCACGTCCTTCGCGCCGACCTCCTCTGCCGCGGTCACCGCATTCTGCAGGTTCTGCTGGGCGGGGTCGTCCCCCACCACGGTCTTGGAGTCCATCCGCACGGCCTTCACCGCTGCCTCTGCGTCCTTGTAGTACGCGCAACCGATCACGAGGCGGGCATCGAATGCCGCGGCCAACGCCGCAGCCCGACGTACCGCCAGCAGGGACGACTCCGAACCGTCCGTGCCGACGACGATGGTCCCGTAGGTGGTGATATCGCTCACTGCCATCCCCTTTATGGTGTTCGTGTGTGTTCGGAGGTTATCCGTTCCTCACCAAAGACTACCGCACCTAGAGACCGGCCTCGATCATCCCTCGAAGTTCCTTCTTCAGGTCGGCGATCTCGTCGCGCAGACGCCCCGCGAGCTCGAATTTCAGCTCGCGGGCGGCGTCCTGCATCTGGGAGGTGAGGTCGGCGATGAGCTTCTCCAGCTGCGGACGCGCCATCTCCGCGGTGTCCTTGCCGGACACCGCGGAGGCGCCGGACGCCCCCTCCGCGACGTTGACGTCGGCGCCGAAGCCGGACGCACCGGCGCCGTCTCCACTGTCCTCGCCACCGTCGCCGTCCGCACGGTTCTCGTAGACCTGGTCCAGGATGTCGGCGATGGCCTTGCGCAGCGGCTGCGGGTCGATGCCGTGTTCCTCGTTGTAGGCGATCTGCTTGGCACGGCGTCGTTCAGTCTCGTCGATGGCGTACTGCATCGAGTCGGTGACCTTGTCGGCGTACATGATCACCTCGCCGGAGACGTTTCGGGCGGCACGTCCGATGGTCTGCACCAGCGAACGCTCCGAGCGCAGGAAGCCCTCCTTGTCCGCGTCGAGGATCGCCACCAACGACACCTCCGGCAGGTCCAGTCCCTCACGCAGTAGGTTGATGCCGACGAGGACGTCGAACTCGCCGAGACGCAACTGTCGCAACAGCTCCACACGCTTGAGTGTGTCGATGTCGGAATGCATGTAGCGCACCCGCACGCCGTGCTCCAGCAGGTAGTCGGTGAGATCCTCCGCCATGCGCTTGGTCAGCGTGGTGACCAGGACGCGCTCCTCCTTGTCGACCCGCTGACGGATCTGCTCGATGAGGTCGTCGATCTGTCCCTCGGTGGGACGAACCTCGACCTTCGGGTCGACCAGACCGGTGGGACGGATGACCTGCTCGACGAACTCGCCACCGGCCGCGGCCATCTCGTAGTCGCCCGGGGTGGCGGACATGTACACGGCCTGCCCCTTGCGGTCGTCGAACTCCTCCCAGGTCAGCGGTCGGTTGTCCAGGGCACTGGGCAGACGGAAGCCGAAGTCGACGAGGTTGCGCTTGCGCGACATGTCACCCTCGAACATGCCGCCGATCTGCGGGACGGTCACGTGGGACTCGTCGATGATCGTCAGGTAGTCCTCGGGGAAATAGTCGATCAGGGTCGCCGGCGCGGAACCAGCCTCCCGCTGGTCGACATGGCGGGAGTAGTTCTCGATACCGGAGCAGTAGCCGACCTGCTGGATCATCTCCAGGTCGTACTCCGTGCGCATCCGCAGCCGCTGGGCCTCGAGCAGCTTGCCCCGGTTCTCCAGGTCTGCGACGCGCTCCTCCAGCTCCTCACGGATGTCGTCCATCGCCTTCTCCATGCGCTCCGGGCCGGCGACGTAGTGGGTGGCCGGGAAGATCCGGATCTCCTCGACCTCCCGGATGACGTCACCGGTGAGCGGGTGGATGTAGAAGAGGCTGTCGATCTCGTCGCCGAAGAACTCGACGCGCACCGCCAGTTCCTCGTAGGCGGGGATGATGTCGACCACGTCCCCCTTCACCCGAAAGGCGCCGCGGGTGAAGGCCACGTCGTTGCGGTCGTACTGGATGTCCACGAGCAGCCGAAGGAAGCGGTCGCGTTCGACCTCCTCGCCTGCCTTCAGCACCACCGACCGGTCCAGGTAGGACTGCGGGGTTCCCAGGCCGTAGATGCAGGACACCGAGGACACGACGACCACGTCCCGTCGGGACAGCAGGTTGGACGTCGCGGAGTGTCGCAGGCGCTCCACGTCGTCGTTGATCGAGGAGTCCTTCTCGATGTAGGTGTCCGTCTGCGCGATGTACGCCTCCGGCTGGTAGTAGTCGTAGTAGCTCACGAAGTACTCGACGGCGTTGTTCGGCAGCAGGCTACGTAGCTCGTTGGCGAGCTGGGCCGCCAGCGTCTTGTTCGGCGCCATGACCAGCGTGGGACGCTGCTGCTGCTCGATCAGCCAGGCGGCGGTGGCCGACTTACCGGTACCGGTGGCACCCATCAGGACGACGTCGCGCTCGCCCCGCTTGAGGCGCTCGTCCAGCTCCTTGATCGCCGAGGGCTGGTCTCCGGCCGGTTCGTAGTCGCTGACGACCTCGAAGCGGTCGTCGGAGCGTTCGACCTCGCCGACCGGACGGAACTCGGACTCGGAGAGGACGGGATGTTCTGCGGCGAAGGCCATTACCCCTGCACCTTCTCCCAGAAGTCGTCGACCTGGCCGATGAGCGACTCGACGTCCCCGGAGTTGTCCAGGATCACGTCTGCGGCGGCCAGGCGGGCCTCGCGGTCGATCTGGGCGTTGATCCGACGACGGGCATCGTCCTCGTCGAGCCCGCGGGAGTCCACGAGCCGACGGACGCGGATCTCGTCAGGGGTGTCGACGACGAGCACGGTGTCGACCATGCCCGTCTCACCGTTCTCGATGAGCAGCGGCATGTCGTAGACCACCACTTCACGACCCTCCTCGCGGGCGGTGGCGAAGAGTTCACTGGTCCTTTCCCGGATCCGGGGATGGGTGATGGCGTTGAGTTTCTGGGTGGCCTCCGGGGTCGCGAAGGCCTGACGGGCCAGCTCCGCACGGTCGAGGACCCCTTCGTCGGCGATCACCCCGTCGAAGGCCTCGGCGAGTTCGGCGAGGGCCGGCTGGCCGGGCTCCACGACTTCGCGAGCGACCTTGTCTGCGTCCACGATGAACGCGCCCTTCTGACGGAGCCGTTCGGCCACCGTCGTCTTGCCGGAACCGATTCCACCTGTCAGACCGATGATTCGCATGGTGTCGAGGATAGCCCGCTGCAGGACCGCGCTGCCATGTCCGGCTGACTTCTTCTGCTGCCTACCACTGCCTACCGCTGCCTACCGCTCAGTGGTGAGGTTCGTGGACAGGCGGTCCAGTACACCCAGGGTGACCTCGAGCTCCGACTCCGGAACGTCCCTGATCATCGAGTGGACGGTCTCCGCCACCCGGTCCTCGGCGTCGGCCAACACGGCAAGGCCGTCGGAGGTCACTTCGGCCTGACGAGTCCGGCCGTGGCTCTTCTCCGGCGGCCGGGCGATCAGGCCCCTCTTCTCCAGCCCGAGGACCACGCCGTTCATCGACTGGCGGGAGACGAACACCCTCCGCGAGAGTTCCGACCCGGACAGGCCCGGTACCTCCTGTAGTGCCCGTAGACAGGCGAACTGAGGGACCGACAGTCCGAGCGGGCGCAGTTCACGGTCCATTGCCTGCCCCAGCAGAGACTGCACCTGTTTGACCATGATGCCCAGGCGGTCCGCGTCATCGACGAAATTTCTCATGTCAACATCTTGACACACAACACCGGCAGGGTCCACACTGGGTTATGTCATGGTCTTGACATTGAAGGAAAAGCACGAGAACCAAGGAGGAACCACGATGACCACCAACACCACGACCACCGGCCCGGACTTCGTCTCCTTCCAGGTACGCGACCTGGAGACGTCCGCCACGTTCTACTCCGACACCGTCGGCCTGCACCGCGTCGAAGCTCCTAACCCCGACGCAGCCGTGTTCAGCACAGGACCTGACGGAACGGCATTCGCCGTCCGCCGTCCCTTCCCCGGCGTTGAGCTGGACGCCGCATCCCCCGCTCTGGGGTACGGGATCGGTGTCTGGTTCCACAGCCCTGACCCCTCGGCCACACACCGACGCGTGGCGGATTCTGGGGCAAAAATCGTCCAGGAGCCCTTCGACGGTCCCTTCGGAACCCAGTTCTCGTTCCTGGACCCCGACGGATACACGGTCACCGTCCACGGCGACGCCAACTGACGACACGGCCACAAGAAAACGACCCCACGGAAGCGGAGACGCTACGTCTCCGCCCAGTGGGGTCGTCTGTGTCGTGCTTAGCGCTCGACCGGCGCTCGACTAACGCTCGACGATGGCAGTGATGCCCTGTCCACCTGCGGCGCAGATGGAGACCAGGGTACGGCCGCCGCCGTTCTCCTCGAGCACCTTCGCGGCGGTGGCGAGGATGCGGCCACCGGTGGCGGCGAAGGGGTGGCCGGCGGCCAGCGAGGAGCCCTTGACGTTGAGCTTCGCGCGGTCTATGGAGCCCAGCGGGGCGTCCAGGCCGAGACGCTCGCGGCAGTACTCCTCGGACTCCCAGGCCTGCAGGGTGGCCAGGGTCTGGGAGGCGAAGGCCTCGTGGATCTCGTAGAAGTCGAAGTCCTGCAGGGTCAGGCCGTTACGCTCCAGCAGACGCGGGACAGCGTAGGTCGGGGACATCAGCAGGCCGTCCGGGGTGAGGCCGTCGTGGCCGTGAAGGAAGTCGACCGAAGCGGTCTCGGTGTCGACCAGGTACGCCTTGACCGGCAGGTTGTGCTCGGCGGCCCACTCCTCGGAGGCGAGCAGCACCGCGGAGGCGCCGTCGGTCAGCGGGGTGGAGTTCGCGGCGGTCATGGTGGCCTGGGTGCCGTGGGAGGCGGCGTCCTTCTTGCCGAAGACCGGCTTGAGGGAGGACAGCTTCTCGACGTTGGAGTCCGGGCGCAGGTTGGTGTCGCGCTGCACACCGAGGAACGGGGTGATCAGGTCGATGAAGAAGTCCTCGTCGTAGGCTGCGGCGAGCTTCTGGTGGGACTCGACGGCCAGCTGGTCCTGATCCTCACGCTTGACACCCAGCTCACGGGCGGTGATGGCGGCGTGCTCACCCATGGAGAGGCCGGTGCGGGGCTCACCGTTCTGCGGCTGCTCCGGAGCGATCTGCGAGGGACGGACGGAACCGAGCAGCTTGACGATCTCACCGGTGGACTTGGCGTTGTTCGCCTTGATCAGGGTCTTGCGCAGCTCGTCGTTGACGGCCAGCGGGGCGTCCGAGGTGGTGTCGGTACCGCCGGCGATACCGGCGTCGATGCGGCCCAGGGCGATCGCGTCGGCGACCTGTACGGCGGCGGCGAGGCCGGTGCCGCAGGCCTGCTGCAGGTCGAAGGCCGGGGTCTGGGAGTCCAGTGCGGATCCGAGGACGACCTCGCGGGTCAGGTTGAAGTCACGGGCGTGCTTCAGCACGGCGCCTGCGACGACCAGGCCGAGCTTCTCGTCCTGCAGACCGAAACGGGCCACGAGACCGTCGATGGCGGCGGTGAGCATGTCCTGGTTCGAGGCGTTCGAGAACTCCTTGTTCGACCGGGCGAAAGGGGTGCGGTTGCCGCCGAGGATGGCGACCTTGCGCGGGGAGTTAGTCATGGCGGGATGTATCTCCATCGTCGTAGTCGTGTGTTCGGGGGTCGTGATGCCGATTATGTAGTCCGCGTCACGGATTTACCTGACATGGTACCGCGTCACACACTAGGGTACGAATGAGAACATACATTGTTCGGGCGACCGCAGGGTACGCTTTCGAATAAGAGATCCACTTCCGAACATCACACAGACCAAGGAGATCAGTACTTTGTCTTCCAAGAAGGGCCTGCTGGACCAGATCATCAACTCCAGCTTCGCCGGCAAGCTGGGCGTCCCCCAGGGCGAGAAGCTGCGTCGTTACAAGAAGGGTGAGCCCGCCCTGAACGGTCCGGTCGTCCTCGGCGGCGAGGGTCGTGTGGCCGAGGGAGTCCGCGATTTCCTCGACAGCGACTACCAGTTCATCGAGGCAGAGACCGATGTCAAGAAGGGCGCGATCATCTTCGACGCCACCGGCCTCAAGAAGCCCGAGGACATCAAGAAGCTCTACGACTTCTTCCACCCGCAGATGCGCAAGGTCGCCCCGTCCGCCCGCTTCCTCGTCATCGGAACCACCCCCGAACTGGTGGAGGACAACGAGGAGCGCATCACCCAGCGCGCCATCGAGGGCTTCGTGCGCTCCCTGGCGAAGGAGCTGCTGCGCGGCTCCACCGCACAGCTGATCTACGTCAACCCCGACGTCACCGACCTCAGCGGCCTGCAGGCCCCGGTCCGCTTCGTCCTGTCCGGCAAGTCGGCCTACGTCGACGGCCAGGTCATCCGCGTGGACAACACCCAGGTCACTGCGCCGGAGTCCTGGGACGAGCCGACCGCCGGCAAGGTCGCCGTGGTCACCGGTGCGGCCCGCGGCATCGGTGCCGACATCGCCCGCCTCCTCGCCCG
>DXGC01000124.1 GCA_019114135.1 Candidatus Corynebacterium avicola
GAGGCGTGGACGATCTGACCGTCGCCGATGTACATGCCGACGTGGGTCACCCCCGGGTAGAAGCCGACGATGTCGCCGGGCTGCAGGTCCTCGCGGGACACGGAGGTGCCACCGGAGACCTGTGCGGCGGAGGTACGCGGGATGGACTTGCCGGACTGCTGGTAGGCCCAGAACATCAGACCGGAGCAGTCGAAGGAGTCCGGGCCGGTGGCGCCCCAGGAGTACGGGGAACCGAGCTTGGACATCGCGGCGCCGACCACGCCGGAGGCGTCGACAGCGTCCCCACCGTCCTCGAGTTCCCCGAGGAACTCCTCGACGTCGACGTCGATCGGACCGTTGCGGTCGACCCAGCGGCTCTTCTCCTCGGGGCTGAGACCGTCGACGGCGTCCGCGATCTGCTCCTTGAGACCGTCGAGGGTCTCGTTGCGCTCGGCGAGCTCGCGCTCACGGGTGTTCAGCAGGGACAGCTGGAAACTGGCGGTGGCCTTGGCACGCTGTGCGCGGCTCTCCTGCTCATCCGCCTCGCGGAGGCTGTCCTGCAGCGCTTCGAGCTTGCCGGAGCGGTCGTCGTTGAGGGCCCGGGTGAAGGCGCTGCGGTCGATGGCGTCCTGCGGGTTGGACGCACCGGCGACGGCGGTCACCGGGTCGATGACCGCTCCGCGGTAGAGCGACTGGGAGAGTTCGGTGACCGGGCCGCGGGAGTTCTCGACGGCCTCACGTGCGCGGTCGACCTCGGCGGTGTGGCGGTCGGCGGCCTTGTTGGCGGCGTCGGCGCGACCACGGGCCTCCTCGATCGCCGTGCGGTTCTCCTCGACCTCGTCACTGGTGACCTGGGCCTGACGGGAGACCTCTTCGAGACGCTCGAGCAGCCCGTCGGCGTCGGTGGGCAGCGGGGAGGTGTCGACGTCGGACGCCGCGTCTGCGTCGGCGGGGTCTGCGAAGACCGTGCCCGCAGTTGCGGCGGTGCCCAGAGCAAGAGCCGCGGTGATTCCGAGCCCGGCGACGGCGCGGGCGGAGCGGCTGGAGGTGACCGGGGACGTGACCCGGAGACGGTGGTCGTTCACTGTCGTTGTTCCTCTTCCAAATGATCAGGTCTGATGCGGATATACTGCCACAACATCGTTATGGATTCGTAATCCCCACACGAAACAGCCCCGTGGTCCAACCCTGCCGTGTCGGCGGGGTCGTCCACGGGGCTGTGAAAGCTGGCGCCGGGTGGCGCCTGGCGGTGCGTCCTAGAAGCGGACGGCGTTGTTGACCGGCATGTAGTTCAGGTCGTTGACCTGGACCGGGGTGCCCTCGTTCACGGCCTGGACGACCTTGTTGTCGCCGATGTAGATGGCCACGTGGGAGGCGCCGCCGTAGTAGGAGACGATGTCACCCGGCTTCAGGGCGTCCAGGGAGACCGGGGTACCGGAGTATGCCTGGTCGCTGGAGGTGCGCGGGATGGACTTGCCGACCTGCTTGTAGGCCCAGCTGGTCAGGCCGGAGCAGTCGAAGGCGTCGGGGCCGGTGGCACCCCAGGAGTAGGGGGCGCCCTGCTTGGACATGGCGGCGTCGGCGATCTTCTGGCCGGTGCTCTGCTCGGCGGACGGAGCTGCCGGGGCAGACGGGGAGGAGACGTTCTCCGCCTCGGCGAGGTAGGAGTCGACGTCGACGTACTGGCCGGCGAAGTCGACTGCCTCGTCCGGAACCTCGACGGACTGGTCGGTGCCGGGCACCTGGACGGTCACGGCCTGCGCGGTCGCCGGGAGGGCGATGACTGCGCTCACGCCCACTGCGGCTGCCACGGCGGCGTTGCGGCGGGAGTGGTCCTTCTTCAGACTGTGCTTGCCCATGATGTGGATAGTGCCTTTCCTGATCGCTGTCGGGGCTTTTGGAATCTCTGGCGATGTGGTCGCCCCGTAAGGTCACGAGAAGATTACGAAATGATCTCGGTCTTGTCCAACTCCCACACCGTGACCGGAGCGTCGCCAGACCGTTATGCAACCGTTATTGAATCGCGACCAAAGCTCCACCTTATCGCTACGCCGCAGCCACGCGCCGCACTCCGGGCGTCATGACCTGCAGAAACAAGAGGTAATTTCATGAAGAAACCACCTATGGAGGCCTCGTCGTCCGGCACCGGCACTTGATAATGTGATCCTCGTCACATTACGGATTGCGTGCGTGTGACCCGCCTGCACATGGGCACATCAGTCACACCCGTCACAGCGTGTCCGGGGCACGTCGTAGAGTGGACGACTGTGACCAACCGACCCTCAACCCTTGCCCGGTCGTTGACCGACGCCCTCCGTGACTGCGTCATCCTCGACTGCGAGACCACCGGTCTCGACCCGGAGAACGACCGCATCATCGAGGTCGCCGCCGTACATCTGGTGGACGGGGAGATAGAGGAGTCCATTCATTCCCTCGTCGATCCCGGGCGTCCCCTCCCCCGGGTCATCACCGAGCTCACCGGTGTGACCGACCACGACCTCGCGGGACAACCTTCGGCGCCATCCGTTCTCGGGGATCTGGTGCGACTGACGGCGGGCCGCATCCTCGTCGGACACAACGTCTCCTTCGACATCGCCTTCGTCGACGGCGAACTCGATCGTGAGGGGCAGACGGGCCTCGAGGTCGTCTCCACGCTGTGCACCGCCGAGAGCGCCCGTGAGTTGATTCCGCGGGAACAGGTGGGTCGTTACCGTCTGGACCGTCTGGCGGACGTCCTGGAGCTACGACACTCCCCCGTGCACCGGGCGCACGAGGACGTGCTCGCGACGGCCGACCTCCTCCGCTGGCTCCAGAGCGCCGCCACAGCGCGGTAGACAGACAACAGCAGAGAACACAGGCAAACGCCCCACCGTGATGATCACGGCGGGGCGTTTGCCTGGGCAGTAGGAGGCTACGGGTTCTCGTGGCCTGCGTCGCCGAGCTGGCGACGGTTCTGCTCCTGGAGACGCTGCAGCATCTCCTTGTGCTCCTTCTCGTTGGCCTCCTCGATCTCCTCGATCTGGTGGACGATGTCCTCCGGATCGGGCTTGAACAGGGAGCCACGGCCAGGGGCACCGGCGAAGCCGAGCTGGTTGAGCTTGGTGGGCACCTGGGCGCCGGCGTACGGCAGCGGGATCGGGTGGCCGTGCTCGTCCACCGGGCCGATCGGCTGATGGACCTCGATGAAGCCACCGTTGGGCAGCTGGCGGATGGTACCGGTCTCGATACCGTGCTCCAGCACCGCGCGGTCGTTGCGCTGGAGGCCCAGGCAGATCCGGTAGGTGATGAAGTACGAGATCGGCGGCAGCAGGACGAAGCCGATACGACCGGCCCAGGTCATCGCGTTCAGCGAGATGTTGAAGAACGCGGCGACGTGGTCGTTACCACCGGAGACCGTGAGGATGATGTAGGTGACCATCGCCATGACACCGAGGGAGGTGCGGACCGGGACATCGCGCGGACGCTGCAGCAGGTTGTGGTGTGCGTTGTCCTTGGTGAAGTGCTGCTCGATCCACGGGTAGGCGAAGAGCAGCGCGACGAGGATACCGAGCAACAGGGCGACCCAGAAGACGGCGGGGATCGTGTAGCTGCCCAGGTAAAGCTCCCAGGCGGGCATGATACGGGCCGCACCGTCCGTCCACAGCATGTAGATGTCAGGCTGCGATCCTGCGGACACCTGCGAGGGGTTGTACGGTCCCAGGTTCCAGATCGCGTTGATCTGGAAGACACCGGCCATCAGGGCGATGAAGCCGAAGGTGATCAGACCGAAGGCCACGGAGTGGACGGCGAACACCGGGATGACGCGGGCACCGACGACATTGCGCTCGGTACGGCCCGGTCCGGGGAACTGGGTGTGCTTCTGGTACCAGACCAGCGCCAGGTGGGCGGCGATGAGGGCCAGCAGGATCGCGGGGATCAGCAGCACGTGGGCGATGTACAGGCGCGGGATGATGATGTCGCCCGGGAAGTCGCCGGCGAACATGATCCAGTGCATCCAGGTACCGATGATCGGCAGTCCGATGATGATGGCGGACATGATTCGCAGACCCACACCGGAGAGCAGGTCGTCCGGCAGGGAGTAGCCCATGAAGCCCTCGGCGACGGACAGCAGCAGCAGGACGCAGCCGATGACCCAGTTCGCCTCACGGGGCTTGCGGAACGCACCGGTGAAGAAGATGCGCAGCATGTGGACCATGATCGACACCGCGAACAGCAGTGCCGCCCAGTGGTGCACCTGGCGGATGAACAGACCGCCGCGCACCTCGAAGGAGATGTTCAGCGCGGTCTCGTAGGCGCGGGACATCTCGACGCCGTTCAGCGGGGCGTAGGCACCGTCGTAGATGACCTTCGCCAGCGAGGGGTCGAAGAACAGCGTCAGGTAGACACCCGACAGAAGCAGGATGATGAAGGAGTAGAGCGCGATCTCACCGAGCATGAAGGACCAGTGGCTCGGGAAGACCTTGTTGATCTGCTTCCTCAGACCGCTGGCTGCGGTGTAGCGCTCGTCGAAGTTGTTGGCCGCTTCGGCCAGACGTGAAGGCTTGGTGGGTGTGCTCATGACTGACGCTCCCAGAAGGCAGGGCCGACGGGCTCGACGAAGTTCTTGTCGGCGTACAGGAACCCGTCCTCATCGACGTTGATGGACAGCTCGGGAAGGGCACGGGCGGCCGGACCGAACACCGGCTTACCCCAGTGCAGTGCATCGAACTGCGACTGGTGGCAGGGGCACAGGATGCGGTTGGTCTGCTGCTCGTACAGAGAGGTGGGGCAACCGATGTGGGTGCAGATCTTCGAGTAGGCGTAGTAGTCGCCGTAGTGGAAGTCCTCCTGGCCGTCACGCTGGACCGCCTTGAGGGCGTCCTCGTGACGCAGACGGATCAGCATCACGGCGTTACGGGAACCGTGGATCGAGTGCATGTGCTCCTCGTAGACGTCCCGCTCGGCATCGAACTCGTCGTGGTCGTTGACCATCTCCTCGGTCATCGGGAAGACGGTCTCCATGCCACCGGCGTCGAGGTCCTCCGGACGCACACGGACCAGGCGATTGACGCCCTGGGTGGTCCAGTGGCCGTCGTGCTCCTCGGCGACGGTGCCGGTGTCGCGGCCCAGGTAGACCTTGGCACCGTCGTTCACCAGCGTCCAGCCGGTGGTCCACAGGGTGCCGTCGCCGGCAATGCCCATCTTGGAGGTCGGTCGCCACGGGTTCTTGACGATGCCGCCCAGCGGGAGAGCGATCGCCACGCCGGCCAGTGCCACACCTGCACCGCCCAGGCCCATGAGGACCTTACGGCGACCCAGGGTCGAGGTCTTCCACGCGTCGTTCAGCAGCGCGGTCATGGTGCGGCGGTCGATCTCGTCGGAGGGACCGTCGTGGCGCTTCTGGACCGCGACCTCCTCCGGGACGAACTTCTTGGAGAACTGGACCGCACCGACACCCAGGCAGATGATGGAGAGACCGGAGGTCACACCGAGCAGCGGTGTGTACAGGGTGTAGATCCCGAGGCCCTCTTCAGCGAGGTGCTTGTACTCCCACGGCCAGAACAGGTAGACGGCCACGAAGGCGAGTCCGAAGATGACCGACAGGGCCCACCAGAAGCCGATGCCGCGGGCGGCACGCTTCTCGGCAGGGTCGTTCTCGACGGGGAAACGCTCCTTGCGGAAGGCGACGGTGACGCCGTCCATCTCGGTACCGAGGCGGGCGAGCTCCTCGTCGCTCATGCCCTTGATCTCTTCTTCAGAGTAGGTGCTCTTGATTTCACTCATGACCGGGTTCCAATCCACATAGCCGCGCCGATGAGCACGACGATCCCGACGATCCACATGACCATGCCTTCGGTGACCGGGCCGATACCTCCGAGGCCGATGCCTCCCTGGTTCGGGGTCTCCTTCGCAGACTTGATGTAGGCGATGATGTCCTTCTTCTCGTCAGCCGTGAGCTGGCGGTCGGAGAACTTGGGCATGTTCTGCGGACCCGTGAGCATGGCCTGGTAGATCTCCTGCTCATTGGCCGGGTCCAGCGGCGGTGCGTACTTACCGCCGGAGAGAGCGCCACCCTTACCGGTGAAGTTGTGGCAGGAGGCACAGTTGAGACGGAAGAGGTCGGAACCACGGGAGACGTCCTTGGGGTCGATCTCACCGTCGTTGTTGTTGGAACCACGGAGCGACTCCATGGCGATGGAACCGTCCTCGTCCTTGACGATGCCGGGGCCGCCACCGTTGGCGTTGACGTAGGCGGCGAGCGCCAGGGTCTGAGCCTCGTTGAAACGTGCGTCCTTGCGGTCGGCCTGGGCCTCGTTACGCTTCATCGGCATACGACCGGAGTGAACCTGGAAGTAGACGGCACCCTCGCCGACACCGACGAGCGACGGGCCGCGGTCCTCGACACCCTGGAGGTTGGCACCGTGACAGGTGATGCAGGCGACCTGGTAGATCTCCTCACCCTGGGTGATCATCTGGTCCGCGCTCATCTCAGCAGTCGCGGTCTGCTGGTCAGGCGTGAACGCCTGCGCGACAAGACCTGCACCGGTCAGGCCGAGCACGAGCGCGAGCGCCCCGGCGAAGACACGGCGCAGCTTACGCCGGTTACGGCGCTTCTTGCCTGTTGTGGATGCCGTGGCGGCGGTAGCCGGCGGCTGCTCCCCCTCGGGAGTGGGATTGTTGATATCCATCTTGTTCCCTTTAACTCGTCATTTGGAAGGCGATGGGCTTAACGGCCGAGCGTCACACATCGGCCCGTCCGGCCTACTGGATGAAGTAAATCGTGATCCACAGTCCGATCCACACGACGTCGACGAAGTGCCAGTAGTACGACACGACGACGGCGGATGTGGCCTGGGCCGGAGTGAACTTCGATTTCACCGTGCGAAGAAGAATGACCACGAAAGCAAGCACGCCAGCGATGACGTGTGCGCCGTGGAAGCCGGTGGTGATGAAGAACACCGAGCCGTAGACGCTGCTCTGGATCGTGGTGCCTTCCCCCACCAGTGCGATGTACTCGTATCCCTGGCCGATCACGAAGATCGAGCCGAGGACGATGGTGAGTGCATACCACTTACGGAGGCCGAAGACGTCGCCGCGCTCGGCAGCGAAGACTCCCCACTGTGCGGTGAATGACGATGACACCAGAATCACGGTGATCGCCAGGGCGAACGGGACGTTCAGATGTGTCGGCTCCGACGGCCAGTTACCGCCGGAGTTCGCCTTCGAGACGAAGTACATCGCGAACAAGCCCGCGAAGAACATCAATTCCTGGGACAGGAACACAATCGTGCCGACGCTGACCATGTTCGGTCGGTTCAGCGTCACGGCACGCTGTGGTGCTGCCATGCTTTGGTTTCCAACTGCGCTCGTCACGCCTACAAGTATGGCCGACGTCTCCCCCATAGTCGATTCGCAACCCCGGTTAGACACGCCCAATCTGTAAAACTGCAGGTCGCGTCTCGAGATTTCCTGGCAACTCACCACAAACGGGGTTAGCCGGGAACTCTTTGCCCCCTCCATCCGACGCGGTGCCATAACCGCAGGTGAATCCCCATCCCCACCGGAAGCCCCTGACTGCCTCCCGCCCTCGTACCCGGGGTTCCCACCCCCGGAAAGGGGCTGCCGGGAACCAGGCAGATCCGCGTTCTCCGCGGTCACCTCACCAGGCTACCGCGAGGCACCCTCCAGTTCCCAAACGGCGGTGAGCCAGACCACCCCCTCTCCCACCGTGTCGTGGGGAATAGGATGGTCGGTGAACCGCACTGACACGAAACGAGAGGACCTTCCATGTCGCCTGATTCACCTTCACCTCGTGGTGAGGCGCGTCCGGACCACGTCCGGGCTCTGGACAACACAAGTCTGCCGCCGAGCTACTTCACCTGGCCCGGGGTGCTGGACCGTATCGGTCGCCACGAGGAGCTCAGCGAGTCGCAGGTCAGCTGGGCGGTGAGTCAGATCATGGAGGGCTCGGCGACGGACGCCCAACTCGCCGCCTTCGCCTTCGGCCTGCGGGTCAAGGGGATCTCCGCTGCCGAGCTGTCGGCGGCGGCATCGGCGATGCGCAACTTCGCCACCCCCGTCGACTTCACCGACGTCCCCGATGCCGTGGACATCGTCGGCACCGGTGGCGACGGCCACCACACGGTGAACATCTCGACGATGGCGTCCTTCGTCGTCGCATCGACCGGGGTGCCCGTGGTCAAACACGGCAACCGGGCGGCGTCCTCCAAGTGTGGCGGCGCCGATGTCCTGGAGACCCTCGGTCTGGACATCGAGCGCTCCCCCGAGACCATCCACGCGGACGCACTGGAGACCGGCTTCGCGTTCATGTTCGCCAAGACCTACCACCCGGCGATGCGCTTCGCCGGTCCGGTGCGGTCCGAGCTCGCGGTGCCGACACTGTTCAACCTCCTCGGCCCGATGACCAACCCGGCAGGACCGAAGTTCGGACTCATCGGCTGCGCCTTCCGCGACATGATGCCGATCATGGGTGGCGCCTTCGCCCACCAGGGCGTCCGGGCGTTGATCGTCCGCGGGCTGGACGGCATGGACGAGATCAGCGTCTCCGCCCCCACCGAGGTCGTGACCGTCGACGCCAATGGACGCACCGGCGAGTTCACCATCAACCCCCGCAGCTTCGGGCTCGACGTCTACGACGACGATGCTCTCAAGGGAGGCGACCCCGAGTTCAACGCCGACATCGCCCGCCGGCTCTTCGCCGGTGAACTCGAGGGCGCGGTGAAGGACGCGGTCCTGCTCAACGCCGCCGGCGCTCTCGCCGCCGTCCGCGGTTGGGAGGACAGCGACCTGAAGACGGTGCTGACCGAGCAGCTGGCGGTGGCCCGTGAGGCGCTGGAGTCCGGTGCTGCGGAGAAGAAGATGCTGGAGATCGTCGGTCGGGACTGACCTCTCCTCCCCCTCCCCCCCTTCGGACACGAACAGCACATACAAGAAGGAGCACCCGCGAGGAAGTCCCGGGTGCTCCTTCTTGTATGTGCTGCAGATGCTGCTGTCGGTTACTCCTTCTCGGGAGGAAGACCGAACTGCAGGTTCAGCATGATCGAGGACCAGACCAGCATGACGGCCCCCATGATGATCAGCCAGATCAGCCAGAAGGAGATGCCGTAGGCCATCATCACGATGGACACGGCCATGATGAACGGCCAACCCGAGCTCGCCGCGAAGAAGCCGAGCACGCCGGCGCCGTCCTCGATCTCCGCTTCCTCCCAGTCCTTGGGCTCGATGTCGGCCTTGGCGTTACTGAGGTGGAAGTACACACCGAGGAAGAGGGTCAGCAGGGTGGCCAGCACCAGGCCGGTGCCACCTGCCCACTCAGCGCCCTGCTGGTTGGACCCGTCGTTGAGCTGCGCGGTGGCGAAGAAGTACACCCCGGCCATCACCGCGAGGAACAGGGTGAGGCCATACATCAGCTTTGCTGTCTGGCGCATTGTCGTCTCCTAGTTTCTCTTGGCCGTCTTAGGACTCGGGGGAATTGATGGTGTTGGTGTCGCCGCCCTCACGGGTGGCGTCACGGCCCGGAAGGAAGGGCTTGGTGGAGGTTGCGTAGGGAGCCTCGCCGATCTCGCGCAGAGCGTCGGCGTTGCTGGCCTCGGGGTTGGCCTCGCGGAAGGCGAGGTAGTCAGCGAAGCTCTCCTTGCTGACGACACGGACCTCGAAGTTCATCATCGCGTGGTAGGTACCGCACATCTCGGCACAACGGCCGACGAATGCGCCTTCCTCGTCGATCTCCTCGATCTGGAACTTACGCTCGGACTGGTTGGCCTCCGGGTGCGGGAAGACATCGCGCTTGAAGAGGAACTCCGGGACCCAGAAGGAGTGGATCACGTCGGAGGATGCCAGGTCGAACTGGATCGGGGTGTTCACCGGGAGCACCAGCACCGGGACTTCCTCGGACGTACCGACGGTCTCGATCTGGTCGTAGTTGAGGTAGGTGAAGTCGTCCTTCAGGTCGCCGTGGATCGGTCCGACGGCCTTGCCGTGCTCGCCGCGGTCGTCCTGCGGAACCTCGGCAGCCTGCTCGGCGGCCTCGGTGCGCTCGGAGTCCTCACCGACGTAGGTCTCGCCGTCGCCGGTGAACTCGCCGTCGATCTCGCCGTAACCGAACTTCCAGTTCCACTGGTAGGCGGTGACGTCGACGGAGACCTGCGGGTTCTTGTCGTGCGCGGTGACCTTGTCCTGGGTCTGGACGGTGAAGAAGAACAGTCCCATGACGATGAGGACCGGGACGACCGTGAGGACAAGCTCCAGCGGGACGTTGTACTGGGTCTGCCGCGTGAACTCCGGCTTCCCCTTCTTCTTGGCCCGCTTGTCGCTGTCGCGGAAGATCACCACGAACATGAGGGCCCACATGATGATGCCGATGATCCATGCAACGACCCAGGTCCACACCCAGAAGTTGCCCATGGACTCGGACTCGGGGGTGATGCCCTCCGGCCAACCCATACGCAGGGCATGGAAGAAACCGTTGTCAGGTACTGCGACATCGCAGCCGACCAGGGCAAGGGAACCGAGTCCCAGTACTCCGGCAAGGCCGAGCTTGCGCCCGGTGCCGTGAACTTTTCGCTGTTCCACGCGAGTATGCCTTCCTCAATCACACGTCGTGTTCATCGGGGCCGCAGCGGTGCCATCGCCTGCAGAGGACGCACCTGGGTCCCGTGTCACCATCCGACCTTAGTGCATGGGGGGTCACGGTCCACCATCATGGACACGCTTGTGATTCCACATCGGCCCTATTCGGGGTTGCCTGGGTCACGCGACACGCAGCGCTACGCGCCGAGCGACCCGCCGAGTAGTCTGGTGATTCAGCAATTCGCCCATCCGGGACACCCCGGCCACCGACTACAACGGAGATGACCCCTAGCGCCCATGTGTGGACTTCTTGGATTCCTGACCGCGCAGGACGACGCCGACAACTACGTCGACGCCGTCGCCCACGCCCTGCCCTGCATGCGCCACCGCGGCCCCGACGAGGACGGGACATGGAACGACGACACGGTCGTCTTCGGATTCAACCGCCTGTCGATCATCGACCTGGAGCACTCCCACCAGCCCCTGCAGTGGGGCCCGGAGGACAACCCCTCCCGCTACTCGATGACCTTCAACGGCGAGATCTACAACTACCTGGAGCTCCGCGAGGAACTGCAGGCCGCCGGTTACGGGTTCCGCACCTCAGGTGACTCCGAGACCATCGTGGTGGGCTACCACCACTGGGGCAAGGACGTCGTCAACCACCTGCGCGGCATGTTCGCCTTCGCCGTCTGGGACTCGGTGGAGCGCACCCTCTTCCTGGGCCGCGACCCCTTCGGGATCAAGCCGCTCTTCTACGCCACCACTGCCGCCGGCACCGCTTTCGGCAGCGAGAAGAAGTCCGTCCTGGACATGGCGGACGCCATCGGTCTAGACAAGAGCCTTGACGACCGTGCCGTCGTCCACTACACGGACCTGCAGTACGTGCCCGAGCCGGAGACCCTGCACGCCGGGATCCGCCGTCTGGAGTCCGGCTGCCACGCCACCCTGACCCCCGGTGGCGAGGTGGAGGCCGTCCGCTACTTCGAGCCGACCTTCCCGGTCGTCCCCGTCCCTGCCGGCAGCGAGGACAAGCTGTACCACCGCATCGCCGATGCCCTGCAGGACTCCGTCGCCAAGCACATGCGTGCCGACGTGACCGTGGGTTCCTTCCTCTCCGGCGGCATCGACTCCACCGCGATCGCCTCGCTGGCCAAGCAGCACAACCCGGACCTGGTCACCTTCACCACCGGTTTCGAGCGTGAGGGCTACTCCGAGGTCGACGTCGCCGCCGAGTCCGCCGCCGCGATCGGCGTGGAGCACGTGGTCAAGGTCGTCTCCCCGGAGGAGTTCGCCGCCGCGGTCCCGAAGATCATCTGGTACCTCGACGACCCGGTCGCCGACCCGGCCCTGGTTCCCCTCTACTTCGTCGCCGCCGCCGCCCGTGAGCGGGTGAAGGTTGTGCTCTCCGGTGAGGGCGCCGACGAACTCTTCGGTGGCTACACCATCTACAAGGAGCCGCTGTCGCTGGCGCCCTTCGAGAAGATCCCCTCCCCGATCAAGAAGGTGCTGGGCACCGTCGGCAATGCCCTGCCGGACGGCATGCGCGGCAAGTCCCTGCTGCAGCGCGGCACCACGCCGATGGAGGAGCGCTACTACGGCAACGCCCGCTCCTTCAACTACGAGCAGCTGGAGCGTGTCCTGCGGATCGCGCGTCCCGAGTGGGACCACCGCGAGGTCACCGCACCGATCTACGCCCGGTCCACCGACATGGACCCGGTCTCCCGGATGCAGCACCTGGACCTGTTCACCTGGATGCGCGGCGACATCCTGGTGAAGGCGGACAAGATCACCATGGCCAACTCGCTGGAGCTGCGCGTCCCCTTCCTGGACAAGGTCGTCTTCGACGTCGCCCGCACCATCCCGCACGAGCTGAAGGTCGGCCACGGCACCACGAAGTACGCACTGCGCCGTGCACTGGAACTGATCGTCCCTGAGCACGTGATCAACCGTAAGAAGCTGGGCTTCCCGGTGCCGCTGCGTCACTGGCTGGCCGGCGAGGAGCTCCACGACTGGGCGAAGAAGACCATCGAGGAGTCCCGGACGGATCACATCTTCAACAAGGCCGAGGTACTCGCGATGCTCGAGGAGCACCGCGTGTCCTTCTCCTCCGGCTCGGCGACCGGCACCGGCCCCGACCACTCCCGTCGCCTGTGGACCGTGATCGCCTTCATGATCTGGCACGGCATCTTCGTCGAGGACCGGATCCACCCGGAGATCGACGAGCGCGACTTCCCGGTCCACCTGTAGAGGCCCGGGGACGCCCGCGTTCAACGGATTCTCGATCGGTTGTGGTTGTTCAGGTGGCCTCAGTCGGCCGTCACACACGAAACGACCCCGACCGAGCATGGATCATGCTCAGTCGGGGTCGTCCTGTGTCGCCCTCAGATCAGCTGAAGGAGTCGCCGCAGGCGCAGGACCCGCCGGCGTTGGGGTTGTCGATGGTGAACCCCTGGGACTCGATGGTGTCGGCGAAGTCGATCTTGGCACCGGTCAGGTACGGGGCCGACATCTTGTCGACGACCAGACGGACGCCCTCGACCTCGTCGACGAGATCGCCGTCGAGGGTACGGTCGTCGAAGAAGAGCTGGTAGCGCAGACCGGCGCAACCACCCGGCTGCACGGCGATACGCAGAGACAAATCGTCCCGGCCCTCCTGGGCGAGCAGGCCTGCTGCCTTGCCGGCGGCGGCGGTGGTCAGTTCAACCCCGGTGGTCTTCTCGGGAGCGGTCATCAATTCCTCCTGGTCTGATGCGCGACTTTCGATGCACGTCTGGTGCGGATATTCCCAAACTACTCCCCCACAACCACGAAAGCCACCGAAGTATTCCATCGTGTGTTCCCGGGTCTGCGCCGACGCACCCGCCGTAGAGCCGCCCTCTTTGGCACCGGATACCTCTGGTGCTCTAGCCTGTGTGGTGTGAAACTCCCGTGGAAGAACAGCTCCGACTCTGACGACACTGACGCAACCGCCGCCAGCGCCCAGTCCGCGACGGCCGCCGACACCTCCGGCGCCGCGGACGGCTCCGTGCTGCCCAAGGGGCAGACCCCGAAGAAGGGGCGTCCCACCCCGAAGCGCAACGAGGTCGAGCGCGCCACGGGCGTGCGACGCTCACACTACGACGCTCCCCTGACCCCCAAGGAGGCACGTCAGCGCAAGAAGGACATCAAGTCCTCGATGTCCAAGGAGGAGTACAAGGAGCAGAAGCGCAAGCAGCGCGAGGAGGCCGCTGCCGCCCGCCAGAAGGCCAATGAGCGCATGATGGCCGGCGATCCGGACTACCTGTTGGCCCGTGACCAGGGCAAGGAGAAGGCGCTGGTGCGTAACCTCGTCGACTCCAAGCGCTACCTCATGAACTACTTCCTGCCGATCGCCCTGATCGTCGTGGTGGTCATGATCGTCGGTACCCAGTACCCGGACATCGCGAACATGGTGTCCCTGCTCATGCTCGTGGTGATCCTCGTCATGGTGGTCGAGGGCTTCTTCCTGGGACGCCGGGCCAACCGCCTGGTGAACGAACGCTACCCCGACAACACCTTCGGTAAGTGGTCGATCGGTTTCTACGCCTTCACCCGCGCCACCATGATCCGCAAGATGCGTACCCCGGCACCGCAGACCCAGCTCGGCGACACGGTCTAGTCCGGTCCCAGGCGTATCGGAACTTCCACCATGACGGTTCTCTCCAGGCTCCGGGACTGGGTCACCAGCACGGGCTGCGCCTCCGCCCTCGTTCCGGACGAAACGGGGAACGCTGCGCGTCCCACCCTGCTCGCAGTCACCCGGGACGGTTCAGCTGCCGCCGACGACCTCGCGACAGGCGGTGCGGCGCTCAATGACATGGCGGCGATCGCCGGGGCGGACGTCGAGCTCACCGCACCCGAAACGGACGAGCTAACCTCCGAGTCGGTGCTGTCACTCATCGGCCAGGGCGAGAACCTGGCCGACGCCCACGCCGACGCCGCCACTCCCCTGCTGCTGGTCAGTCTGCCCGACGCAGAACTCGCCGCAGCCGCCGCCACGGACGCCGTGATCGGCACCCGGTGCAACGTCGAGCCGGTGAACCTGCTGCGCTCCGATGCCCCTGACTGGCAGCAGCGGGTCATCGCCGTGCGTGACCTCATGTTCACCACCCGCCGACACCGCCGCGGCCCGGCGACGGCCTCGTCCAGCCGTGAGATCCTACGGATGATCGGTACCCCGGAGCTCGCCGTGGTCGCAGGGCTGTTGTCGCGCTCCGCCGAGCGTCGCACCCCGGTGATCCTGGACGGACCTGCCACGCTCGCCGCCGCGCTGCTGGCGGAATCACTGCGTCCGGGGTCGACGTCCTGGTGGCTGGCCCCGCACACACCCGACGAACCTTCAGCGCCCCCTGCGCTGCGACGACTGTCGCTCTCCCCCGTCCACGACGACGACCTGGGCCTTCCCGACTCCGGGAGCGGCGCCGGACTGGCCGTCCTGCCGATGGTGCGCACCGCCGCGGTCGTCGCCGACCGCGACGGTCACTAGGCGGACGAAGCCGGAACCAGGGTGTAGTTCCAGCCGTGGGTGTCCTCCACGGTGCCCCGCTGGATGCCGGTGAGGTGCTCGCGAAGACGCATGGTGATCTCGCCGGACTCTCCTCCGTTGACCTGGAACTCCCCGGTGCGGTCCTTGACGGTGCCGACCGGGGTGATCACGGCGGCGGTTCCGCAGGCGAAGGCCTCGATCATCTCGCCGGAGGCGGCGGTCTGCTTCCACTCCTCGACGCTGAACTTGCGCTCGGTGACCTTCAGGCCGTCGTCCTGCGCCAGCTGCAGCAGGGACTCGCGGGTGACGCCGGGCAGCAGCGACCCGGAGAGCTCCGGGGTGACCAGCTCGGCAGCGTCGGCACTGTCGGCGGAGTCACCGTCCTTCAGGATGAAGGCGAGGTTCATGCCGCCCATCTCCTCGATCCAGGTGTGCTCGGCGGCGTCCAGCCACACGACCTGGTCGCAGCCCTGCTCCTCGGCGAAGGACTGGGCGGCGAGCGAGGCTGCGTAGTTCCCGGCGAACTTCGCCGCACCGGTGCCTCCCGGAGCCGCACGCACGTACTCGGTCGACAGCCACACGCTCACCGGGGTGATGCCGCCCTTGAAGTAGGCGCCGGCCGGGGAGGCGATGACGTAGAAGCTGTAGCTGTTCGCCGGGTGAACGCCCAGGCCGACCTCGTTGGAGACCATGAACGGGCGCAGGTACAGCGCAGCTTCGCCGCCGGCCTCCGGGACCCATGCCGAATCCACGTCGACGATCTGGCGCAGCGACTCGAGGAAGAGCTCCTCGGGAACCTCCGGCATGGCCATACGGCGTGCCGAGGAGCGGATGCGGGCGGCGTTCTTGTCCGGGCGGAAGGTCGCGATGGAACCGTCCGGCTGGCGGTAGGCCTTCAGACCCTCGAAGATGGCCTGGCCGTAGTGGAGCACCGAGGAGGCCGGGTCGATCTGCAGTGGGGCGTACGGCACCAGGCGCGGCTCGTGCCAGCCGTCGTCCTCCGTCCAGTCGACGACCACCATGTGGTCGGTGAAGTACTTGCCGAACCCGGGGTTGGCGAGAACCTCGTTGATCCGCTCGACCGACGTCGGGGTGTCGGTGAGCGTACGGGTGAACGGTTGGGTGGTGGAGGCGGAACCGGGCGCAGAATCAGACATGGCCTGTATCTTAGACCCGTCGGTACCCATGAGCGTAGGAGAGGTGAGGGATGACCACGAGCACGGCTCCCACAGACCAGTCAGATTCCGCGAATCCGAACCCCACGGCGGTCTTGCGCCGCGGTGTCGTCCCTGCACTTGAACTGTTCACCGGCTCGGTCACGGATGCCGACGTCGATGTTCTGCTGGTGCCGACCTTCGTCGGTGAGTCGGGCATCGAGACCTCACTGGACATGTCGGTCACCGAGCTTGTGCAGGTCGAGGTCTGGAAGGCACTGGTCGACATCGGGGCCACCGGACGCGCCGAGGAGGTCGTCGGTCTGCCGTCCGTGCCCGGCATCGACGCCCGACGGATCGTCGCCGTCGGCCTCGGGGACGCCGACGCCGTCACCGAGGACACCCTGCGTGCCGCCGCCGGTGCGGCGTCCCGGGCCCTGCCGACCGAGGCCCCTGGAGCGACCACGGTGCTCAGCCTTCTGGGGGTGCTGGGGATCGGCCCGGCCACCGAAGGACACGCCCTGGGCGGCTACCGCTACGGCACCGCCGCTGAGTCTGACGCGTCCGAGCCGTCCGAGCCGTCCGAGCTCCGCATCCTCATCGCCGCCGGCGACAGCACCGCCGGTTCCGAGGACGGCACCGACACGGTGTCCGACGCCGACGACGCCTTCGCCCACGCCTGCGTGGTAGTCGAGGCCGTGACCTTCGCCCGGGACCTGGTCAACGCCCCGGCGAACGCCCTGTACCCGCAGAGCTACGCCGCACTCATCGAGCAGAGCGCCACCGACGCCGGCCTCGAGGTGGAGGTCCTGGACGAGACCGATCTCGCCGAGCAGGGCTTCGGGGCGATCCTGGGCGTGGGCCAGGGATCACAGCGTCCTCCCCGACTCGTCCGGGTCAGCTACGTCCCGGAAGGCGTGGACGACCCGCGCCACGTCGCCCTGGTCGGCAAGGGGGTGACCTTCGACACCGGCGGGATCTCGCTGAAGCCTGCGGCGAAGATGGACAACATGATCTCCGACATGGGCGGGTCGGCGGCCGTGGTCTCTGCGGTGATCGCCGCGTCTGAACTGGAGCTGCCGGTCGCGGTCACCGCGACGGTCCCCCTGGCGGAGAACATGCCGGACGGCCTGTCCGTACGCCCCGGCGACATCCTGCGGCACTACGGCGGCACCACGACCGAGGTGCTCAACACGGACGCGGAGGGCCGCCTGATCCTCGGTGACGCCCTGGCACGCGCCTGCGAGGACGAGCCGGACTACCTGCTGGATACCGCCACGCTGACCGGCGCCCAGGTCCGGGCCCTCGGCGACCGGATGTCCGCGGTGATGGGCACCCCGACCTTCAGGGACCGTGTGGCCGAGGTCGGGCACACCGTCGGCGAGGAGACCTGGCCGATGCCGCTGCCGGCGGAGATCGCCCGGGACATCACCTCGGACGTGGCGGACCTGCGCAACATCTCGACCAAGGGCTGGGGCGGGATGGCCGCCGCCGGGCACTACCTCGCCAACTTCGTCAGCGACGGACTGCCCTGGGTCCACATCGACGTGGCCGGACCTGCCTACAACTCCGGTTCCGCCCGCGGTTACACCCCGCGGCGGGCCACCGGAGCCCCGGTCCGCACCATCATCGCGGTCCTCGAGGACATTGCGGACACTGCAGACACTGCAGACACTGCCGAAAACTAGTCGTCGCTGTCTTCGCGGCTTCGCTCCTCGAATCGGGCGCGCCGCTCGCGAGCCTCGAGCCGCTGCCGGATGATCCGGTCGCGCTCGATCCGGTCACGCATCCGCTGCGGATAGCCGGAGGAGGCGGCGTCGTACACGCGCACCCCCAGCTCGTCGATGATCACGTCGACGCCCTTCGGCCCACCGATCCGGCGGCGCGTCCACTCCCCGGCCTCGTCGACCAGGACCACCGACATCTCGTTGACCAGGGTCTCCGGTTCGACATACGCCTCCACTCCCCTGTGGGTCGCGGTCCACTGCCGCAGATAATCAAGGTCAGCGGGACGCACCGTGCCCCGGGGTCCCCTGGGTCCGCGGGGCCCGGTGCGCCTGGATCGACCGAAGATATTGAACACCCCACCAATTCTAGGTCAACCGCCGAATACCATGCCGCGGGCGTCGGGTCACCACTTTCGGGGAGGTCCGATCATGCAGCCGGACCCTACAGCGCTACCATATGTACTATTCGGTCAGAGACCTTTTTTGTACTCCACATCTGTACTTCCGCTTTTTAGGAGCTTCTACACCATGGCGCACTCCGTCGAAATGCCCGAACTGGGCGAATCCGTCACAGAAGGCACTGTCACCCAGTGGCTGAAGCAGGTCGGGGACACCGTCGAGGTCGACGAACCGTTGCTGGAGGTCTCCACCGACAAGGTCGACACCGAGATCCCCTCCCCGGTGTCCGGCGTGCTGCTGAAGATCCTCGCCGAGGAGGACGACACCGTTGACGTCGGTGCCGCCATCGCGGAGATCGGCGACGAGGGCGAGGAGCCCGCCGGCGACTCCGGCGACGACCAGGAGCCCGCCGAAGAGGAGAAGCCGGCCGAGCCGGAGGAGACCCCCGCCGAGGAAGAGCCCGCCAAGGATGAGAAGCCGGCGGCGTCCGCTTCCTCCTCCGCTTCCGCCGGTGGCGCAGGCACCGACGTGACCATGCCGGAGCTCGGCGAGTCCGTCACCGAGGGCACCATCACCCAGTGGCTGAAGAGCGTCGGCGACGAGGTCGAGGTCGACGAGCCGCTGCTCGAGGTCTCCACCGACAAGGTCGACACCGAGGTCCCCTCCCCGGTCGCCGGTACCCTGCTGGAGATCCTCGCTGAAGAGGACGACACCATCGACGTCGGTTCCGTGATCGCCCGCGTCGGCGACGGCAGTGCCGCTCCGGCCGAAGAGCCCGCCGAGGAGCCGAAGGACGAGCCGGCCGAGGAGGCCAAGGAAGAGCCGAAGGAGGAGCCCGCCGAGTCCGCTTCCGAGCCTGAGCCCACCCCGGAGCCGGAGCAGAAGTCCGCACCGGAGGAGAAGGCCGCCCCCAAGCAGGAGTCCGCTCCGGCCGAGGGCAACCTGCCGTACGTCACCCCGCTGGTGCGCAAGCTCGCCGAGAAGCACGGTGTGGACCTCGGCAGCGTCGAGGGCACCGGTGTCGGTGGACGCATCCGCAAGCAGGACGTCCTGGCCGCCGCCAACGGCGAGTCCGGCTCCTCCTCCGCAAAGGACGCCCCCGCTCCGGGCGTCGACCCGGAGAAGGCCTCCCTGCGTGGCACCACCCAGAAGGTCAACCGGATCCGGGCGATCACCGCCCAGACCACCCTGACCTCCCTGCACAGCGCCGCACAGCTGACCAAGGTCCACGAGGTCGACATGACCCACGTCGCCGACCTGCGCAAGGAGAGCAAGGCTGCCTTCCAGGAGAAGCACGGCGTCAACCTGACCTACCTGCCCTTCTTCGCCAAGGCCATCGTCGAGGCGCTGGTCGCCCACCCGAACGTCAACGCGTCCTACAACGCCGAGACCCAGGAGATGACCTACCACTCGAAGGTCAACCTCGGCATCGCCGTGGACACCCCGGAGGGCCTGCTCTCCCCGGTGATCCACGATGCCCAGGACCTGTCCCTGCCGGAGCTGGCCAAGGCCATCGTCGACATCGCCGACCGTGCCCGGAACAAGAAGCTGAAGCCGAACGACGTCTCCGGCGGAACCTTCACGATCACCAACATCGGTTCCGAGGGTGCGCTGACCGACACCCCGATCCTCGTCCCGCCGCAGGCGGCCATGGTCGGCACCGGTGCGATCGTCAAGCGCCCCGTGGCGATCAGCGAAGACGGTGCGGACAGCATCGGCATCCGCAGCATGGTCTACCTGCCGCTGACCTACGACCACCAGGTCATCGACGGCGCTGATGCCGGTCGCTTCCTGACCACCGTCCGCGACCGCCTGGAGAACGTCGACTTCACCGCCGACCTCCAGCTCTAGAGCGTCCCGCCCCTCTACCCCGCCCCGGTCATCCGACCGAGGCGGGGTAGAGTCGTTAGGTATGGGATATCAGCACGGATCCATCCGGATGTCAGACGCACCGCTCACCATGGACGATCTCGGCACCGTCGACTACCTCTCCACCTGGGACCGCCAGGCTGACCTGGCCCGCCGCCGGGCCGACGACGCCATAGACGACACCGTCCTGCTGCTGCAGCATCCGCCGACGTACACCGCCGGTAAGCGCACCCAGCCCGAGGACCTGCCGACCAACGGCCTGCCCGTCGTCGACGTCGACCGGGGCGGACGCATCACCTGGCACGGCCCCGGCCAGCTCGTCGCCTACCCGATCGTCAAGCTCGCCGACCCCATCGACGTGGTCGACTATGTCCGTCGTATCGAGGAAGCCGTCCTGGCGACCTGCCACGACCTCGGCCTGGACAATGTCGGACGAGTGCCCGGACGCTCCGGCGTCTGGCTCCCGGCGGGGCTACGCCACGGGGAGCTCGTCCCCGCCCGCAAGATCGCGGCGATCGGGATCCGGGTCACCCGCGGGGTCACCATGCACGGTGTCGCGTTGAACTGTGACAACACCCTGGACTACTACGACCACATCGTCCCCTGCGGACTGGCGGACACCGGAGTCACCACCCTGTCGGCCGAACTGGGCCGCGAGGTGACCGTCGCCGAGGCCACCCCGCTGTTCACCCGGCACCTCCTGGACGCGCTGGAGGGCGCGCTGCCGATGACCGACGACGAGGTGCCGGAGGAGCTCGCCCACGGCGTGGTCGAGGACGTGGCGCAAGGGGCTGTCTAGCCACCTTCCTGTGCCGCGCAACCTGTGGTTTTGCGTGGTTAGCATGTGGCGAACTCACCGCGTACCCTGGGTTACGTGACTGTGAAAGCTGATGGACGTCGCCTCCTTCGTATCGAGGCGAAGAACTCCCAGACCCCGATCGAGCAGAAGCCCCGCTGGATCCGTACCCAGGCCAAGATGGGCCCGGAATACCGGGACATGAAGAACCGGGTCTCCGATGCCGGTCTGCACACCGTGTGCCAGGAAGCTGGCTGCCCGAACATCCACGAATGCTGGGAGGAGCGCGAGGCCTCCTTCCTCATCGGTGGCGACACCTGCTCGCGGCGCTGTGACTTCTGCCAGATCAAGTCGGGCAAGCCCTCGCCCCTGGACATGGACGAGCCCCGCCGTGTCGCGGAGAACATCCGCGAGATGGACCTGCGCTACGCCACCATCACCGGCGTCACCCGTGACGACCTCGACGACGAGGGCGCCTGGCTCTACGCCGAGATCGTCCGCAAGGTCCACGAGCTCAACCCGAACACCGGTGTCGAGAACCTCACCCCGGACTTCTCCGGCAAGCCGGACCTGCTCGCCGAGGTCTTCGAGGCCCGCCCGGAGGTCTTCGCCCACAACCTGGAGACCGTCCCCCGCATCTTCAAGCGGATCCGTCCGGCGTTCCGCTACGAGCGTTCGCTGGAGGTCATCCGCGCCGCCCGTGACTTCGGCCTGGTGACCAAGTCGAACCTGATCCTCGGCATGGGTGAGACCGCTGAAGAGGTGCAGTCCTCGCTGAAGGACCTGTACGAGGCGGGGACCGACATCATCACCATCACCCAGTACCTGCGCCCCACGAGCATGCACCACCCGATCGAGCGGTGGGTCAAGCCCGAGGAGTTCATGGAGCACTCCGAGTTCGCCAAGGAGCTGGGGTTCGGTGCCGTCATGTCCGGCCCGCTGGTGCGGTCGTCCTACCGTTCCGGTCGCCTCTACGCCGAGGCGAAGGCCGCCCGCGGCGAGGCCCTGCCGGACAACCTCACCCACCTCGGTGACACCCTGGGGTCCACCACCAGCCAGGAGGCCAGCACCCTGCTGGACAAGTACGGCCCCTCGGCCGAGACCCCCGTCTCCGCCGCCCGGTGACGCTATCTCCTGCCGCTTCACGGTCTACCGGCCATGATGTTCTAAGGTAGGGGCATGGCGAAAGATCCCCGGGAAAAGGAAAACAAGAAGCTGGCCAAGGCCAGTAAGAAGGCGAGCCGCAAGCAGACCAGGAGTCAGATGTGGCAGGCCTTCCAGATGCAGCGCAAGAAGGACAAGAAGCTCATCCCCTTCATGCTGCTCGGGTTCCTGGTCCCCGTAGTCGTGATGCTGGCCCTGAGCCTGCTCTTCGGCTGGTGGTGGCTGAACCTCCTGGTCGGCATCCTGTTCGGTGTGCTCGCGGCGTTCTGGGTGTTCTCCCGGCGCCTGCAGTCCGGCGTGTACGACCAGATCGAGGGCGAGGCCGGCGCGGCCGGCTGGGCCCTGCAGAACCTGCGTGACGGTGTCGGCGTCAAGTGGATCACGGAGACCGCCGTGGCGACCAACACCCACATGGACGCCGTCCACCGCGTCGTCGGTGTGCCGGGCATCGTCCTCGTCGGCGAGGGCAGCCGCCACCGCCTCAAGCCGATGATGGCCCAGGAGCGCAAGCGTCTGGCCCGGATCCTCGGCAAGACCCCGATCTACGACGTCTACGTCGGCAAGGGTGAGGACGAGGTCGAGATCCGGAAGCTGCAGAACCACCTGGTGCGTCTGCCGCGCAACATCAAGAAGAACGAGGTGGCCGCACTGAACAGCCGCGTGGAGTCCATCTCGAAGCTGAACTCGCGCGAGTCCATGATGCCGAAGGGTCCGGTGCCGCGCGGCGCCCAGAACCCGGCCGGCATCAACCGTCGTGCCCGCCGCGCTGCCCAGCGCAACAAGAAGGGCTGACGCAGAGCCCATGGAAACCCCGTCCGGGGGACGCAGAAACCCCCTCACCGAACGCAAGATCGGTGAGGGGGTTTCACCGTCGTTACCGGGGCTTGCCCGGCTTCCCGGAATCAACGCGTGCGGATCACCGCGGTTCCGGTGGCCCGGTCATGCATACCGCGGGCGTCGGTGTCCTGGATCAACGGCGGGATCAGGAAGACCGTCAGCAGCGTCCGCACCACGGAGCGCACCAGGCCGACCCGGGCATCCGTGTCATCGACGCGAGCCACACCGATACCGAGCAGGGCGTGGCCCGGCGACTGGCCGAAGAGCCACACCGTCACGATGCGCCAGATCGCCCACACGAAGAGCACCACGAACGAAGCCCCACCGAGTGCGTCGGTGGCCTGGGTGATGAAGAAGGCCATGGCGTAGCAGATCAGCCAGTCGGCGAGCAGGGCCAGCACCCGCTGCACCATGCTGGCGATCGACCCCGGGCCGTCCTTCGGCATCCCCAGGAGCTTGCCCGGGTAGGCGCTCAGGTCGTGCGGGTTCTCGTATTGTCCGGGGACCTGCGGCCCCTCCAACCAGCTGGGTTGGGAGGCGCGCTCCTCCCGCAACCCCTTGCGTCGTGCGCGGCGTCGTTCCCGCTCCGCCTGCTGTCGTGCCTTGTCCTTGCCCGGGCCGTTCCCGGTGCCGGACGTGTTGTCGTCCTGCCGCTGTGCCATAGGTACCAAGACTACCGGTGTGCCTGAACACCGGCGTTCGGTACCCCGACCGCCCCGGAATCGCCACCGTCTTGCCACCTGACCCGGCAGCACCCCGTATCCTGGGGTGTGAACCCGTTGGTTGGCGACCAACGTCGCCGTTACGCGTCAGTAACATTGGATTGACCACGGGGCAACAACCTGTGACTACGGTTGGACAGCGTCAACAACGAGTTGGGTCGACCACGACTGCAAGGAGTCCAAGAAGTGGCATTTAAGACAGCCGAAGACGTCAGCAAGTTCATCAAGGACGAGGGAGTGGAGTTCGTCGACGTCAGGTTCACTGACGTCCCCGGAATTGAGCAGCACTTCACCATCCCTGCTGCCGCTTTTGATGAGGACGCTGCCGAGACCGGTCTCGCGTTCGACGGTTCGTCCGTGCGTGGTTTCACCACCATCGACGAGTCCGACATGAACCTGCTGCCCGACCTCGCGACCGCGAAGATCGACCCGTTCCGGAAGAGCAAGACGCTGAACATCAAGTTCTTCGTCCACGATCCGTTCACCCGTGAGCCGTTCTCCCGTGATCCGCGCAATGTCGCACGGAAGGCCGAGGAGTACCTCGCCTCCACCGGCATCGCCGACACCTGCAACTTCGGCCTGGAGGCCGAGTTCTACCTCTTCGACAAGGTGAAGTACGAGGCCGGCCAGAACGCCTCCTTCTACGAGGTCGACTCCAACGAGGGCTGGTGGAACCGCGGCAAGGACGCCAACACCGACGGCACCCCCAACACCGGTTCCAAGACCCGTGTGAAGGGCGGCTACTTCCCCGTCCCGCCGTACGACCAGACCGTCGAGGTCCGCGACGAGATGGTGAAGAACCTTCTCACCAGCGGCTACGACATCGAGCGCTTCCACCACGAGGTGGGCACCGGTGGCCAGCAGGAGATCAACTACAAGTTCAACACCCTGCTTCACGCCGCCGACGACCTGCAGACATTCAAGTACATCGTCAAGAACACCGCCGCCGCCAACGGCAGGGCCGCGACCTTCATGCCGAAGCCGCTGGCCGGCGACAACGGTTCGGGCATGCACGCCCACCAGTCGCTGTGGAAGGACGGCAAGCCGCTGTTCTACGACGAGGCCGGCTACGCAGGCCTGTCCGACCTGGCCCGCTACTACATCGGCGGCATCCTGCACCACGCAGGTTCCGTCCTGGCCTTCACCAACCCGACGCTGAACTCCTACCACCGTCTGGTCCCGGGCTTCGAGGCCCCGATCAACCTGGTGTACTCGCAGCGTAACCGCTCCGCCGCCGTGCGTATCCCGATCACCGGCTCCAACCCCAAGGCCAAGCGCCTGGAGTTCCGTGCGCCGGACCCCTCGGGCAACCCGTACTTCGGTATGGCCGCGATGATGCTCGCCGGTCTCGACGGCATCAAGAACCGCATCGAGCCGCACGCCCCGGTCGACAAGGACCTCTACGAGCTGCCCCCGGAGGAGGCCGCCGGCATCCCGACCGCCCCGACCTCCCTCGAGGCCGCCCTGAAGTCCCTGGAGGAGGACAACGAGTTCCTCACCGAAGGTGGCGTGTTCACCGAGGACCTGGTCGACACCTACATCGGTTACAAGTACGACAACGAGATCTCCCCGAACCGCCTGACCCCGACCCCGCTGGAGTACGAGCTGTACTTCGACTGCTAGTCGCCACAGGCTGACACCAAAGAAGACCTCCGGTTTCGACCGGAGGTCTTCCTGTTTGTCCCGTGCGGACTGACTGTGCGTCCTGGGAGCTGTCAGCTCAGCTGCTCGACCTGCTTGGCGAACAGATCGGCCACCACTGCCGGGTCAGCTTCACCCTGGCTGACGACGGAGACGTCCACGCCATTGACGGTGCCATAGGCACCGTACTGCTCCATCGGCATCCCTCCGCCGCTGTCATCCACAGAGAGCGTAAGGGTGGACTTCGTGGCAATGACGTCGTCAGCCCCGTCGACCTCGACCCCCTCCATGTCCCAGTCTTCGACAGACATCTTCATCTCCATCGAGATGCCTTCAGTTTCCATGCTGCCGGTGGCCTCGCGGCACGTGTCCGCGTCCGGGATCTCGAGCGCCTTGTTCCCGGGGAAAAGCGCGACCGAGTAACTCCCCATTGACGACAACATCATTGGATCCTCGACGGAGTCGCCCAAATCACCGCGGTCCTCGATGATGTACGCCGAACTGACGGCCCCCTCGAACAGGTTCGGATCATCGATCAGAGCCTCAATCTGCCCATTCACCAGTTCCCCGCATTCCTCAGGGTTCCAGTCAAGGACACCCATCGTCTCACGCAACTCATCGAGTTCCTCCTCCGATTCGGGATCCATCTCATCGAACTCCTCCGCGAGCGACTCGAAAGTGTCCCCCTCGTACGCATAGCCCTCCGGAGCATCCTCTTCGCCGAGAATGACTGTGGACAGGTCCGCCGGAGGCTCCGAGGAGGTCTCTTCTGAGTCGCCTCCGGAAGAGTCTCCCGAATCGTCGTCGGAACACGCTGCCAGGGAAAATGCCGTCACTGCCGCCGTGGTCGCCGCAAGAACGCGACGACGGAGACTGTGACGGGACCTGGACGACCTGGACGACCTGGCCGACCTGGCCGACCTGGCCGACGTGGATATGGTGTGGCCCATGATGGTGATACCTCTCGTAGGGCTCCGCCATCACAAGCGCGGAGAGAATCTTGTAGTTTCTCCCCTAATATTACTTGGTTATCCCTGCAGCCGCTGGGCTTGGGCCTCAGCGACGCTGACGAGGGTCGCCTGGTCGACGTCCCCGCCGCCCATCACGGTGAAGCTGGCGCCGTTGGACACACCGGTGATGGTGGTCTGGCTGACGGTGGACTCCTGCCCGGCGATGCCGATGGTGGTGTCCAGATTCGTACCGGTGACCTGCTCTGCACCGTTGACGGTCACCGGAGCGTCCTGCGAAGCCGTTTTGATGCTGATCGGGACCTCCTCGACCGTGCCGGTGGCGGAGATGTTGGCGCACTCGTTGGCCTCGGACTCGGCGCCGGGAGAGACGGCGACGAGGATGGTCGCCTCCTGGCCACGGACGTAGTTCGTCGTCCGCGCATCGGTGTCAGCGGTCTCACCCTGCATACGCTGGTTCACGACGTCCTTGCAGTGCGCTGGCTCGAACTCCATGGCGTTGAGCATCTCCGCGGTCCCCTCGGGGACCTCGGAATTGGCGGGGTCATTCTGCGCGACGGAGAACCCTTCCGGAGCATCCTCTGCACCGAGCAGTGCGGCGTCGAGGTCGACCGGCTCGTCGCTGTCGGCGTCCCCCGCTGCCTCGGTGTCCGGCGACTCACTGTCAGGCTCCTCGGAGGAGGTGTCACCCTCGGACGAGCTCGGGGCCCCGGAAGTTTGAGAAGACTCAGACGACTCAGAAGACTCAGACGATTCGGAAGTCTCCGAAGACTCCTCCGCCGTCGAGCTGTCGGATCCCGTGGTCGACTCTGACGCCGCACCGGTGGCGGAGGTGTCGTCACCGTCGGAGGAACAGGACGTGAGGGCCGTCCCGGTGGCCAGAAGAAGGGCGAGCGCCCCGGACTGCAGTGTCCTGCGCGACATAGAGTTGATCTCCTCGGAGAGTTGTCCGGCCGACGACGTCCGACGCCGACCAAGCGGATGAATCACATGATGAGCCTACGGCCTGACCCCTGTACGCGCGACGGATAAGGGGAAGGATACGCAGTGGCGTGTATCACGTTCAGGACCAGGCCGGGTGTCCCCGGCAATCACCCCAGCACAGCCGCGAGTTCGGCTGCCGCGGCACGGGGGTCGACGGCCCCGGTGATCGGACGGACGACCACAGCCCGCACCGGGAACTCCCCCGCCCCCGGCGCGGCGTGAGCCGCAGCCTGCACCTGCGGAAGGGTCTGCGCGTTCACTCCACCGATGGTGAACCAGACCTTGTCCCGCTGCGCCGGTTCGGTGGCAGACGCCAGCATCTCCGCGGTCTCGGTGACGAGCTCCAGTCCGGTTGCTGCACGTCCCGGCTTGGTCGGGGTCTCCCACAACGGCCCGGTGCAGAAGTAGTCGAGGTCGGCGTCCTGCATGGCCTCACGTGCCTGGGACAGGGAGTGGGTCGACAGGCCGATCAGCACGTCCGGGCCGAGCAATTCCCTGGCCTGGGCGGTCGTCAGGTCGTCCTGTCCGACGTGGAAGACATCGGCACCGACCAGTGCGGCGATGTCCGCCCGATCGTTGACGGCGAAGAGTTTCCCGTGCTCACGTGCCACTTCGGCGAGCACCTCCAGGGCCTCTATCTCCGCATTGGTGTCAATACCCTTGTCCCGCAACTGGATGATGTCCACTCCACCCTCGTAAGCGGCGTGGAGGAACTCGCGCAGGTCCCCCTGCTCCGTCCGTGCCGGCGTACACAGGTAGAGGCGGGCGTCCTGCAACTGTGCAGCGCGGGAGGTACGGCGGCCGGGTAGACGGTGATCCATGGACTGAATCGTACCCACCTGAAATGAATGGAATAGTGACCGGTCCCTTCCCGTTACGCCCCATGTACACCCGATAACCCACACAGGAGGATCAACAATGACGAATGTTCTCTTCATCGGCGGCCACGGCAAGGTCGGCCTGCTCGCTGCACCGAAGCTCGTGGACAAGGGCCTCGAGGTCACCTCGCTGATCCGCAACCCTGACCATGTTTCCGACATCGAGTCACTCGGCGCCACTGCACTGGTCCAGGACGTCACCACCCTCGACGCCAATGGTTGGGACAAGCTGCTCAGCGGGTACGACGTGGTCGTGTGGTCCGCCGGCAACGGTGGACGCGGCGGTCAGGAAGTCACCTACGCCGTCGACCGGGACGCCGCACTGGCCGTAGTCGATTCCCTGGAGCGGCTGGCTGCGAAGGGCACCACCCCGCGCTACATCAACGTCTCCTACGCTGGAGCCACCCAGCACAGTGTCCCGGAGGAGGACTCTTTCTTCGCCTACGCAGACTCCAAGAAGACCGTGGATGACCGGTTGAACTCCACCGAAGGCCTCGACTACCTCATCCTCGGCCCGGCCGCTCTGACCGAGGAGACCTCCACCGGATGGGCCCCGGTCAGCACCGAGGTGCCGCGGGAGCAGTGGACCACCGCCCGCGACCTGGTCGCCGAGGTCATCACCGAGTTCGCCGGCCGTGACAACCTGCCGGAGAACCGTACGGTCGAGTTCATCGACGGTGAGCGACCCGTCAGCGAGATCTGATCGCCGAGCCGTCGGTAAAGTCGGCGGTGACCACGAGAACACCGAACAAGGCGGGATCATGCCGACCCAATCCTCTTCCCGTGCATCGACGGCTCCTACCTGGTCCGCGTGGAATCGGATGACGTGGCCGGTCATGGTGCTGGTGCTCGGAACGCTTGGCGCAACGGCCGTACTGGTCCTCGTCGTTGATGAGGTCCCCTGGTTGTTCTCTGTTCCCTTCGCCGTCTTCGTCATTTTCCTCATGGTGATCGTTCCGACCTGGCGGATGCAGGTGGATGATGACGGCTTCCACGTCCGCACAGCCACCGGGTTCCCCCGCCGCACGATTCCCCTCGAGGACATGGCGGAGGTCATGAAGATCACCGTCAACATCTGGGACTGGGGCGGCTGGGGTTGGCGCAAAAGTGCCCGAGGAACGGGCCTGATCACCAGAAGCGGCCCGGGTTTCCGGATCATCCTGCAGAACAAGAAGTTCGTCGAGGTCTCCTGCACCGACAGCGACCAGGCGGAGGCTGCTGTGCGAGCGATCTCCGCCCGCCTGGGCACCACGTCTGTCTGATGTCGGATAGGTGAGATAGATCGCTGTGCCCGGGTGGAAAAACCCAGCGATTCATCCCACGAATCTGACACCCCGCTCGCAATGCCTCTAGCTGGAGTGGAGTTTCAGCGTGCCACTGGTGACACCTCCCCCATTATGACAGCGTGGACATCATGACTTTCCGCCCCATGTCCCCGGTCGATGATCCCGATGTCTGATGTCCTGACCTGGACGGCACGACAGTCCATCAAAGGGAAGCCGCTGCTTTTCCACGTCGCAGGAGCTGTCCTCCTCCTGCTGGTGAACCTGTTGTTCTCTCCTTCCTTCGTTTTGATCGGCGCGACGATCCTGGTGGTTGCGATCGCACTGTCCGAGACCTCATGGTGGCTTTCTGTGGGGCCGTACGGATTCCACTACAGGTTCCTCTACGGCTTTCCCCGCCGAACCGTCCCCTGCTCCGAGATCACCTCGGTGAAGGTCGTGAAGGTCAACACCTGGAACTGGGGAGGCTGGGGTCGGCACTCGAACATGGACGGAACCGGACTGGTCACCGGGCGGGGCCCGGGTATCCGGATCACACGTACCAACGGCAAGATCATCGAAGCGTCCTGCCGGGACGAGGATGAGGCTGCCACGGCCGTCGCCGTCCTGGAGACGCACCTCAACAGATGAGTGACGGGGCGGCATCGCGGGGCGGATAGTCAATATGGTGAAATAAGGTCACAACAACAGCACTGCGGGAGCCCCTGACACCGGGGCTGAGAGGGCCGGAGCACCGGCCGACCGTCACACCTGATGCGGGTCATGCCGCCGGAGGAAAAGATGCACACCGACACCGTGGACACAGTCGACACTGTGGTCGTCGGGGCGGGAGTCGCCGGGCTGACCACCGCCTGGAACCTGCGTCGCGCAGGTCAGACCGTCACCGTCGTCGACCCCACCCCGGGCAACGGTGCCAGTCATGCCGCCGCCGGG
Organism: Candidatus Corynebacterium avicola; assembly: GCA_019114135.1. Lineage (GTDB taxonomy): Bacteria > Actinomycetota > Actinomycetes > Mycobacteriales > Mycobacteriaceae > Corynebacterium > Corynebacterium avicola. The sequence continues at coordinate 30,408 of DXGC01000124.1, forward strand.
ATGATCGCCGCGGTCAGCGAGGTTGTCTACCAGCACGACACCATGCAGGACCTCATGGTCGTCTCGGCTGCGGCCTACCCGGAGTTCGTCACCGAGCTGGAGGACGCCGTCGGTCACCCGGTGGGTTACCGGGCCACCGAGACCCTCGGCATCGGGGCCTTCACCGGCGACCGGGACGCCTTCGCCGACCTCGCCGTCCTGCAGCGAGACAGCGGGATGCAGGTCGACCAGCTGACCACACGCCAGGCCCGCAAGCTCGAACCGGCGCTCTCCCCCGCGATCTCCGGGGCGTTCCTCGTCACCGACGACCACCAGGTGAACCCCCGGGTACTCGTCCCCGCCCTCATCGAGGCGCTCACCGCACCGTCACGATCCGGCTCACCACAGGGCAACCTCGTCAACCAGCAGGTCACCTCGGTACTCCGTGCCGGTGAGGACGCTGGAAAGGTCACCGGCGTGCGCCTCGCCGACGGTTCCGAACTGCACTCCGACACCACGGTTCTTTGCCCCGGTCTGTCGCTGGCGGGCATCGACGGGCTCTCCGAAGCCGGAGATGTGCGCTTGCGTCCGGTGCACGGCGACATCCTGCGCGCCCGGCTGAGACCCGGCCACCCGCCGCTGATCGACCGCACCATCCGCGGCCTGGTCGACGGACGACCCGTGTACCTGGTGCCGCGCACCGACGGGGAGATCGTCATCGGCGCGACCGAGCGCGAGGACGGCTTCGACGGCGTCACCCTGGAAGGCGTCCACCAGCTGCTGCGCGATGCGCAGGTACTGGTCCCGGGAGCGGCAGAACTGGAACTCACCGAGATCCTCGCCCGGGCCCGGCCCGGAACCCCCGACGATCTTCCCTACATCGGACGCCTCAACGGCGTGGACGGGGTGGTCGTCTCCACCGGCTACTCCCGCCACGGCATCCTGCTGGCACCGCTGGGAGGACGCCTCACCGCCGCGCTTGTCACCGGGAACGGAACCACAGACGTCCCGGACACAGACCGCGCCATCCTGACCGCCACCGACCCCAACCGTTTCTCAGTGAGGACCCCATGAGCATCTCCGTCACCGTCAACGGCGACACACGCACCGTCGCCGAGAACAGCACAGTGGCCGATATCGTCTCCGACGTCACCGGCCACTCCCCCGACGACGACCAGGTCGGCGTCGCCGTCGCCCACGACTCCGCCGTCGTCCCCCGCAGCCGCTGGGCCACGACCGTACTCGACGAGGGCGCCGAGATCGAGATCATCACCGCAATGCAGGGAGGCTAGTCATGTCACTCACCATCGGTTCCACGACCCTCGAGTCCCGCCTGATCATGGGCACCGGCGGAGCGACCTCGATGACCGTGCTGGAGGACGCCCTCACCGCCTCAGGCACGCAGCTGACCACCGTGGCCCTGCGCCGCTTCGACCCGTCGGCCGGCACCTCGCTGTTCGGCCTGCTGAACAAGCTGGGGATCGACGTCCTGCCGAACACCGCCGGCTGCTACACCTCCCGTGACGCCCTGCTCACCGCTCAACTGGGCCGCGAGGCTCTGGGCGTCAACCGGGTGAAGCTGGAGATCCTCGCCGACGACCGCACGCTGCTGCCGGACGTCGTGGAGCTGGTCGATGCCACCGAACAGCTCACCAACGACGGCTTCGAGGTCTACGCCTACACCTCCGACGATCCGGCGGTCGCCCTGGCCCTGGAGTCCGCCGGTGCGGTCGCGGTGATGCCGCTGGGCTCCCCGATCGGCACCGGGCTGGGCATCCTGAACCCGCACAACATCGAGCTGATCTGCGCCCGCGCGTCGGTACCGGTGATCCTCGACGCCGGGGTGGGCACCGCCTCGGACGCCTCGCTCGCCATGGAGCTCGGCTGCGACGGTGTCCTGCTGGCCAGTGCGGTGACCCGCGCCCAGGACCCGGCGGCGATGGCCACCGCGATGCGTCACGCCGTCACAGCCGGACACATCGCCCGACATGCAGGACGCATCCCCAAGCGCGGACTCGCCGACGGCGCGCTGGCGTCCTCCCCGATGGAGGGACGCATCGCCGCCGGTGCCAGCCGGGAAAGCGAGTCGTTGTGAAAGAGCTCCCCTTCGCCCCGCTCGTCCAGCCGGCCGCGGAACTCACCCGCGACGAACTGGTCCGCTACGCCCGCCACCTCACCCTGGAGCACATCGGGCACGAGGGCCAGCGTCGGCTGAAAAATGCCAGTGTGCTCATCACCGGTGCCGGCGGTCTGGGGTCCACGGCCCTGCACTACCTGGCTGCCGCCGGGGTGGGAACCATCGGGATCGTCGATGATGACGTTGTCGACGTCTCCAACCTGCAGCGTCAGGTGGTCCACGGGGTGGGCGACATCGGTCGGCCCAAGGTCGAGTCCGCCGCCGACGCGGTGGCACGGATCAACCCGCTGGTCACCGTGGACCAGCACCAGACCCGTCTCACCGCCGACAATGCCGTGGAGATCATCGGCACCTATGACCTGGTGCTCGACGGGGCGGACAACTTCGCCACCCGCTACGTGGTCTCCGACGCCTGCACGCTGACGGACACGCCGTGTGTCTGGGGGTCGATCCTGCGCTTCGACGGCCGGGTGTCCGTGTTCGCCAACGGCCCCACGCACGACGGCATCAGTTACCGCGACCTGCACCCGGACGCCCCGGCTCCCGGCGAGGTCCCCAGCTGTGCCGCCGGCGGTGTCGTCGGTGCATTGCCCGGCACCATCGGATCACTGATGGTCACCGAAGCCATCAAGCTCATCACCGGTATCGGACGACCACTCTTCGGTCGTCTGCTGATACACGACGGACTGACGATGACCTTCCGTGAGCTGAAGATCCTGCCGGATCCGGACGCTCCGCTGGTCACCGAGGTGGATGACGGTGTCAGCGACGCATGTGCCGTGGCCGTGCCGTCCTACCCGACCGTTTCACCTGCACAGCTGCAGTCGCGCCTGGACGCCGGAGCCGTCCTGGTCGATGTCCGTGAGCACTGGGAACGGGTGATCGTCTCCATCCCGGGTGCCGTGCATGTCCCCCTGGGCGAGCTGCAGGAGCGGGGTGCCGGGGCACTGCCGGACGCCGCACGTGGCCGCGACGTGGTCTTCCACTGCAAGTCGGGCAATCGCTCGGAGCAAGCGTTGGACGCCGTGGCGTCCCACTTTGCCGCGCGGGAGGAGAACGCCTCCCACCTGGACGGCGGTGTGCTGGCCTGGGTGCAGGAACTGCACCCGGAGCTGCAGTCCTACTGATCAGGCGTCTGCTGACTCGGCTGCCTTGGCGTTACGCCAGCGCACCATCTTCGCGCGGCTGACCAGAAGGCCGACGATGCCGAGCGCCCAGACCAGCCCCATGGCACACCAGGCGATCCGGAAGTCGCCCCAGTCGTAGGTGTCGCCGTCGGCGGAGTAGTCGAGCACCAGGCCGACGAGCTGCGAGGCGATCATCGCCGCCGTGAATCCGCCCATGTTCGACAGCCCGGTTGCGGTGGCGGTGAACCGACGGTCCACCTCCTCACGGACGGTGTCGAAGCCGTAGTTCGCCACCGGGGCGAGCCCGGGCAGGATGATGTTCAGCACGAGGATCGCGACGAAGCCGCGGGGTGCGTCCGGCAGGAAGAAGACGACCCAACTGGCCGCCACGATGAGGGTCGCCGCCAAGGTCACCAGCGAGCGGTTGCGTCCCGCCCTCGCGGAGATGATCCCGGCGAACGGCCCCACCACCACACTGACCAGCATGTTGACCACCAGAATTGTGGAGGCCTGGGCGTCCGACAGGCCCATCCCCAGGGTCATCAGTGGCTTGCCCCAGAGCAGGGTGAACACGACCTGGCTCATCAGGGTGAAGTGGACGAAGAACCCGATCCAGCAGGCCGGGTGTCGCACGACCACGGCCAGCATCGCCCCGATACCTGGCCGCGCGGCAGGGGCGGCACCGGACGTGCCGTCCTCACTCCCAGTGGTCTCCTGACCGGCGGGCGTCGGGTCCGGGGTGTCGGCGACGGCCAACCAGACCAGGACGGCGACCAGCACGCCGAAACCACCGAGGCTGGCGAAGGCGACCGTCCAGCCCTGTGAATGCAGCAGCAGTGTGAAGGGCACGGCCGACAGGAACTGTCCGATGTAGCCCAGCCCGCCGGTGAGCTGGGTGAACACCGGGGTCTTCCGCAGCGGGATCCACGCGGGCAAGATGCGCATCACCGACAGGAAGGCCGTGGCGTCCGCCGTGCCGACGATCACCCGGGCGAGGATCGCCACCGGGTAAGACGACGTCGCCCCGAGCAGCACCTGCCCTATGCCCATGAGCAGTGCACCGACGACCAGCATCCGGCGTGGTCCGAATCGGTCGATGAGCATCCCCATCGGGATCTGCGCGCAGGCGTAGACACCCACCTGCACCGAGGTGAACACTGCCAGTCGGGAGGCGTCGATGGTGAAGTGGTCCATCGCCTCCACCCCGGCCACGCCGAGGGAGGTCCGTCCGGTGATCGCCAGGACGTAAGCGACCACGGCCGCGCCCCACACGGCGAGGGCGCGACCGGTCAGAGCGTCGGACGGGCGCCCCACCGACTGGTGGGACGCCCCGGGAGAGGGTGGAGAAACGGACATGTGTCCCCACCTTAGACCCTGCTGACAATGTGGTCAGACCGAGGGTCGGGTCGCCAAGCCGCATCAGAACAGGGCTGCCGCCCCGCGGACCAGTACGGCGACAGCCCCGGCACCGGCGAGGGTCAGCGAGAGCCTCCTGGCCTTGGCCCGGTCGATGTGACCGGACATCCGGGCTCCGACGGTGATGCCGACGACCATGGCGAGCAGCGCCGCCGGCCAGATTCCCCACGGCTGGGTGGAGATGTCACCGGCGTCGGTGAGGATCTTGATCAGGAAGCTGACCGCACCGGAGACCATGAACAGGGGCTGCAGTGTGGCAACGAAGGTGCGCTGGTCCCAGCGTGCGGCCTGGGCGTACACGGTGATCACCGGACCGGCGACACCGGCGAGCATGTTGGTGAACCCGGCGACGGCGCCGGTCACAGCCTCGGGTGCCCGTCCCCGGACCACCGGCACCCACTTCAGGCCCACCGTGGTGATCAGCAGCGCGATGACAAGGAGTGAGCCGACCACGAGCTGCAGTGAGGTGGCGGACATGGTGTGGATCAGCCAGGCGCCGGGTACCGCGCCGACGACCATGACAGAGCCGATGAGGGTGAACCTGCGCCAGTCCACGTCCCTCCACACCGTGAGGGTGGAGAGGGCGGCGTTGACCGCCGCCAGGGCGTTGATGACCATCACCCCGTCGACCGGCCCCATGGCGATACTGAGGATGGGGGCTCCGAGCAGTCCCACCCCCATGCCAGAGACCCTCTGCATGCACGACCCGACGAGGATCGTCGCGAAGACCAGGGCAACCATTTCCATTCACGTCAGTTTATATGTCGCTGGAAACAACTGCGGTGGCGGGGCCACAGGCGTCGACCGGCTTTCTGCTGCCACCGGTGGCTCCGGGATAGAATCACCGACTGTGAACCCTGACCCGACCGACACCAAGTCCGTACAGCCGCCGTCGCCCCGGCACAGCGTCGGACGGTGGGTCATGCACCCGCTCGTGGTGATCCTCGGCGGGGTCCTGGCACATGTGATTCCGGTGTACTGGATCCTCCACGACGGCGAGGCCCTGGGCGACGTCCGCTACTACCGGTGGGGCCTCACCGGTCAGATGGACGGCGCGATGACCGAGTACCCGGAGGTGGGCACCTGGCCCGCCAAGCTGGCGCAGGCCTTCACCGGGTCGGAGGTGTCGGATGCCGCGGAGTCCCGGTTCATCATCGGCTTCATCGCGCTGAACATCCTGACCTCAGCGGCCTTCGCGGCCCTGCTGTGGTGGCGTGGCCGTGCCCGGGGTGCCGCCACCGCGGTGTGGTTCTGGCTTCTGTTCATCGCGGTCTCCGGGCCTATCGGGGTGACCCGTCTCGACCTCTTCCCCGGCCTGTTGGTTGCGGGTGCGGTCTGGCTGCTGTTCACCAGCGCCCGGGCCCGGAACCTGGCCCCGGTGCTGCTGGCGGCGGCGACGATGATGAAGCTGTGGCCGGGGACGCTGGGCGCGATGCTGGTCGGTGGGTGGCGGCGTCGGTCCACCTGGGTGCGCGTCGCCGTCTTCGTCGCCTCCCTGGCCGCGCTGTGTCTGTTGGTCGTGGTGACCGGCTCGGTGGACCGGCTGACCTCGCCGTTGACCTACCAGGGCGACCGCGGCCTGCAGATCGAGTCGATCGCCGCCACTCCGGTGATGCTCGCTGCCGCCGTGGCCGGTTACCTCAATCCCTCGGCGCAGAGTTCCTGGGAAATCGGCTACGCGGCCTCGAAGTCCTACGAGATCACCGGCCCAGGGGTCGGCACCGCAGTCACCGTCGCCACGGTGGCCCAGGTGGTGGTCATCGTCGCTGCCCTGGCGTGGGCGGTGACCCGTCTGCTGCGGGACGACTGGACGCCCACCTTCGCCCTGGCCTCGATCCTGTTGCTGACTGTCCTGGTGATCGCGACGAACAAGGTCTTCTCTCCCCAGTACACGGTCTGGGTCGCCCCGGCCGCCGCTGTCGGTCTGCTGGTGGTGACCGGGGACGCGAGGCGGTGGATCCGGGCTGTGGCCGGACTGGTGCTGGTCATCGCCGGGCTCACCGCTGCGGTCTACCCCGGCGCCTACGAGGGTCTGGTCACCGCGGCACCGGACCTGGACGCCACGGTGGTGCTCACGCTGCGCTCCATCGCGTTCATCGTTCTCGCGGTGGTGTGCGCCGGGTGGACGTTCAGTTCGTCCGGCCGGGCAGCGCGCGGGACCGCAACCGGGTGACCAGGTCGACGGCGTCGTCGGCAACGAGGTCGCGTCCGGTCATCGACACCGGGCCCGGAACGAGATCCAGCTGGACCCCTGACAGTCCGAGCAGCTGCTGTACCGGTCCCCGGCGAAGGCTCAGCTCCTGGATGTGGGCCGGGGCGATGACCGAGACCACGCGGCGCAGACGTCCGTGGTGGGAGATCACCGCCTGCCACCGGGGAGCCTGGGAATGTTCTCCCCCATCCGTCTCCTGGGCCACCAGGGTGACGCCCTGGCGGGTGCGGTCCAGCGGGGAGACCCAGCGTGCCGAGTGCGGGCTGCGGTAGACGACCGTGCTGCCTGCATCCGTGCCTGCGTCCTCCTGCAGCCCCTCCGGGTGAGCCAGTCCGGTGACCTGGTCGGCCGACAGCGGCGCCAGCAGGGTCAGCACCCGCAGGGTCTGGTTGAGGTCACCGACAGGCAACAGTGTGGTCGTGGAGCCGCTCTTGCCGTCCTCGGCACCGTAGCCGGCGATGTCCACCTTGACCTTCCACCAGCCCAGCATCCGCCACAGGATGGGTTGTGAGACCTCCACGGCATGGATCCGTCCCAGCGGCACCGACTGGCGGCGGCGTTCCGTCAGGCCGAAGGTCACCCCCAGGACGTCGCCGCTGAGCCGGGCGGTGAACCGCCAGCTGGAGTTGAGGATGCCCCACAGCCACGGCACCACACCGACGGCCACCGGCACGAACAGCGCCAGGCCGGCGGGTGTGACGATCGAGACCACCACGGCGACGATCACGCCGACCGTGGCACCGGACAGGGCCGAGGCGGCGATGGAGCGGGTGATCGGGATCGGTGCCACGATCACCGCGGCAGAATCTTCTGCTGCCGTGGCGACCCCGCTGCCCGCTGCGTCCACCGAGCTCCCCCGCCGGTCGTCGGCGTCGTCCGGGGTTCCGTTGACCAGGCGCAGCAGGGATGCGCGCAGCTCCTCGGCGTCAGCCCGCGGCAGGTATTCCACGGACACCGACGAATCGGAGCCACCGGCGGTCTCCACCGACACCCCGGCCAGCCGGAACAGCCGGGCCGCCAGCGGCTCGACGAGGTCGATGGCATGCACCCGGTCGAACCGGGCCGTCCTGAGCTGCCGGGAGAACACCCCGCGGCGCACGGCGATCTCCTCCCCGGTGACCCGGTATCCGGCCGCCCGCCACCAGGGCAGGGACAGCAACCAGCCGAGCCCGAAGGCCACGGGGAAGACAGCCACGACCACGGCGACGATCAACACGGTGGGCAGCGAGGAATCCTGGAGAGCCTCCCACGCATCGACGATCAGGTCGGACTGCTGGAAGAGGATCACCGCGACGATGCCGACGAGCACCGCCCACATGCGCAGCAGCGGACTGAGCGGATGGACGCGGCGCCATTCCGGCTCGGTGGAATCCTGCTCGCTCACAGTCCGCTCATCCTCTCTCGGGCGGCGACGGCGAGCCGCTCCCTCAGGGCATCGGCGTCGGCGGCGGCCAGTCCGACGACCTCGGAGTCACTGGTGGCCGAGGCGGTGTGCAGCTCAACCCGCTTCACCCCGAGCATGCGCTCCACCGGGCCCGCCTTGACGTCGACGTACTGGATCCGGCCGTAGGGCACCACGGTGAATCGACGCCACAGCCGACCTCGGGTGATCAGCAGTTCGTCCTCGGTCTCCAACCAGCGCCGACGGTCTGCCTGGACCGGGATGAGCCACAGCAGCCATACGAGGAGGGCGAGCAGGAAGCCACCGGTGATCCACAGGATCACCGACCAAGGTCCGTCGACGATCACGGCGACCACGGCGCAGGCGACCATCGGGACGATCAACCAGGGGAGGTTGGCGAGGAAGGTGGCCGGTACGTAACCGCTGGCCACGGTGTTCATCGATTCGAGGGACACGGGGGTGTCCGCTGTGTCCTCGCGGCCTCCTGCAGTCACGTCATCGCTCATGCCTCACAGTGTGACACAGGAACTCATAGGCTCGCTTAAGTCGCCGACCAGTCCTGGACACCGGGCCCGGTCACAGGGCGAGGACACGCTCCACGGTGCGTCGGGTCTCCTCGACGTAGCCGCCGCCGAAGACTGCAGCGTGCAGGTAGAGGACCTGGAGACGGTGCAACGGCAACAGATCACGCCACCCCACGGGAAGTGCCGCGGCCTCGGCATAGGCGTCGAGGACGGTGTCCAGGTGCGGGGCGCCGAACATGGTCAGGAAGCCGAGGTCGGTGAGGGCGTGCCCGCCGTGGGCGCTGGGGTCGATCAGGGTCGCTCCCTCGGGCGACCACATGACGTTGCCTGACCACAGGTCCCCGTGCAGTCGGGCCGGTGGGCGACCGTCGTCGAAGTCACCGGAGGCCAGACGGCGGAGCAGGGCGTCGGTACCCGGGACGCCACCGGCATGCCTGTCGAGCGGGGCGATGATGACCTCGGCGTAGAAGCTGCCCCAGCTGGTGTGCTCGGCCAGCGGCAGGTCCAGCAGCTGGTCATTGGGCCCCTGGTATCCGGATCCTTCCCATTCAGCGGGGCCCGAACCGAAGGCGGGCGCGCCGGCGGCGTGGGTGACGGCCAGACGTCGTCCGAACTCTTCGGCGGCCTCCCGGGTGGCCGGGGCCGAGGAGACCCGGCGAAGCAACAGGTCATCGCCGGTGCGGTCGACGACCTCTGCCACCGGCACTCCCTCATTCTCTGAGGCGTCTCCCAGCCAGGCCAGACAGGCCGCCTCCCAGTCGCCGGTTCGTCCGGGGTTGCGCTTACGGAAGGTAGACATGCTGTTCAGGCTAGTCGCGTGGGCTACTGCGGGCAGCGGGCCGCGACGCGGGGGAAGGTCTCGAACATCAACGGCGCCAACGGGTGGGCCGGGTCATCCGGTGTGGCCGAGGTGGTTCCCAGGGGAAGCCAGGCCGCCTCGGCGATCTCCGCGGCAACCACCGGTTCCCCCAGATCGCCGGTGACAGCGAAGGCAAACAGGTCGGCGACCACGGTGGTGTCCGGTTCATTTGCCGCGACAGCGCTGAAGGAACCGATCTCGGTCAGTGCCTGCATGTCGACGGTCAGGCCGGTTTCCTCGGCGATCTCGCGCACCGCCGCGTCACGGGGCGACTCACCCTGCTCCGGTTTCCCGCCCGGGTACTGGTAGAGCTCGGTGCCCTGTTTGCGGACGGTCAGAACCTCGCGTCCGCCGGATACGTCGGGGGCATCGCGCAGAATGGCCACCGCACTGACGTGCACGGTGGCCTGCGCTCCGGTCGAAGTTTCCCGGCTCACTGCAGGGACCGGCGGATGGTCGCCACGGTGACGGTGCAGCTGTCGTCGGAGTCACGTTGCGGGTAGCCACGGCAGACGTCGGAACCGTGCTGCATCAGCAGCAGGACGGCGGCACTGAGCTCCTCGGACAGACGCTCCAGCTGTTCCTCGTCCTCGACCAGGGCGGTGACCGCGGCGGCCAGGCTCTGCCGGTCGAAACCCCCGGGCCCGCCGTTGGTCGGGCATTCCCCGCCCACCAGTAGCCGGAGGTACGCCTGGGCGGCCAGGGCGAGGTGGTCACCGTCGTCGAGCAGTTCGGTGGTGCGTCGACGGAACTGCAGCATCGACGGCATGGTGACGTGACGGTCGCGCCACCGGGCGGTCGCGTGTGCCCGGTCCAGCGTCGTGGCGAAACGCTTGGTGGCCGAGACCAACGCGGTCTGCAGCACGGCCGACCGTCCGTCCAGGGCGTTGCGCAGCAGGCGCAGTCCCTCCCAGTGCTGTTCCAGGTATGCGGCACGGCCGGCGAAGGGCAGCGTGCCGTCGCTCATGCGTAGGAACACCGGGGAACGACGCAGGCAGTCGACCGCCGAGGCCGCGGCGATGTCCAGCACCTCGGCTGCCTCGCTGGCGATCCCCTGGTCCTGCTGTCGTGCGTCCTGGTGTCCGTGCATCTAGGTGTCTCCGTGGTTCCCCTGGGGTTGTCCCAGTCAGTCGCGCGGGGCGATCTCGAGGACGCGCCGCAGCCCCTCGAACACCCCGGAGTTGTAGGCGAATGCGGCGCGGGCGGCGTTGACGACCCGCTCCCGCTCCTCCGCATCAAGCTCCATCGCGTCCAGCGACTCACGGTAGGCGTCGCGGTAGCGCTTCGGCTTCTCGATGTGGGGAAAACGGTAGAAGGACGTGGCCGACTCGGGAACGTCGTAGTGACGTCCCATCAGCCGACCGATCACCTGGCCACCGGCCAGGTCACCCAGGTACCGGGTGTAGTGGTGGGCGACGAGCGCCGGGACGTCCCGTTCCCGGCCGATGCGCTGCAGCTCAGCGACATACGCGGCCGTCTCCTCCAACGGGGCGGCCCCCACGGTGCCGCCCAGTGCCTCGAGGTCGGCCTGCAGGGCCGCGCGACGGTCCAGCAGACGGTCTGCGATCAGGGCGAAACGGGGGTCGTCCGCGCAGGCCTCGACCGCGTCCTCCAGTGCCGAGTAGAACAGGTAGGCCTGTTCCTGCAGAGCGGTGAAGGCGGCGGCGTCGAGACTCCCGTCGAGCAGGCGGTCCATGTAGACGGAGTGCTCCGCCTCCTCGTGGGCCTGTCGGGTGTCCTCACGGAGCAATTCCGAGAGGGTGGTCATCGTCGCAGTCATCGTTTCCTCTGGTCCTCGGTTCTTCTGTAGACAGTTAAGGTACTCGTGGGCTTCCAGTACCGGTATGTTAACATCGCCTGACCTAATAAGCGATCCTCAGATTGCTTATTTTTGCGGGGTGGGTCGAATCCACATCTGGCCCTCGACGGCACTCACACTCACCGGCCACCCGTAGACGGCGCTGAGTCGCCCTGAGGTGCAGACTTCTTCCGGGGATCCGACGGCCTCGACCCGCCCGTCGCTTAGCAGAGCCAGGCGGTCGCAGTACTGGGCGGCGAGGTTCAGGTCGTGCAGCACGACCAGCACCCCGGCCCCGGACGCGGCAAGGTCGCGCACGGTGGACATGGTGCGCTCCTGGTGGCCGATGTCCATCGCGGCGGTCGGCTCGTCCAGCATCACGCACCCGGCCTGCTGGGCCATCACGCGGGCGAAGGCGACGCGGGCGCGCTCGCCTCCCGACAGTGTGGTCACGTCGCGATCCTGTTTCGGGGTCATCCCGACCTGCTCCAGGCAGTCGTCCACGATGCGGTCGTCGACCGCCGGGTCGGACGGCCAGGCCGAGCGTCCCATCCCCACGACGTCACGGACCAGGTGGGAGAAGGACACGTGGGAGTCCTGCAGCATCACGGCGCGCTCACGCGCCGCCGCCCGGGCGGAGTAGTCACTGTAGGGACGTCCCACCAGCCGGACGTCCCCGCCTGCCGGTGTCAGGTCCCCGGAGAGCGCGCCCAGCAGCGTGGACTTGCCCGCACCGTTGGGGCCGATCAGTCCCAGGACCTCGCCACGCTGCAGCATCAGGTCGACACCGTGCAGGATCTCGGTGCCGCCGCGGTTGCCGGCTCCCCCGCCGACGGAGACCACGAGGTTCTCGGCGGAGAGCACTGTGCCTGTGTTGTTCGCGTTGTTCGTGTCGTGGCTCATCCCAGCACACCACCCTTCTTCAGCATGTGCCGCAGCAGCACGAAGAACGTCGGACCGCCGACCAGGGCGGTGAAGATGCCGATCGGCAGGTCGGCATAAGGGATCAGCGTGCGCGAGGCCAGGTCGGACAGCAGCAGCAGGACCGCACCGCCGACAGCCGACAAGGGAACCAGCCAGCGGTTGGATGCCCCGATGACCTGGCGCAGGATGTGCGGCACGATCAGACCGACGAAGCCGATGATGCCGGCGTAGCTCACCGCCAGCGCTGCCAGAGCGGTGGACAGTCCCACGATCGCCACCCGCATCAGCGGCACGTTCACCCCGGCGTGACCGGCCGCCCGCTCGCCGAGGCTCAGGACGTCCAACTGCCCGGCGATCAGCACCGCGGCGACCAGGCACACCAGCACCGGGACGACGACGATGCCGACCTGGTTCCACTGGGATCCGTTGAGCGACCCCATCTGCCAGAAGATCACCTGTTCACGCGAGGAGGTGGGGGCCAGGAACACCAGGAAGGAGATGGCTGCACCGGCGACCGCGTTCACCGCGATGCCGGTGAGGATCAGGGTCAGCACCTTGACCTGACCGTTGATCGAGGACAAGCGGTAGATCACGAAGGTGGTCAGCACTCCGGCGATGAAGGCCAGCAGCGGGACCGTCGCCGCCCCGAAGATGGTGATGTTCAGCACGATGGCCGCGGCGGCGCCCACACCGGCACCGGAGGTCACGCCGATCACGCTGGGCTCCGCCAACGGGTTGCCGAACAGTCCCTGCAGCAGGGTTCCGGCCACGGCGAGGGCGGCACCGACCAGCAGGCAGAGCACGATACGTGGCATGCGGATCTGCCACAGCACATTGGCCGCCCGTTCGGTTTCGGGGGTGTCGGTGCGGTTGAGCAGCGCGTCCCACACCTGCGAGGGGGTCAGGGCGAACTGGCCGAGCACCAGGTTCACACCGATGACCACCACCAGGGCGACGATCAGCACGCTCAACGTGGCGACGCGGACCGTGCGTCGCCGACGGAGGGTTTCGTTCATTGCCACGACCCTACCCGTCCGGTCAGGTTAGGCTGCACAACGGGTTGGTCGGAACGGGGGGTGGTTCCTGCTGGTCAGTCGTCGAACTCGGCGTCGGTGACTTCCTCACCCCAGAAGACCCGGTCGATGACCTTGCGGGCCCGGCGCGTGGTCTTCAGGTAGTCGTCGAGGAATCCCTGGCTGTCCTCCGACCCCCAGTTCGCCGCCGCCGCGATCTGCCCCAGCAACGGGCCGGGCGCCGGCAGCTGGTCCCGTCGCTTCGCGTTGACCAGGATGATCGCGTTGCGGGCCCGGGTCGCCGTCAGCCACGCCTCGCGCAGGGTCTCCACGTCGGCCTCGGACAGCAGTCCGGCGACCCGGATCTCCTCGAGGACCTCGAGGGTGGAGGTGTTGTGCAGGTTGTTGATCTGGTGGCTGTGCTGCATGGTCAGCAGCTGGACGGTCCACTCGATGTCACTGAGTCCGCCTCGGCCGAGTTTGGTGTGGGTGTAGCGGTCGGCGCCCTGGGGCAGCCGTTCGGCGTCGACGCGGGCTTTCATCCGGCGCACCTGCTGGACAGTGGTGCGGTCGGCACCGTTCTCCGGGTAGCGGAACTCGTCGATCATCCGCAGGAACCGGATACCCAGGTCCTTGTCGCCGGCGATCCAGGTGGCGCGCAGCAGGGCCTGGAACTCCCAGGTCTCCCCCCAGCGGCTGTAGTAGTTGCGGTAGGACTCCAGGGTGCGCACCGTCGGGCCGCTGCGGCCTTCGGGACGCAGGTTCAGGTCGACCTCCAGCGGCGGGTCCTGGGAGGGACGCGACAGTCGTGTACGCATCTGCTTGCAGATGGCGGTCGCCCAGGCCACCGCATCGTTCTCGGTGCCGGATTCACCGTCACCGTCGGCATCGACGGCGTCATCGGTGGACACGTCGGTGACCGGCTCGCAGACGAACATCACGTCGGCGTCGGAGCCGTAGCTCAGCTCCGCCCCGCCCAGGCGGCCCATCCCGATGACCGAGATCCGGGCGGGTGCCTGGCGGTGGTTCGCGTCCTCCCACGCCTTGATCTCCGCGTCGAGCGCGGCCTCGAGCACGGCGTCCCACACCCAGGACAGTGACCGGCAGATCTCCGGGGTGTCGATGAGTCCGAGTAGGTCGCCGGAGGCCACGCGGGCCAGCTCGGTCCGGCGCAGCGCGCGGGCGGCGGCGATGGCCTTGTCCGGGTCCCGGTGGCGGGCGGAGGCGGCGACCAGTGAGTGGCTGATCACCGTGGGGTCCTTCTCCAGCAGTTTCGGTCCGTTCGCCCCGTCGGAGAGCAGGCGTACGGCATCCGGGGAGGCGATGAAGAGGTCGGCGACGTACGGCGAGGTGCCGAGGATGTGCATCAACCGTTGGCCGACGATGTTCTCGTCGCGCAGCAGCCGCAGGAACCAGGAACTGTCGAAGGCCGCCTCGGAGAGCTTCCGGTAGGCAAGCAGGCCGGCGTCCGGGTCTGCGGTGGGCGCCAGCCACTCCATCAGCGACGGCAGGATCATCGCCTGGATCCGGTCCTTGCGGGAGGTGCCGGACGCCAGGGCGGTGAGGTGGTCCATGGCCCGGCTCGGGTGCTTGTACCCCAGTGCGGCGAGCTGACGCTGGGCCGCCTCCGGAGTGAGCCGCAGTTCGTCGATGGACATGGCGACGACGGAGGTCAGCAGCGGACGGTAGAAGAGCTTGTTGTGCAGCTGGCGGATCTGCAGACCGACCTTGCGGACGTTGGATGTCAGCGCGGCGACGGGTCCGGTCTGGCTGTCGCTCCGGACCCCGGCGGTGCGTGCGAGCCACAGCTGTCCCGTGGTGTCGTCGTCAGCGGGCAGGAGGTGGGTACGGCGCAGGTGCTGCAGCTGCAGCCGGTGTTCCAGCATGCGCATGTAGGCGTAGCACCGGGTGAGGACGTGGCCGTCCTCGCGTCCGACGTACCCGCCGTGCACTAGGGCGTCGAGCGCCTCCACGGTGGAACGAACCCGCAGTGACTCGTCGACACGGCCGTGCACCATCTGCAGCATCTGGATGGCGAACTCCACGTCGCGCAGGCCACCGGGGCCGAGTTTGAGCTCGCGGGGCATCAGTTCGTCCGGGACGTTGTCGATCACCCGACGTCGCATCGCCTGCACGTCGGGGACGAAGTCCTCCCGCTCGGCCGCACTCCACACCATCGGTGCGAGCTGGTCGACGTAGTCGCGCCCCAGTTCCAGGTCCCCGGTCATCGGCCGGGCCTTCAACAGTGCCTGGAACTCCCAGGTCGACGCCCAGCGACGGTAGTAGGCCAGATGCGACTCCAGGGTGCGCACCAGCGCACCGTGCCGCCCTTCAGGACGCAGCGCAGCGTCCACCTCGAAGAACACACGACAGCCGATGTTGATGAACTCGCCGGCCAACCGGGTCGCCCGTGCGTCGGCGGGTTCTGCGACGAAGATGACGTCCACGTCCGAGATGTAGTTCAGTTCGCGGGCGCCGCACTTGCCCATCGCGACTACCGCGAGCTTCACCGGCACCTCCCCCTCGGGGAACACGGTGGCCGTGGCCACCGCCAGTGCCGCGGTCAGTGCCGCGTCGGCGGCATCCGACAACCGGGCGGTGAGGTCGGAGAAAGGCACCGGCGGTGGCATCTTTCCGTCCTCGGTCTCCCCTGCCCGGGACGTGTGCTCGGACTGGCCGTGTCGTGGGGTTCGCTGGATGAACGTCGCCGCGAGGTCGATGGCGGCGATCCGGGCCAGGACGGTGCGGTAGGCCGTCCGCATCGCCCGGTCGGCGTCGACGCCGGTGACGGTGGCCCGGTACATCAGGGAGTCCCCGGACTCGTGCACCGGCTCCGCATCGACGGACTCCAGCAGCTCCGACATGATCTCGTCGCGCTCCGGCAGCTTGCCGGTCAACCGGGGCCACACCCGTGGGTTCGCGATCACGTGGTCGCCGAGCAACGTGGACCCACTCAGAAGGGCGAGTAGACGGATGCGGAACATCGGGTCGGTGTCCAGTGCGGCCCGCAGAGCCTCTGCGGAGGCTTCCCCGGTCACCCCGTCCTGCTCCAGGGTCTCGATGAGGCGCACCACGGCGTTGAGGGCGCGGTCGGGCTCGCCGACAGAGGACAACACCCCGAGGATGTCGAGGTGCTCTTCATCGTCCCAACCGAGGGCGGCCAGGTCGTCGGCGGCTGACGTTCGGCTCAGACCGAGAGACGCCGGGGACGGGACTCGTGAGCGGCTGGTGCGTAGCGGGTTCACTCGTGGACTCAACTCCTACGGAACCGACGTTCGGGGCCCTTCCCCGATCTGACGGTGCCACCTATCGTAACGACACTCCCGGACACGACATGCAGCGGCGGTGTGCGCAGGGACAATTCCCCGTACCGGCACGCTCATGTCCGGGCCTCCCGCTACCTTAGGTGACATGAGACGTTTCCGGAGCGAACACGCATGTCCGACCCCTCCGACTCCACACAGACCGAGATCTTCGCGGTCGGCGTGACCACTTGGGTGGATTACGAGGACGCCACCACCGCCGGCGCGAAGACGGTCGAGGCTGTGATGGATGCGCAGAACCTGAAGATCTCCGCCTTCTAGATTTCGGGGCCTAGAACTCCAGGTTGTGGGCCAGCTCCCAGGGGGTGACCTGGGACTGGTAGGACTTCCACTCGCGCCACTTGTTGCGCAGGAAGTACTCGAAGACGTGCTCGCCGAGTGCGTCGGCGACGAGCTCGGACTTCTCCATCTCGCGCAGAGCCAGGTCCAGGTCACCGGGCAGGTCCTTGTAGCCCATGGCCATGCGCTCGCGGCGGGTCATGCCGGCGACGTCCTCCTCCACCGGCGGAGTGAGCTCGTAGCCTTCCTTGATGCCCTTGAGTCCGGCGGCCAGCAGCACCGCATAGGACAGGTAGGGGTTCGCACCGGAGTCCGGGGTGCGGATCTCCACGCGTCGGGAGGACGGCTTGTGCACGGTGTACATCGGGACACGGATCATCGCCGACCGGTTGGACGCTCCCCAGGTCGCTGCCGTGGGAGCCTCGTCACCGCTGGTCAGACGCTTGTAGGAGTTGACCCACTGGTTGGTGACCGCGGAGATCTCCGGGGCGTGCTCCAGGATGCCGGCGATGAAGGACTTCGCCGTGGTGGACAGGTAGAACAGGTCGTCCGGGTCGTGGAAGGCGTTGTCCTCCCCCTCGAACAGGGACATGTGGGTGTGCATCGCCGAACCGGCGAAGTCATGGAACGGCTTGGGCATGAAGGTGGCACGCACGTCATTACGACGGGCGACCTGCTTGACCATGTAGCGGAAGCTCATCACGTTGTCGGCCATGGACAGGGCATCAGCGAAGCGCAGGTCGATCTCCTGCTGGCCGGGGGCGGCCTCGTGGTGGGAGAACTCCACGGAGATGCCCATGGACTCCAGCGCGGTGATGGCGTCCTGACGGAACATCGGGGCGGCGTCCGTCACCGCCTGGTCGAAGTATCCGCCGGTGTCGGAGGGTACCGGGCGACCGTCCGGACCGTCCTCCTCCTTGAGGAGGAAGAACTCGATCTCGGGGTGGACGTAGCAGGAGAATCCCTCGTCAGCGGCACGGTTGAGCTGACGGCGCAGCACCTGGCGAGGGTCGGCCCAGCTGGGCTGCCCGTCAGGCATGGCGATGTCGCAGAACATGCGGGCGGTCAGCGCCCCGTCGGAGCTGCCGGTGTACAACGGCAGGATCTGGAACGTCGAAGGGTCGGGCTTGGCGATGGTGTCGGACTCCACCACACGGGAGAATCCCTCGATCGACGATCCGTCGAAACCAATCCCCTCTTCGAACGCCCCTTCCAGTTCGGCAGGCGCAACGGCCACGGACTTCAGGTAACCCTGAATGTCGGTGAACCAGAGGCGCACGAAGCGGATGTCGCGTTCTTCGATAGTACGCAGGACGTATTCCTGTTGACGGCTCATGCCGCCCATCGTAGTCGCCATAAGGCCTCAGATTGTGACAAGTTCGTTAACATCTGCGCGACGAAGGTGGCACAATAAGACGACATGGCTGACAGCACTCAAAGCACCTCCACCGGTTACCTCACCCCCACCCGTCAGGTCCGTATCGGCGATCTGCGGGGGCGCAAGGAGAAGGGCGACAAGTGGGCCATGCTCACCGCCTACGACTACTCCTCCGCCAAGGCGCTCTCCGACGGTGGCATCGAGTGTCTGCTGGTCGGTGACTCTGCGGCGAACGTGGTCTTCGGTTACGGCCAGACCCAGCAGGTGAGCCTCGACGAGATGATCTACCTCGCCGCCGCCGTGGTCCGCGGCGCCGGAAACGCCCTGGTCATCGCCGACCTCCCCTTCGGTACCTACGAGGCCTCCGACGAGCAAGCCGTGAAGTCCGCCTCGGAGCTGATGCGACGCTCCGGTGCGGCGATGGTGAAGATCGAGGGTGGCGTGCGCATCACCCCGCGGATCCGCGCCCTGGTCGCCGCCGGTATCCCGGTGTGCGCACACGTCGGTTTCACCCCTCAGTCGGTCAACGCCCTGTCCGGGTTCAAGGTGCAGGGACGCGGCGACGGTGCCGAACAGCTCATCGCCGACGTCAAGGCCGTGGCCGAGGCGGGTGCCGACTTCGTGGTGCTGGAGATGGTTCCGGCGGACGTGGCGGCGAAGGCGACCGCCGAGGTCGACATCTCCACCGTGGGCATCGGGGCCGGTCCCGACACCGACGCCCAGGTGCTGGTGTGGCACGACATCGCGGCGTTCCCGGCGGACGGGCACCGCCCGAAGTTCGCCAAGCAATGGGCGCAGGTCGGCGCGGACCTCAGCTCCGCTGCGGCGTCCTACCGTCGTGAGGTCGCCGAGGGCACCTTCCCCGCCGAGGAGCACTGCTTCTAGGCGACTACTGGTCAGCCGCTAGTCTTCGTCCCACTCGTCGGCGGCCTCGGTGCGCTTGCGGGCGGTGGTCAAGGCGCGCTCGGCCTCGGCCTTGGTGTCGTAGGGTCCCATCCGGGAATCCCACCCGGAGGACTTTCCCTGGGTCACCTCTCCGGTGGAGGTGTCGTAGTACCAGGATCCGTCAGAGTTTCCGTTGCTGCCGGTGTTTCCAGTGTTCGCGGTCATGGCTGCCAGTCTAGGAGGATTCGTCAGAAGGCGTCGATAGCCACGAAAACCATCCCGGCTGCGCCGAGAACAACCGTGCACAGCATCAACGCCAGCACCGGGCCCACGCTGACCCCCAGTCGCTCCTTGGCCACGCCGGACGCCGCCGAACGGTAGCGACGTTGCTGGGTCACCACGATCCACAGCGAGACGAGCAGCAGGGCTCCGGCGATGACGATGACCAGTGCGCCGTAGTGCGGTGCCCACCGCACCATCAGCATCGCGCAGACCACGTAGGCCATGGAGGTCCTCCCCCAGGCCATGGTGGTACGTTCCGGCTGCAGTCCGGGATCGACCGGGGCGGTCAGGACGGTCATGCCAGCACCAGGACGGCGACCACGACGGCGGCGATGATGGCGCCGGCGGACAGCGCGGGGACGATCGCCGGGGGCGGCAGGGCCTCACCCTCACGCATCGCCCGCTCCACCCGCAGCCATCGGACGGCTGCACCGGCGGCCAACAGGATACCGATGGCGATGGTGACGAGGGCGGCGATGGAACGCAGGTGCTCCGGCATGGCGTCCAGCGGGAGGGCCTCCAGGGCGAAGCCACCGGCGATGAACGCCAGTGCGGTGCGCATCCACGCCAGGAAGGTGCGTTCATTGGCCAGGGTGAACCGCGGGTCCGGCTCCTCCCCAGCCGGGAACAGTCGCTTCGACAGGGCGGACCTGTCGTCCACTCCTGCCTGCACCGCGTCGTCGCCCGCGGGGGCGACATCACCATTTCCATTCACGGTGAATCATTGTATACGGGTGTCGAGAGAGCCTGTGAGCCGGATTCTGTCCTACCGGACGGGAAATCCCCGGTCCGGCGAGGTGATCATCCATCTGGGTCGACCGTCACCGGCCGCCTCACGCGGTCTACCTGTCCCTTGTCCGACGGGCCGCCGATGGGACACGGCCACACCGTCGCCGGTGAAGCCACTTGACCTTGCTCCTGGTGGGGTTTACCAAGCTGCGCCGGTCACCCGGCGCACTGGTGCGCTCTTACCGCACCGTTTCACCCTTACCCGTCCACGGTGGGACGGGCGGTCTGTTTTCTGTGGCACTGGCCCGCGGGTCGCCCCGGGTTGCCGTTAGCAACCACCATGCCCTGTGGAGTCCGGACTTTCCTCGATCCCGGGCGTGTCCCGTGACGGGCCGTCCCCGGAACCGCGATCACCCGGCCCTCTCGACGGGGAACAACGTTAGCACTACCGCAGGTAGTGGGTGTCATTGACCTCGGTGACCACGGAGCGCCGGGGGTAGAACTCCACGACCGACAATCCAGCCAGGTCGAGGTGCAGGGTGGAGTACATCCTGGCCGGGACGTCGAGTGCCTTGCGCAGGATCGCCTTGATCGGTGAGACGTGGCTGACCATCAGCACCGTCTGCATCCCCGTATCCCCCGGTTCACCGTGCTCACCGTGCTCACCGTGCTCACCGTGCAGACGCTCGATCAGCGCGGCGGAGCGCTGCTCGACCGCACCCATGGCCTCGCCGCCGACCGCGGGTGCGGACGAATCCACGCACCAGGCCTCGTGCTCGGCCGGCCAGCGCGTGTGCACCTCGGTGAAGGTCAACCCCTCCCACGCACCGAAGTCTGACTCGATGAGCCCCTCGTCGGTGGTCACGTCCAACCCCAGGACGTCGGACGCCGCCGCCGCGGTCTGCCGGGTCCGGGTCAACGGCGAGGAGATGATCCGGGAGATCCCCTCACCGGCGTCCTGGCGCCGGGCCAGGTACTCCGCCGCCCGGGCAGCCTGGTCCTGGCCCGTGTCGGTCAGCTCCGGGTCACTGCGACCGGAGAACACCCCGGCGACCGACATGGGGGTCTGACCGTGGCGCAGGAGCAGGATCCTCAGACCTGCCCCGGCGGAGTCGTCCCCCAGCCACCCGGGTCGTGAGGTCGGTCGTGGGGTCGGGGTACTCATGTGTCCTCCCGGATCAGCAGGGTGTCGCATTCCGGACAGCTGACCAGCTGGTCCTTCGGCGTGGAGGTGATCCTCGCCAGCGACTGTGGGTCGATGGTCATGAAGCAGGACCGGCAGAGGGAGCCCACCAGCTGCGCCGCCCCGGTCCCGGTGCTGCGCTCGGCAGCCACGTAACGGGTACGGACGTCCTGCGGCAGTCGGTCGCGCAGAGTGGTGGACGCCTCGGCCAGGTCCTCGAGTTGACGGTCGATGTCCCCGGCGGCGGCCTGCTCCGCCTCTTTCGCGCGGTCGAGTTCAGCCTGTGCCGACTCCAGTTCGGCTGCGGTGGCTGCCACCGTGTCCGTTGCCCCGGCTGGCCCCGTGAAGGTGGCGAGGAGACGTTCCTCCCGGGTGAAGGCTTCCTCGACCTCGGCCAGTCGACGTTCGGCGACGGCAAGGTCGTGGCGAAGGTCGCGACGTCGTTCGACGTCGGTGACAGACCGGAGCCCCTCAATGTCCTGGCGTCGGCGTTCCCGCAGCCGTTCGGCGTCCTGGTTCAACCGCCTCACGGTGGTGTCGAGGTCGTCGGACCGACGCCGCAGCCCCACCAGGTCAGCACGCAATGTCCTGACCTTCGTGGACCGTGCGGTGACCTCCTCGGTCTCGGAGAGGGACTGGCGGCGGGCGGTGAGATGACGGACGCGTTCGTCGACCTCCGCGAGTTCCCGCAGCACCTCTGGTGCGCTGCTCACTGAGCGCCACCGCCCTCGTGCAGGGTCCACGGGTCGGTGCGCAGGTCGATGACCCCGGTGTCCAGGCGCGGGTCGGCGGCGGCGAGGAGTTCGGCGGCCTGGGCGCACCAGGGGAACTCACTGGCCCAGTGGGCGGTGTCGATCACCGGGCAGCCGCCGGCGCGCAGGTGCTCGTCGACCGGGTGGTGCCGCAGATCGGAGGTGACGAAGCAGTCGACGTCCAGGCCCTTGACGGTGTCCAGGAAACTGTCGCCGGCGCCGGAGGACACCGCGACCCGGTGGATCATGCGCCCGGGGTCGCCGGCGGCACGGACACCCCAGCGGGTGGCCGGCAGCCGGTCGGCGACCCTGGCGGTGAACTCCCTCAGGGTCATGGGTGTGTCCAGTGCGCCGACGCGTCCGATCCCGTACCCGGTCTCCGTCGCGTCCTGCGGGGTGCACGGTCCCAGTGGCTCGCCGGGGGTGATCCCCAGCAGCTCGGCCAGGCGGTCGTTGACGCCGGGGCGGGCGGAGTCGGCGCTGGTGTGGGCGGAGTACAGGGCGACCCCCGCCCGGATCAGCCGGTGCACGATCCGACCCTTCGGGCTGTCCGCAGGCACTCCGGTGACCCCACGCATCAGCAGCGGGTGATGTACGAGGAGCAGGTCCGCACCCTCCTCGATCGCGGCGTCCGCCACCGCATCGGTGCAGTCCAGGGCGACGCGGACCCGGGTGGCCGACTCCATCGGGTCACCGCAGACCAGACCGCAGGCGTCCCATGATTCAGCGAGTTGCGGCGGGTACGCGGCCTCGATGAGGGCGACCACCTCGCCCACGGTCGGCTGGGCGGGCGTCGGGACGGAGGAGTCGGCAGAGGCGTTCACGACCTCCACGATAGCGACTCCTCGAGGACTGAGCACCGACGGAGCACCGACGGAGCACTGCGGTAGGGCGACCCTTCAGCGGCATTCAGGACCGAATTCTGGCACCCTGGTTGCTGTGGTAGATGCAGACAGGGCAGCAGGCAACGGTAACTCGGGTGGACCGGAGGACAACGGCACCCTCGACGGGACGGGACGCACCCTCCTGATCGACGTCGACGGGACGCTCGTCGACTCCTACCCGGGCATCCGGTCCAGCTTCCTGCATGCACTCGAGGACAACGACATCGAGCCTCCGTCGGAGGAGCAGCTGCGGTTGATCGCCGGCCCGCCGATGGTCGACACCCTGCGTGGCCTCGGCCTGGACGAGGCCACCTGTGCCGCGGCGCTGGCCAGCTACCGCGAGCACTACGACGGTGGCGGCTGGCTGCAGGCCCAGCCCTTCGAGGGCGCCGAGGACCTTCTGCGCAGCTGGAAGGCCGCCGGCTTCACGCTGGTCACAGCGACCTCGAAGTCCGAGACCTCGGCGAAGCGCCTGCTGCGCCATTTCGGTCTCGACGGCTACTTCGACGCCTTCGCCACCGCCTCCGACGACGGTTCCCGCCGGGCCAAGGCCGAGGTCGTCGCCCAGGCACTGTCCCTGCTGGGAGCGGACGCCACCTCCGTCGAGGACGGAGGCCCCACCGAGCGCCCGGACATGCTGCTGATCGGCGACCGTATCCACGACGTCGAGGGTGCCCACGCCTACGGCATCCGGGCCGCCCTGGTGGACTGGGGGTACGGCAACCGTACCGAGCACAAGAAGGCCGACTACTCCGTGGCAGACCCCAGCGACATGGGACGTCTTGTCGCCGACTGGGCCGACAACCGGCCGCAGATCTGCGTGGTGTGCACCGGCAACATCTGCCGCTCCCCCATGGGTGAGATCATGCTGCGTGCCGCCCTGGTGCAGTCCGGCCTGCAGGACGACGTGCGCCTGAACTCCTGTGGCACCGACGGCTGGCACGTCGGCGAGGCCGCCGACCCCCGTGCGGTCGCCCAGCTCCAGGAGGACGGCTTCAACGGCTCGGGTCACCGCGCCGCCCAGTTCGGCCCGGAGCACCGGGACGCAGACCTGTTCCTGGTGATGACCGCCGCGCACCGTAAGGCGCTGGTGAAGCAGGGCGTCGACGAGGACCGGATCGCCCTGTTCCGCAGCTTCGGCCCGGCCGGGGACAAGGAGGTCGAGGACCCCTACTACGGTGGCCAGGGCGGTTTCGCCGTGGTGTCCCGTCAGCTCTCCGAGGCCATCCCCGGGGTGGTCGACTGGGCCCGCGAGCAGATCGCCGCCCAGCCCCGGTCCTGAGGCTTACCGCAGCTCGAAGTCCACGGAGTCGACCGTGCCGTGACGCGAACAGGTCGCCGTCCAGCCGTGCGGGGTGACCTGGACGACGCGTCGCCGTCCGCACTCCGGGCAGAACCTGGGGGCCTCCAGTCCTGACTGCTGGGCCGGTGAATACTCGACCTGCTCCCCTGCCCCCAGGTCGGCACCGGTGTAGGGGTCGAAGGGGCCGATCCCCTTGTTCCGTGCCACGGTCACACGCTCCTGGAGAGGACCTTGATCGGCAGGTTCAGCCGGCCCATCATGTCCATGTCCTGCTCCGCCGGTCGACCCAGGGTCGTCAGGTAGTTGCCGACGATGATGCCGTTGATGCCACCGGTCATCCCCTGCTCCACTCCGAGGTCGCCGAGGGTCAGCTCGCGGCCGCCGGCGAAACGCAGGGTGGTCCCGGGCATGGCCAGGCGGAACATGCCGATGGCCCGCAGGGCGTCCTTGCCGTCCATCACCGGCATGTTGGCGAAGGGGGTTCCGGGGCGGGGGTCCAGGAAGTTCAGCGGGACCTCGTGCGGGTCGAGCTCGCGCAGCTGCACGGCGAACTCGGCACGCTGCTCCAGGGACTCGCCCATGCCGACGATGCCGCCGCAGCAGACCTCGATGCCGGCGTCCTTGATCATGTGCATGGTCTCCAGCCGCTCCTCCCAGGTGTGGGTGGTAACGACCTTCGGGAAGTAGCTGCGGGCGGTCTCGAGGTTGTGGTTGTAGCGGTGGACCCCG
>DXGC01000125.1 GCA_019114135.1 Candidatus Corynebacterium avicola
CGACGTCCGTGACGGCGACATCCTCGTTGGTAAGGTCACCCCGAAGGGTGAGACCGAGCTGACCCCTGAGGAGCGCCTGCTCCGCGCCATCTTCGGTGAGAAGGCCCGCGAGGTCCGCGACACCTCCATGAAGGTGCCCCACGGTGAGACCGGCAAGGTCATCGGCGTGCGCGTGTTCTCCCGCGAGGACGACGACGACCTGTCCCCGGGCGTCAACGAGATGGTGCGGGTCTACGTGGCCCAGAAGCGCAAGATCCAGGACGGTGACAAGCTCGCCGGCCGCCACGGCAACAAGGGTGTCGTCGGTAAGATCCTGCCTGCCGAGGACATGCCGTTCCTGCCGGACGGCACCCCGGTCGACATCATCCTGAACACCCACGGCGTGCCGCGTCGTATGAACATCGGCCAGGTCCTGGAGACCCACCTCGGCTGGCTGGCCAAGAACGGCTGGTCCGTCGACACCGACTCCGAGGACCCCAAGGTCCAGGCGATGCTGGAGACCCTTCCCGAGGACCTCTACGATGTCCCCGCCGATTCGCTGACCGCGACCCCGGTCTTCGACGGTGCGAACAACGAAGAGCTCTCCGGCCTGCTGCGTTCGGTGCGTCCGAACCGCGACGGCATCAAGCTCACGGATGAGTTCGGCAAGGCCGACCTCATCGACGGCCGCTCCGGCGAGCCGTACCCGTACCCGGTGTCGGTCGGCTACATGTACATGCTGAAGCTGCACCACTTGGTCGACGAGAAGATCCACGCCCGTTCCACCGGCCCGTACTCCATGATCACCCAGCAGCCGCTCGGTGGTAAGGCACAGTTCGGTGGTCAGCGATTCGGCGAGATGGAGGTGTGGGCCATGCAGGCGTACGGCGCCGCCTACACCCTCCAGGAGCTGCTCACCATCAAGTCGGACGACGTCGTCGGCCGTGTGAAGGTGTACGAGGCGATCGTCAAGGGCGAGAACATTCCGGATCCGGGCATCCCGGAGTCCTTCAAGGTCCTGCTCAAGGAGCTGCAGTCCCTCTGCCTCAATGTCGAGGTCCTGGCAGCCGACGGCACGCCGATGGAGCTGAGCTCCACCGACGACGACGAGCTGGACCACGCGAACGCCGCGCTGGGCATCAACCTGTCCCGCGACGAGCGTCCGGACGCCGACAGCGACGTGGGATAGTCTCCCACCACCAGATACGACTCTGTACATTTTCACCACTACTCACTCCTCCGGATAGGCCGGAGGGGAAAGGGAGTCCACGTGCTGGACGTCAACTTCTTTGACGAACTGCGTATCGGTCTCGCAACCGCAGACGACATCCGTCGCTGGTCCACGGGCGAGGTCAAGAAGCCGGAGACCATCAACTACCGCACCCTGAAGCCCGAGAAGGACGGCCTCTTCTGCGAGCGCATCTTCGGGCCCACCCGTGACTGGGAGTGTGCCTGCGGCAAGTACAAGCGCGTCCGCTACAAGGGCATCATCTGTGAGCGCTGCGGCGTCGAGGTGACCAAGTCCAAGGTGCGTCGTGAGCGTATGGGCCACATCGAGCTGGCCGCCCCGGTCACCCACATCTGGTACTTCAAGGGTGTGCCGTCCCGTCTCGGCTACCTGCTGGACCTGGCGCCGAAGGATCTCGAGAAGATCATCTACTTCGCCGCCAACATCATCACCTCGGTGGACGAGGAGGGTCGTCACAACGACCAGACCACCCTCGAGGCCGAGATGATGCTGGAGAAGAAGGAGGTCGAGAACGACCGCGACTCCGAACTCCAGGAGCGTTCCGAGAAGCTCGAGGCCGACCTGGCCGAGCTCGAGGCCGCCGGTGCCAAGGCCGACGCCAAGCGCAAGATCCAGACCGCCGCCGAGCGCGAGATGCGCCACATCCGTGAGCGCGCCGAGCGTGAGGTCGAGCGTCTCGACGAGATCTGGAGCACCTTCGTCAAGCTCGCCCCGAAGCAGATGATCGTCGACGAGGGCATCTACAACGAGCTCGTCGACCGCTACGAGGACTACTTCACCGGCGGCATGGGCGCGGAGTCCATCCAGACCCTGATCCGCTCCTTCGACCTCGAGGCCGAGGCCGAGTCCCTGCGCGAGACCATCCGCGACGGTAAGGGCCAGAAGAAGCTCCGTGCGCTGAAGCGCCTCAAGGTCGTCGCGGCGTTCCTGCGTTCCGGCAACGACCCGGCCGGCATGGTCCTGGACGCCGTCCCGGTGATCCCGCCGGAGCTGCGCCCGATGGTGCAGCTCGACGGTGGCCGCTTCGCGACCTCCGACCTCAACGACCTCTACCGTCGTGTGATCAACCGCAACAACCGCCTCAAGCGCATGCTGGACCTCGGCGCACCCGAGATCATCGTGAACAACGAGAAGCGCATGCTGCAGGAGTCGGTGGACGCACTGTTCGACAACGGCCGTCGTGGCCGTCCGGTCACCGGCCCGGGCAACCGTCCGTTGAAGTCCCTGTCTGACCTGCTCAAGGGCAAGCAGGGCCGCTTCCGCCAGAACCTGCTGGGTAAGCGTGTCGACTACTCCGGCCGTTCGGTGATCATCGTCGGTCCGCAGCTGAAGCTGCACCAGTGTGGTCTGCCGAAGCAGATGGCCCTGGAGCTGTTCAAGCCGTTCGTGATGAAGCGCCTGGTCGAGAAGTCCTACGCGCAGAACATCAAGTCGGCCAAGCGCATGGTGGAGCGCCAGCGTCCCGAGGTGTGGGACGTCCTGGAGGACGCCATCGCCGAGCACCCGGTCATGCTGAACCGCGCGCCCACCCTGCACCGCCTGGGTATCCAGGCCTTCGAGCCGGTGCTCGTCGAGGGTAAGGCCATCCAGCTGCACC
Organism: Candidatus Corynebacterium avicola; assembly: GCA_019114135.1. Lineage (GTDB taxonomy): Bacteria > Actinomycetota > Actinomycetes > Mycobacteriales > Mycobacteriaceae > Corynebacterium > Corynebacterium avicola. The sequence goes on from DXGC01000125.1 coordinate 2,826, forward strand.
CGCTGGCCTGTGAGGCCTTCAACGCCGACTTCGACGGTGACCAGATGGCGGTCCACCTGCCGCTGTCCGACGAAGCCCAGGCCGAGGCCCGCATCCTGATGCTGGCGTCCAACAACATCCTGTCCCCGGCGTCCGGTAAGCCGCTGGCCATGCCGCGTCTGGACATGGTGACCGGTCTGTACTTCCTGACCCTGGAGAAGACCGAGGGTGAGATCGGTGGTCAGGGTGGCTACACCCCGGCCGACGAGAACGGCCCGGAGCGGGGCGTGTACTCCACCCTCGCCGAGGCGATCATGGCCTACGACCGTGACGCCCTGGGCCTGCAGGCGCCGATCAAGGTGCGCATAGACCACCTCCGCCCGCCGGAGGACGTCGAGGCCGAGCAGTTCCCCGACGGCTGGCAGAAGGGCCAGGTCTGGCTGGCCGAGACCACGCTGGGCCGCGTGCTCTTCAACGAGCTGCTGCCGTGGAACTACCCCTTCGTCGACGGAGTCATGGCCAAGAAGCCGCAGGCCGCGGTCATCAACGACCTCGCCGCGAAGTACCCGATGATCACCGTCGCGCAGACCGTGGACAAGCTGAAGGACGCCGGTTTCTACTGGGCGACCCGTTCCGGCGTGACCATCACCATGCACGACGTGCTGGTTCTCCCGAACAAGCACGAGATCCTCGACGGTTACGAGCAGCGTGCCCGCGTCATCGAGAAGAAGCTTGCCCGAGGCAAGATCAACTCCACCGAGCGCTACAACTCCCTGGTGGACCTGTGGAAGGAAGCCACCGACTTCGTCGGTGAGTCCGTCGAGAAGATGTACCCGGACGACAACCCGATCCCGATGATCGTGAAGTCCGGTGCCGCCGGTAACATGCGTCAG
>DXGC01000126.1 GCA_019114135.1 Candidatus Corynebacterium avicola
TCTGGCCGACGACGCCCAGCGGCTCGTGGAAGTGGTAGGCGACGGTGTTCTCGTCGATCTGCGAGAGGGTGCCCTCCTGGGAGCGCAGCGCACCGGCGTAGTAGCGGAAGTGGTCTACGGCCAGCGGGAGGTCGGCGGCGAGGGTCTCGCGCACGGACTTGCCGTTGTCCCAGGTCTCGGCGACGGCGAGCGCCTCAAGGTTCTCCTCGATGCGGTCGGCGATCTTCAGCAGGACGTGGGAACGCTCCTGGACGCTGGTCTTGCCCCAGGCGGGCGCGGCGGCGTGGGCGGCGTCGACCGCCTTCTCGACGTCCGCAGCCTGCGAACGGGCCACCTCGGTGAACACCTTGCCGTCGACCGGGCTGATGTTCTCGATGTACTGGCCGTCCACGGGCGGAACCCACTGCCCGCCGATGAAGTTCTCGTAGCGGGGCTTGAACGTGATCAGGGAACCTTCGGTGCCCGGTGCTGCATAGGCATTGCTGGTGGTGGCGGTAGCTGTCATGGTGGGTCCTCCATCTGGGCCGGATCTTGCTCCGGCCGTAGGGGTGTGTGGTTACCGATCCCCAAGGTAGAGGAGCCCCGATGTGAAGTCCACCACTATTTAATTATACTATTAACCTGATCACAGAAACGTCGTTACGCCGCAGGTGAGGATGCCTTCTTACGCCCGAAGACCAGGTGATCCAGGCTGATCCGACCACCCGCGACTGCCCCCACCAGGAGCGCGCCTGCGGCAAGTGCGAGAACCAGCTCGTACCCCCCGGCGTCGACGAAGATGGTGCCCGCATCGCTATGTGCGTACCAGTACGCGCCAGCCAGGTTGGCGGTCACCAGCACGGCGACGAGCGGGGTGAGCAGGCCGATGATGAGCAGGGCACCACCGACCAGTTCGACGGAGGCGGCGAAGATCGCCGCGGCGGTGGGCGCCGGAACGCCCATACCCTCGAAGCCCTGCGAGGTGCCGTCGATGCCGTTGGTGAAGAACTTCTGCCAGCCGTGGGCGAAGAGGATGACGCCCACGGCGACGCGGGCGATGAGGATGACGACGTCTCGGACGACGCCGGTGAAACCAGAGGGAGAAGTGGACACAGTGGACACAGTGGATGCGCTGCTCATGACGGAGCCTTTCGGATGAGGACGTGCAGACGGGTCGTGTCTGCATCAATGCTACGAGGCCCACCCTAACCCATGTAGTTGACATGTCAAGCGTGTGCTTGTGTCCCCCTAATGACTGTGACGCGCGCTACAGGCGCCCGACCCTCACCGCCACCGGCCACGACACCAGCCGCGGACGGCCGTTGTCGCCCCAGATCTCCACAATGTCCTCGGAGAACGCCTGGAAGATGTCGGAGCGTCCCTCCTGCTCCGCCTTACGCACCGCCGACCACGTCCCGATGTAGCCCAGGAACGCCTCCCGGTCCAGGTCCGCGTCGATGCTCAGCTCCGGGGCCTCGATCTCCTCGAAGGGGAAGGACAGCGTCCGGTAGCCCTCCTCGACGTACTTTCGCTCCGGATCCCAGAACTGACCGATCTCGTCGTAGTAGAAGCGCCCGAAACGCTCCTGGACGTCCTGGTCGTCGATCCGCAGGATTCCGTAGCTGACCAGGGCGATCAGTGCACCCTCGCGTCCCACCCGGCGCGCTTCCTCGTAGAAGTCGGGCAGCGAGAACCAGTGCGCCGCCTGTGCAGCGGTGACCAGGTCCGCCGAGCCGTCCTCCAGGGGCAGGCTCTCCGCCGACGCCACCTGGTAGGCGATGTTGGGGTGCTCGACCGCTGCGGCAACCTGCGACTCACTCGGGTCGATACCGACCACTTTGTCGAAATAGTCCGCGAGCTGGGACGACAACTGGCCGGTACCGCAGCCCACGTCCAGAGCCAGCCCCGTCGACGGCACCAGGTCGGCCAGGAAGGACGACACCTGGGTCGGGTAGCTGGGCCGGAAGGTGGCGTACTCCGCGCCGCCGGTGAACCAGTTGCTGGGGACACTGCTCTGATCGGTCATGGTGCCAGCGTACCTGCGGCAACGCCGGCTACCACGACTCGCTCTGACCTGGTCGGGGCGAGCTGCATCCTACAGCTCCACCGCCGCGGCGTCCACCACCCCGGCCGTGCGCCCCGGACCGGTCTGGAACTGCCAGTAGAGGTTCGTGTGCGCGATGACCTGCTCCACCGGAGGCGCACCCCACTTCGTCTTGTCCCCGGCGGTGTGCGCGTCGGACACCAGGGTCACGTCGTAGCCGCGGACGAACCCGCCGTGGATGGTGCTGCGGATGCAGGCATCGGTCTCCGCACCGGTGACGACGAGGCGTCCTGCTCTGAGCCCGGCAAGGACGTCCTCCAGGCCCGTGTCCTCGAAGGCGTCACCGTGGTTCTTGATGACCAGAGGTTCCTCCGCCTGCTCCCGGAGTTCCTCGAGTTCCGGAACGAACTCTGCCTCCGTTGATCCGGTGGGAAGGTGCTCGGCCTCGTGCCGGACCCACACCACCGGTGTGCCCTCCTCCCGGGCCCGCCGCACGAGCCCCGCGATGTTCCCCACCACCTCATCACGGCGGAACGCACCGTCGACCACGAGGTTCTGCACGTCGATGACCAGGAGCGCTGACGTCGGACGATCCGTGAGCGTAGTCATGGTACCCACGCTACCCCTGTGTGACCGGGACCACAGACCCCACCGGGATTTGTAGGCTGGCGGCCATGGACGCCTTCACACTGGAAGAACTTCTCGACCTTGAACATGCCGGCTGGCGGTCGCTCTGCGAGTCGCGCGGCGGCACCTACTACGGCGAACTCATGATGCCGGACGCCCTCTTCATCCTGGCGGACGGGTCGACGATGAGCCGGGGAGAGATCGCCGAATCGCTCGACGGCATGCCCGGATGGGACGCCTACGAGATCTCCGACGCCACCCTGCTCCCCCTCGGTCCCGATGCGGCAGCACTCACCTACCGGGCGACCTCGTCCCGGTCGGGTCTGGCCGAACCCTTCACCGCCCTGATGTCGAGTGTCTACCGACGTGTGGACGGACGGCCCCGGCTGGCTCTGTACCAGCAGACTCCCACCTCGGCCTAAGGTTGCCGGCGTAGCCTCGTGACCATGTCACACCACAACCTGCAGGAATCCTACGATCACGTCATCGTCGGCGGCGGCGTCGCCGCTGACAAGGCGGCACGCGCCATCACCGAGCGCACGCCCGACGCCTCGATCCTCATCATCACCCGCGACGCCGAGGGCCCGGTGTTCCGACCGGACCTCACCAAGGGACTCTGGCTCGACGACTCCACCACCGTCGAGGACATCTCCTTGGGCACCTCGGGCGACACCGGTGCGCAGGTGGCCACAGGCACCTCCGTCACCTCGATCGATCCGTCCGCCCACACGGTCACGATCGACACCGGCGACACCAGCGACACCGTCACCTACGGCACCCTGTTGCTGGCAACCGGCGCGTCCCCGAAGACGCTGGACGGCGTAGACAGCGCGGCCGATGACCGCGTCGCCTACATTCGCAGCGTGTCCGACTACCGGTCGCTGCGGGACAAGGTCACCGCCGGCACCCGCGTCGCGGTGGTCGGCGGCGGCTACATCGGTTCCGAGGCCGCGGTGGCGCTCAACGCCGTCGGCGCCACCGTCGACCTCTACACCCCCGACGACAGGGTGCTGGGGCACATGTTCCCGGCGTCCATCACCGACCACCTCGAGGAGGTCTACGCCGCAAAGGGCGTGACCGTGCACCACGGGTTCCTCCTGGACCGGGTCGACACCAACGGTGACGAGCTCTCGCTCGATCCGTCCGAGGGCGACGCCGTGACCGCCGACGTGGCTGTCATCGGCTTCGGCTCGGTCCTCGAGACCGGGCTCGCGCAGGACGCCGGCCTGGCCCTGGAGGGCGGCGGGGTCGCCGTCGACGTCTCCCTGAGCACCAGCGCGGACGACGTCTACGCCGCCGGTGACATCGCGGTGTTCACCGATCCGCTGCTCGGACGCCGCCATGTCGAGCACGTCGACAACGCCGAGCAGTCCGGCACGGTCGCGGGCACGAACATGGCCGGTGGGGCGGAGTCCTACGAGTACACCCCGCTGTTCTTCTCGGACATCTTCGACGACGGCTACGAGGCGGTGGGCACGCTGAGCACCGAGATGGACGTCGTCGAGGACTGGAACGACGACCGGACCGCCGCCGTCGTCTACTACCTCGACGACGGCGTGGTGCAGGGTGTCCTGCTGTGGAACACCTGGGACAGCGTCCCGGCGGCGCGCAAGATCCTCTCCGCCTCGAAGGACGGGGCACTCAGCGTCGACGACCTTCCCGGTTCCATCCCCGTCGGCGACGGGGAGTAGGACGGCGCCGATCCGGGCAGCAGGCTACTTCACCGGCAGTTCAGGCAGCTCAGTGTCGTACAGCCACGCCTGCCAGATCTCGTCGAGGGGTTCGGGGCTCACCGAGTCGGCGAGTGCCGTGAACTCCTCGGTGGTCGCCAGGCTGTGCTTCCGGCTGTCCGCCCAGGTGCGCAGCAGGTCCCGGAAGACCTCCTCGCCGAGGGTGCGCCGGAGCGTCTCGAGCAGCAGGGCGCCCCGCTTGTAGACGCGGTCGTCGAACAGGTCGACGGCGCCAGGGTCGACGAGCCGCAGGTCCTGCGGCAGGTCCGAGAGCCGCTCATGGTGGAACTCGGCGCACTCGGCGATCGACGGTCCGTCCGACTCCTGGGACCACACCCACTCGGAGAAGCAGGCGAAGCCCTCGTTGAGCCAGATGTCCTCCCAGCGGGAGAGGCCCACGCTGTTGCCGAACCACTGGTGGGCCAGCTCGTGGGCGATGAGACGCTGCTCCGACTCCTCACAGTGGTTCAGTCCGAAGGACGCCAGTCCCTGTGCCTCGAGGGGGATCTCCAGTTCCTCGTCGACGACGACGATCGTCAGGTCATCCTGCGGGTACTCGCCGAACCAGTCCTCGAAGACCGCCACCATGTCGGGCACGGTCCCGAAGGCCTCGCGCACCATGCCGGAGTGTGCCGGCGGGGCGACGAGCCTGGCGGATTGCGCACCTCGCGGGGAATGGCCGATGACGGCGCGGGCCCCGGCGCGCACCGCGCCGCCGACGACGTCGCCCACCGACGTGTAGCCGAAGGCGTACTCGGAGTACTCCCCCACGTGCACGGCGAGCAGGTAGGTCGCGGTCGGCACGTTGCTCTCGAAGTGCCAGGCCTTCTTCCGTCCCGCAGAGGTCACCCGACCGGGCACACCGGTGACCGCGACGAAGAACTCCGGGTCGCAGGTGACGTCGATCTCGTAGGTGCCGCGGTCGTCGACGCGGTCGTTGCAGGGGAACCAGGTGGGGGCACCGCAGGGCTGCGAGGCGACGAGCGCACCGTTGGTGAGTTCCTCCCAGCCGACCTCGCCCCAGTGGGACGGGCGCGGCGCAGGCTTGCCGACGTACTCGATGACGACGGTCAGCGAGGTCCCCGGCTGCAGGGCGGAGTTGAAACGCACGGACAGGGAGTTCTTCGCCCGCTTCAGCTGCTTGTGGACCTTCCCGTCGACGCGCACCTTGTTGGCGCTGAGCCCGACGAGGTCGAAGCGCAGGTCCTTGGTCTCCTCGAGCACCCGGACGTCGAGCTCGGCTCGTCCCTCCAGGCGGTTGGTTCGCGGGGTGTAGTCGATTGCGAGCCGGGTGTGTGCGACGGAGAATCGCGAGTCGCCGGATTCCGGGAGGTACGGGTGCGGAGCAGAGGTCGTGGGCATTTTCACAATCCTATTTCGTCGACTGGTAGGCGCGCACCTTCACGGCCTTCCAGGGGCCGATCGGGTTGCCGCTCCACCGGGAACCGACGGGGACGCTCTCCCCGCGCATGACCAGTGACGCCGGTCCGACGGTAGCGTCCGCGCCGATCCCCGCTGCGGGCAAGATCACACTGTGCGGGCCGAGCGTCGCGCCCTGTTCGAGGTCGACGCTGTCCATGCTCATGATGCGGTCGTGGAAGAGGTGCGTCTGCACGACACAGCCCCGGTTGACCGTGGAACCGTCGCCGAGGGTCACCAGGTCGGGTTCGGGCAGCCAGTAGGAGTCACACCACACGCCCTTGCCGATGTTGGCACCGAGGGAACGCAGCCAGAAGGCCATCGCGGGCGTACCGACGGCGGCCCGGGCGAACCAGGGTGCGGCGAGCATCTCGGTGAAGGTGTCGCTGACCTCGGTGCGCCACACGAAGCTCGACCACAGCGGCCTCTCCCCGGCCCGGATCGGCCCGACGATCGCCCACTTCGCCAGCGTCGTGATCCCCGCGGCGACAGCACCGGCGGCGAGCATCACGATGCCCGAGAGCAGCAGGGTCCACCACGGACCCACGGCGGACCAGAGCCACGCGAAGACGCAGAGCACCACGACGCCGAGCAGGCAGGAGACGAGCACCGGCACGAAGCGGCACAGCTCCCACAGGGTGCGCGCGACCTTCAGCCCCGTGCCGGGGTTGTAGGTGCGCTCGTCGTCGCCGGACTGCGCCGCACGGCGCAGGCGGGTGGGCGGGGACCCCAGCCAGGACGAGCCCGACTTCGACTTGTTGGGGGCGACGGACAGGACGGCCACCAGTGAGCGCTTCGCGACCTTGTGCCCGGGCCCGGCCAACCCCGAGTTGCCGAGGAAGGCCCGCTTACCGATACGCACGGGTGCGATTCGCAGCCAGCCGCGGTGCAGTTCATAGGACGCGACCATCGTGTCGTCGGCGAGGAAGGCGCCTTCGTCGATCCGCGTCATCTTCGGCAGCAGCAGGACGGTCGATGCCTCGACGTTCGGTCCGACGCGGGCTCCCAGCATGCGCAGCCACACGGGGGTGAACAGGCTGGAGTAGATCGGGAAGAGGAAACTGCGGGCGGCGTCCAGCAGTCGCTCGGTGGTCCACACCTGCCAACCGATGCGGCTGTGCACGGGGTAGGTGCCCTCCTCCACGCCGATCGCGCAGAGGCGGACGAGCCCCAGGACCAGGGCGGCGTACACGAGGCCGACGGCGATCACCGCTGGCACCAGCCAGACGATCGCACCGAGCAGCGCCTGCCAGGGCGAGTCGGCACCGGAGACCCCGATGGCCAGGATGGCGCCACCTGCCGCGAAGGCCAGGAAGGGCTGCAGGGCCAGGCCGACCGAGGAGACGCCGTAGGCGACCTTCCAGGCCTGCGACTGCTTCGCCTTCTTCTCCGGCCACTTGCCTGCGGCGCCCTTTGCAGCGCCGGTGCGCACGGCGGGCGAGCCGCCCCACCGCTGCTTCGACTTCACCTTGCCGAAGACTGCGGAGCCGGGGGCGATCTCTGCGCCGTCGTCGATCCGGGTGCCGGGGGCCAGCGTCGACCGTGCACCGACGGTGACATTGCGTCCGATACGCACCGGGCCGACGCGCAGCAGGTCACCGTCGATCCAGTACCCGCTGAGGTCGGTCTCGGGTTCGATGGCGGAGTTCTTGCCGATCTCCAGCATCCCGGTGATCGGCGGCAAGGCATGCAGGGACACGTCCTTGTCGACCTTCGCGCCGAGCATGCGGGCGTACACCGTGATCCACGGTGCGCCGGCGAGCCCGACGGCGTCGATCTGGGCCGCGAACTGCTCGGCGAGCCAGAGTCGCATGTGGGTCGCTCCACCGCGTGGGTAGTCACCCGGACTGAGATTCCCCAGCAGCAGTCGGGCGGCGAGCGCGGCGATCCCCATGCGGCCGAAGGGCGTCGCCACGACGACGATCAGGAGGATGAGCAGCCACCAGGGCACACTCGGCATGACGCTGAAGGCGTCGGCGTCGATCGTGGTGAGGATCGTGCCCGCGGTGAGGAGGTAGACGAGCCACCGCACGCCGCTCACGATGAACAGCGGGACACCGGCGAGCGTCTGCATCCACTGGGTACGGCGCGGCGTCGGGACGGGGCGGCGGTAACTGTCCGGGGTGGTCTGCTCGTCGGTCGCGGCGACCGCCTTCGCCATGGCCGCCAGTCGCGGCACGTCGTAGACGTCGGCGACGGCGAACTCGGGCACCCTGGCGCGGATCCGGCTGACCAGCTGGGCTGCGGCGAGCGAGCCGCCGCCGAGGTCGAAGAAGTTGGCGTCGGTGCCCGGGACGGGCATGCCGAGGACCGCCTCCCACTGGTCCAGGAGCCACTGTTCGGCTTCCGTCCGGGGTGCGTCGCCCGAGCCCTCCTGCGCGGCCCCGCCACCGGTCGCCGACGGCGGCAGCGGCCACGGGAGTGCCGCACGGTCCACCTTGCCGGAGGTCCTGGTGGGCAGTTCCTCGACGACCGCGAGCAGGGGCATCACACCCGCGGCGAGGCGCGAGGAGAGATGTTCACGGGCCCCGGCACGGTCGAGTTCCTGATCTCCCTCGCCGCCTTCAACGACAAGGTAGCCGACCAGCAGCGGAACATCCGCCTCACTCTTCCGGACGGCGGCGGCCGCCGCAGTCACACCGGGCAGGTCCTGCAGCGCATTCTCCACCTCGCCGAGCTCGACGCGGCGTCCACCGACCTTGACCTGGTCGTCGGCACGGCCGACGAAGATCAGGCCGTCCTCCTCGTAGCGCACGAGGTCGCCGGAGCGGTAGGCGCGCTCCCAGCCGAGGGAGGGCATCGGTGCGTACTTCTCCGCGTCCTTCGCGGGGTCGAGGTAGCGGGCCAGGCCGACGCCGCCGATGATGAGTTCACCCTGCTCACCCGGTGCGACCCGGTTGCCCTCGGCGTCGACGACGGCGAGGTCCCAGCCGTCGAGGGGCAGACCGATGCTGACCGGCCCCTTCCCGTCGAGCTGGCAACCGCAGGCGACGACGGTCGCCTCGGTCGGGCCGTAGGTGTTCCAGACCTCGCGCCCCTCCTCCGCCAGGCGTGCGGCGAGTTCGGGCGGGCAGGCCTCGCCGCCGAAGATGAGCAACCGGACGTTCTCGATGGCCTCCGCCGGCCACATCGCGGCCAGTGTCGGCACCGTCGAGACGGCGGTGATGTCCTGGCGGACGAGCCAGCCGGCGAGGTCCTCGCCGCTGCGCACCAGTGCGCGGGGTGCCGGGACCAGGCAGGCGCCGTGCCGCCATGCCAGCCACATCTCCTCGCAGGAGGCGTCGAAGGCGACGGAGAGTCCGGCGAGCACGCGGTCGCCGGGGCCGAGCGGTTCGTCCTGCAGGAAGAGGTTCGCCTCCGCGTCGACGAAGGCCGCGGAGGAGCGGTGCGTCACCGCGACCCCCTTCGGCACGCCGGTGGAACCGGAGGTGAAGATGATCCAGGAGTCGTCGTCCGGGGTCGGGTCGCCGGTGTCCGTGGCAGAGTCGCGCCCCTTCCCCTCCCCACGCGGCTCGTAGCCGTTGTTGCCGACGATGCCGACGGCGTGTGCCTCACCGAAGACCAGGCGGGCGCGTTCCTCGGTGTCGTCGACGTCGACCGGGACATAGGCTGCCCGGGCGAGCATCACCCCGAGGATCGCGATGTAGAGCTCCTTGGACCCGGAGTCGACGCGGATCCCGACCTTGTCCCCCGGCCTCACACCCGCCGCACGCAACTCGGCCGCCTGTGCCTCGACGGCGTCGAGCAGTTCGGTGTAGCTCAGCACCCCCGAACCGGCGTCGATGGCGGCTGCTTCGGGATGTGCCTCAGCCGTCGCCCGGAGAATGTCGATGAGGGTCCGGGGCGGCGCCGCGATACCTCCGCGGGTGAGGGGAGATTGAGAGTTGTCGTTCTGTTGCACAAATTCAGTCAAACACACGAAGGTGAACAACTCGTGATGAGGTCCGCTACAAACCCAATCGTTTGTTGCGCCAACGATTGCGGAGCCAACGATCGTGGGATGCCACGACGACCGCGCCCGGATAGGACGGGATCGCCTGCTCCAGAGCGGTGACCAGGGACAACGACAGATGGTTGTCCGGCTCGTCCAACAGCAGCACCTCCGGCGGGTCGGCCAGCAGCACCGCCAGCTCCACACGACGCTGCTGTCCCAGGCTCAGCTCCTCCAGTGGGCGCGTCTCGTCGCGCGGGTGGATCAGCCCGAAGGTCGACAGCGGAACCTCATCGGCGAGTTCGTCACCGACCAGGTCCCGGTAGGTGCGCTCCACGGTGCGGTCGGCACCACGGTCGTGCGGGTCAGGCAGGGAGACGTCCTGCGTGAGGTGCCCGACGGACACCGACGCGGTCGACACCGAGCCCTCGTCCGGTGCGAGCGTGCCGGCGAGTACCGACAGCAGCGTCGACTTCCCGGATCCGTTCGCACCGGTGACCAACAACTTCTCCGAACCGTTGACGCTCACCGAAGTCGCCGGAAGGCGACCGTCGACCGCCACCGACGAGGCGACGAGGACGGGCCCCTCGACGGGGTCGCCGGTGCGTCCTGCCCGGGACGACGCGGTGAGCCCGGCGAAGGTCAGCTCCTTCGGGGGCTTCCTGACCTGCTCCTCCTCGAGCTTCTCCAACCGGGAACGCGAGTCGTTCACCCGGCGGGAGACGACCTTGGCGTTGCGGTCGGCGTAGAACTTCGCCGCCATCTTGCCCTCGGTCCGCGGCGCGGCACCGACATGGCCGACGGTGTGGTTGTCGCGCACCCCGGCGCGCAGCCGCTTCAGCTCCGCCTGCTCGTCGCGGTACTGCCGCTCCCAGCGTTCGCGGACGTCCTCGCGGGCGGCGAGGTAGTCGGTGTAGTTGCCGGTGTAGCGGGTCAGCCCGCCCTCCTCGCCGACCATGGTCGGGGCGGGGTCCAGGTCGACGATGCCGGACGCTGCGGTGTCCAGGAAGGCACGGTCGTGGCTGGCGAAGAGCACCGGCCCCTTCCAGGCGTTCAGGACACTGACCAGGTAGTCCGTGGCGTGGTCGTCGAGGTGGTTGGTGGGCTCGTCGAGCAGCAGGACGTCCGGACGGTTCAGCAGCAGCCACGCCAGCGACAACCGGGCGCGCTGCCCGCCGGAGAGCGCACCGGTGGGACGGTCGGTCGGGATGTGTGACAGCCCCAGCCCGGCGAGCGTGGCCGAGATCCGGGAGTCGGTCTCCCAGATGTCGAGCCGTTCGGCCAGGTCGATGGCCTGGGTGTACGCCTGCTCGTCATAGGGGTCGGCCGCGGCCTCGAGGTCACGGGCGACCTGTCGTTCGGCGGCGACGGCGGACTCCAGGGCCTGGCCGATGGTGTCCTCCGCCTTGAACGGCACCTGCTGGTGCAGCAGTCCGACCCGGGCAGGGTGGGACGGGGTGCCGACCTCGATGGCCCCGACGGTGGTCGCCCCGCTCGGCAGCGTGCCGTGGATGGCGTGCAGCAGCGTGGACTTCCCGGAGCCGTTCTCGCCGATGAGACCGAGGCGCTGCCCGGGTGCGACGGTGACGCTGAGGTTGGTGAGGATCGGTGTCCCGGCGATCTGGACGGACAGGCCGTCGACCTTCAGCGGTGCCTCCGGGTTGGGGGTGGAACCGGATGCGGAGACAGAAAAAGAAGTAGACATGAGCGACTCCCGAAAGATGGGGGTGGATGTCCCGCCGGGCGACACGCCTCGGGCGCAGGACGATTCTCATGTCTACTTCCGCATGGCCCTGACCCTACGCCAGATGTCAGCGAGGGTCCACCGGGTACCAGAGTTCGCAGGTCGCGGTGGTGAAGTCCTCGTTGTGCTCCAGCGTGGAGACCAGGGACGGACCGGGGCGCAGCTGCCACGGGTTGGACGGGAACCAGTCGGTCGCCGTCGCCGCCCACATGGTCTGCAGCGTCTCCGGGAAGGCGCCGGACGAGCGGAACACCGCCCAGTCCCCTTCCGGGACCCCGATGGTGTCGAGCGTGTAGCCGAGGTCGGCGATGAGGTCGGACGGGACGTCCTTCTCCTCGCCGTCCCCGTTGGCGACGGCGACGCCGTGCATGTAGACCAGCTCCGTGCCTTCCGCGGCATCCTGGGTGATCTCGTTGCTCACGGCGAGCAGGCCGCTCGGACCGTCCTCGTTGGTGTTGCCGATCTCGTGGAGGCGACCGTGAATCTCCGTCGGCAGGCCGTCGGTGAACTCGGCGATGTGCGGGTTGACCCCTTCGTGGATCAGCGGCACGCGGACGGACGGGCCGACGATGCGCAGGGCCGGGCGGTGGACGATTCGTGCATCCATGGGTGTGCTCCCTTCTACTGTCAGGCGGAACCTGAGTTGCGGTTGTGAACGAAGGGGGCCACCGGCACTCCTGGCCTGCGTCGGCGAGATGCCGTGGACGGCACGGAAGGCGCGTCCGAACGCCTCGGCCGAGCCGTAGCCGTAGCGCACGGCGACGGTGAGGACGTCCTCGCCGCCGAGGATGTCACCTGCGGCGACGGTCATGCGGCGCCGGCGGATGTACTCCGACAGCGGCATCCCGGCCACCGAGGAGAACATGCGGCGCACGTGGTACTCGGTGACGCCCATCGAGCGGGCGGACGCGGCGATGTCTATGCCGCCGCCGGATCCGGAATCGAGGTTCTCCTCGATGTGCTCGATGAGCTTGTTCAGGCCGTTGATCATGGGTGGTTGCCTCCTTCACGACTCATGGTTCCGCAGGCGGGGAGGCGCACGCCCGACTTTTCCGGACCGGTTCGGTCAGGTGCGGCGGGGAGTTCTCAGACCGGGCGATCCACCAGGGAACTAAGCGTTACGGATTGGCCCGATCGTTGGCAACGCTCTCCCGAATCCGTAACGCTTCCCGCCCCTACCGGAACCGCCGGTGTCATGCCTCGGCGAGGTCCCCGTCCGCCGGGGTTTCCAGCAGGCGGGACGCGGGGTCCACCGTATCGTCGGTCCAGAGGAAGAGGCGCACACGACGGTCGGCGCGCTGCTGCCACTCACCGGCGTCGATGCCACCGCACTTGGTCGCCACCCGGTGGACCCGTGCGTTGGAGGCCGAGGGCTCGATGAGCACCAGGTGACACTCCGGGTCGGCATCCAGCAGGCTACGGGCCATGTCGCCGAACAACGGGCCGAAGACGCCGCGTCCGGTGAGCTCCTCGACCCCGACGGCGACGTGAACGCCCAGGTCGTGGGGCTCGGAGTGGTAGACGTGCCCGATCTCGTCACGCAGCGGCCGGTAGATCTCCATGTAGCCGACGTCCTCGCCGTCGTAGTTCATGATCAGCGGCAGCGAGTAGGTGGTGGACAGCTTCGCGCGCCAGTCCGCGGCCCACTTCTCGGCCGACCAGTCCTGCTCCCAGGTCTCCACCAGGTGCGGACGCGACATCCAGTCGGTGATCTTCTCCACGTCCCCGGACTCCGGCGAGGGGTCGGCGATGCGCAGCTTCAGACCGATCTGGTCCTCGCCGACGGCCTCGCGCACCTGGTAGGCCTCCGGAATCGGCGGCGGGGTGGGCAGCAGGACGTCCTGCGGGAGGTCGGTCCGCAGCCGGTGCAGGACGCTCAGGTCAACGGTGTCGGAGTTCTGGATGTCGTGGGTCACAGTTCGTCGTCCTCTTTCCCGAAGTCCGCAGGTCGCGGCTTCATATCTGCTCCTTAAGGAATCCTATCCTTTGGGTATTGCGCATTGGACAGGGTAGCCTGCCCACTACAACTCGTGGACACGATCCCCGACATAATCCCAGGAGTACTCCTCACGTGCACCTCCCTACCCCTCACGACCACTCTCACGGTGACTCTCCAGATCACTCTCCCTCCCTGGTCATCCTCGGCGCCGGGCCGAAGGCCGTGGCCGTCCAGGCCAAGGCCCACGCCCTGCGTCAGCTCGGCCTGCCTGCCCCGCAGATCACCGTCGTCGACCACCAGGGCACCGGTGGCAACTGGCGCGCCGGTGGCGGCTGGACCGACGGACGCCACCGGCTGGGCACCTCCCCCACCAAGGACCTCGGTTTCCCCTACCGCACCCGCATCGCCGGTGAGCTGAATACCGCCGTCGACCGGGAGCTCCTGGCGTCCGGCTGGACGAGCTTCCTCATCGACACCGGCCGCTACGCCTGGTGGGTCGACCACGGCCACCCGCACCCGCGCCACTACCTGTGGGCCGAGTACCTGCGGTGGGCCGCCGGGCGCACCGGCATGAACCTGGTCACCGCGCAGGTCACCCGCATCGGACTGCGGGAGGATACCGCGAATGACACGACCCGCACCGGCTGGTCCCTCTCGGTCGACCGTCCGGACGGTTCCTCCGGACAGCTCGAGGCCGACGCCCTCATGCTCACCGGCCCGGGACGCTCCGACCGACGCATCGCGCCGCTACTGAACGTGTACTCCGTGGCCGGCTTCTGGCAGGACGTCTCCGCCGGCACCCTGCCCACCGCCTCGCGCGTGGCGGTGATCGGCGGTGGCGAGACCTCGGCCAGCGTCGTCGAGGAGCTCACCCACCATGACGTGGTCGACATCGCGGTGATCTCCCCGCTGCCGACGATCTTCACCCGCGCCGAGGGCCCCTTCGAGAACGAGCTCTACACCGACCCGACCACCTGGACGGACCTGGACGAGGCAGCCCGACGGGACGTCATCGCCCGCTGTGACCGGGGCGTGTTCTCCGCCGACGTACAGGCCCGGCTCACCGGCGAGGACCGGATCAGCCACATCCGCGGCCGGGCGTCCACCGTCCGCCGCAACAGCACCGGCACCGTCGGCAGTATCGACACCGCCGGCATCGAGGTCACCACCGACACCGGACGCACCGAGTGCTTCGACATGGTCGTCGACGCCCGCGGCAACTCCCCGCTGTGGTTCACCCGCATGAT
>DXGC01000127.1 GCA_019114135.1 Candidatus Corynebacterium avicola
CGGCGTCACCCCCTGCCCCACCCTGATCCGCAAGGGTGTCTACAACGACGAGATCGTCCTGATCCTCGCCGACCAGTTCAACACCTGGGACTTCCGCCAGGGCGCCTACTACTGATCCGGTAGGACGCACCAGCGCCGAGGGCGCTCCGACAGTCACTGTCGGAGCGCCCCTTCTGTGTCTGTGCCGCGTCTGCCGCTGTCTGCCGCTGTGTGCTGCCGTGTCTGCCGCTGTGTCAGTAGCGGCGCTGGACGCCGCAGACCGTGACAACGTAGCCGTCGCGGACCACCCAGGACCCGTGCAGCGCCGGCACCGGGCTGGGATAGGTGAGCACCTGGGCATGCCAGGTCCCGCCGATCTCCTCGTCGGAGAGGTGGGTGATCTCCAGGTGCAGGTCGACCTCGTCGAAGTCGAGGAAGCGGTTGGCCAGCGGGAACCATGCCTTGTACACCGATTCCTTCGCACTGAACAGCACCGTGCCCAGTGCCCGGCCCGGCGCCCGGGAGCCCACGCGGCGCAACAGGCGCCGCTCCCGCGGCGAGGTCACCGCGGTGAGCACACCGTCCGGCAGACGCTGGGCGACCTCCACGTCGAGGCCGAGGCTGTCCCAGTGCTCGGAGCGTCCCACCAGCGCCATGCGCAGCCCGCGGGTGTGCGAGATCGTCCCGGACACCGTCGACGGGAACAGGGGCATCCCCTTGGGGCCGCGGAGGATCGGGACGTCCTCCCCTATCCCGCGCAAAGCGCGGTGGGCGCACCAGCGGCCGTCGCCGAACTCGGCCTTGCGCGAGTCGACGGCGGCGGCGACGATGGAGCGTTCCTCGTCGTCGAGCTCGTGGTAGCGGCTGAGGTCGTTGACCTGGTCGGCGTGGAGTTCGACCAGTCCGGTCTCGGAGGGAAGCATGTGCCGTGGCACGACCGGTCTACGGTCGGAGCCGTCGTGTCCCACGGCGACAAAGGGGGCTGCGATGATCATGCCTCTTCCTCTCTGGGGCGGTCGGTCAACACCGGGTACGGCCAGAGCTCCCGTTCACGGCGCTTGTCGAGCGTCCGCTGGTGCTCGCGGGGATACCCCAGCGAGACCTCGACATGCGGGACTCCGTCCACCTCGGTGACGACCGGGATGTGCAGGTGCCCGTAGATGACCGTCTCCGCCCGGAACCGGACCGGCCAGTCCTGTGTGTGCCTGGTCCCGGACCACAGGGCGATCTCGGGGAGATCCAGTCGCCCGGTGACCTCGCGGACCAACGGCCAGTGGTTGACCAGCACCGTCGGCCCGTTGACCTGAGACAATCGACGGACAGTGTAACCCAGCCTCTCCTGGCACCACAGGGGGACGTCGACGTAGGGGGCGATGGCCACCTGGTCGGTGAACATCACCCCGTTGCCTTCCGCAGCCGTCAGGGCGTGCTTCACGCTCTGTTGCGGATCGCGCCACGAGTGGTCGTAGAGGGTGAACATGGGGACGATGGTGTGTCCGGCGAAGGTGGCGTAGGGGTCCTCGGGCGTCAGCACGCCCATCTCCCGGCATGCGGCGACGAGTTCGTCGTACTTCTCCACGGCGTGGACGGAGTCCTTGGGCCGGGAGAAGAGTTCGTGGTTGCCGGGAACCCAGATGACCTTGGCGAAACGGTCGTTGAGTTCGCTGAGCATGCCGAGGATGGTCGGTGTCTTCTCGGCGACGTCTCCGGCGACGATGAGCCAGTCCCCCGGGTGCCGGGGAACGACGAGTTCCTCGACGAGTTCACGGTTGCCGGGCGCGGCGATGTGCAGGTCGGAGACGGCCCACAGGGTCCGCGTGGACGCAGGGCGTCCGGACTCCTGCGTCGGGCTCATCGGCCAATCCTCCTCGGAACATCTACCAGGAACGTCACTCAAGACACTCTAATCACTCTAGTCACAATTTTCACACGGTGAATGAGATTGTCGCGGGACCGGTGCCTATTCTGCAACGTCCACCGTCACCCAGCCACCGGAGCGGTACCGCCAGGTCACCGCCGCCAGACGCAGCAGGATGAACGCCAGCAGACCGCACCACAGCCCGGTCAGCCCCAGGTCGAAGACCAGGGACAGCCACACACCCGGGATGAAGCCGAGTACTACGGAGACAATCGTGGCGGTCCGCAGGAACGCTACATCGCCGGCGCCGAGGAGCACCCCGTCCAGGGCGAAGACCACCCCGCCGAGCACCACCATGACCACCAGCACCACCCACGGGCCGCGGATCGTGTCCAGGACCGCCTCGTCGGAGGTGAACAGCCCAGGGATCAGCACGGCACCGGCGGCGAGCACGGCCGCGAGCACCACGCCGGCTCCGACCGAGAAGCGCAGGACCTTGCGTCCGACCTGCCACGCCGTGGACGCCGAGGCCTTGCCCAGCGCGGCCCCGACCAGCGCCTTGGCGGCGATGGCGACGGAATCCAGCACCAGGGTGAGGAAGTTCCACAGCTGCAGCATGATCTGATGGGCCGCCAGCGAGGCATCGCCCATGCGACCGGCGACGGCCGCCGCGGAGACGAAGGCCACCTGGAAGCTCAGCGAGCGCAGCACCAGGTCGCGCCCCATCGCCAGCTGCGGTCGGATCACCGACCAGGTGGGACGCACCGGCCGGCCGTCACCGGTCCGCCGCCACGTCACCACCAGGGCGACGAGGAAGCAGGACGCGGTGATGACCTCGCCGAGGACATTCGCGTAGGCCGAACCGACGAGGCCGAAGCGGTCCACCGACCAGGGGACGGTGATCACCATCGGAACCACGCCGGCCAGGGTGAAGTACAGCGGGGCGCGGGTGTTGGCGATACCGCGCAGCCAGCCGTTGCCGGCCATGGTCACCAGTGCGGGGATCACCGACAACGAGGTCACTCGCAGCCACTGCGCCGCCTCGTCGGCGACCTCGGTACCGGCTCCGGAGCCCGTCAACCAGCCGGTCACCGGCCCGGCGGTGAGGGCGACGAGTACCGCGATGACCGCGCCGACGGCGACGGCCACCCACGTGGCCTGCACGCCCTCGGCGACCGCACCGGCGGTGTCACCGGCGCCGTGCCGTCGGGCGGCCCGGGCGGTGGTGCCGTAGGACAGGAAGGTCAGCTGGGTGGTCACCTGGGCCAACACCGTGGCGCCAGCGGCCAAGGCGGCCAGCTCGACGGTGCCGAGGCGTCCGACGACGGCGGTGTCCCACAGCAGGTACAGCGGGGTCGCCGCCAACACGGCGAGGGCGGGCCACGCCAGACCGAGGATGGTCCGGGTGTCCGCCCTCACCTCAGGGGTACTCCCCTGGTGATCGCCGTGCGGTGTCACTCAGCGTTGTTGCTCTCAGCACCGTCAGCGCCTGCAGTGTTCTCGCTGTCGGACGCGCTCTTGTACGGGTC
>DXGC01000128.1 GCA_019114135.1 Candidatus Corynebacterium avicola
CACTGTACGTCTCCAGCGGCGGAAGGTTCCGATGCCGATACGCTGGGCATCAAGCCATTTCCTCTTGGTGCCCCATGGTTGACGCTCGTATTCGTAGACGAAGTCGCGGACCTCGTCGTCGGTGTAGCCCGGGCTGATGCTCATCGCCGGGACTCCTTTCTGTGTGGGAGTCGGAGTGACTCACACACAGCCTGGCAAAGAGGGCCTGAATCTCAAGATCGACATTATCGTCGGGGGATTGCTCCAGGTGTGGCGCTACCAACGCGGGTTAATGGTCAGAATGTGTGCTCAGGGTCGACACTGCCCAGCAGGTCACCCCACTGAATAGACGGGATAGTAGCTCCCGAACAGCTATTCGCGCAGGGTACGTGACAAAACATCACACATATGCCCACCTGAGAACGCTTCCACCACGGTAGGAGCGGGCGAACATCACCGCGCCATCACCGACGGGTAGCTGCACCTACACGCGCATATTCCCGCCGATCCGGTGAAGACCGCCGGTAGGGGGAGGCCGCGAGCGAACCGCTGAAGGCCGCAGTGAAGACCAGAACAACCACTCTCGATCGAGAGTGGTTGTTCTCCACCCCATGGGAGTGCAAAAAGGCTGGATAGACCGGTGACACGCCCGTAGTGGACACACATTTTGTCGTATAACCCTATAACCCACCATGAACCCCCTTTAACCCACCAACGAGAAGAGGGCACCTCCCGTCTCCGGGAAGTGCCCTCTGTCTCATGTTCAACTTGATCTACTCTGTGGAGCTGAGGGGAATCGAACCCCTGACCTTCTGCTTGCAAAGCAGATGCTCTACCAATTGAGCTACAGCCCCGAACATGTACGGGGATGATCGTACTGGTGGGCCTAGGAGGACTTGAACCTCCGACCTCTTCGTTATCAGCGAAGCGCTCTAACCGCCTGAGCTATAGGCCCGTCGAACAGATAGAGACTCTACCCAGCCGGTCAGGAACACACAAACCGGCTGGTAAAGCCTACTTTTTCGGCTCTTCGCCGGTGCTTTCAGTACCGTCGGACTGTTTGCCGAAACCCGCGGCCGCAGCGGCGCTGGGGGAAGCGTCCTGTACGGTCTCCTGAACCGCCGCAGGAGCGACTGCAGTGTCCTCGGAACCGTCAGCACCCTCGCCCTCCACGCGGACCTTCAGGCCGCCCACAATGCCCGCAGAGGCGTTGTAGAGCACCGCCAACACCGGGGACATCAGGGCCACCACAACGACCTCCAGGACGCCAAGGCCGGCGGCCACACCGAAGAACATGCCGGTGCTCACGGCGTCCGCACCAATGAGATCAGCCATGAGGTCGTTCATCTTGTCCCAGATGCCGCCCACGCCCAGGAGGATGTAGATCAGCGCCGCGGCGACCATCCAGGCCACCCACAGGCACACGCTCAACACCGCGCCCAGCTTCAGGGCGCTCCACGGGGAGATCTCCTTGACGGTTCTCATTCGTCTGCCTTCTGGGCGACCGCCTCTTCACCCTCGTCCTCGACGTTACGGTCGATGGCCAGCAGCTCCGTGCCCTTCGCCAGATCCACCAGGCGCACGCCCATGGTCGCGCGCGAGGAGTTACGGATCTGCTTCACCGGGGTACGGATCACGCCGCCGGTCGAGGTGATCGCGAAGATCTCGTCGTCCGTGTTGGCCGTGACCGCACCGATGAGCTTGCCGCGCTTCGGGTCGTACTTGAAGGTCATCACACCCAGGGTGCCGCGGCCCTTCACCGGGTACTCCTCCACCGGGGTGCGCTTGCCGTAACCACCGGAGGTGGCGACCAGCAGGCAGGAGTCGTCGTCCGCCACGGTCAGGGCGAGCAGCTGGTCGTCGCCCTTGAAGCGCATGCCCTTCACACCGGCGGTCGCACGTCCCATCGGACGCAGCGTGTCGTCGTCGGCGGTGAAGCGCAGCGCCTGACCCTCCTCGGAGACCAGGAGCAGGTCGTCCTCCCCGGTGCACAGGCGCGCACCGATGAGCTTGTCGCCCTCGTTGAGGTTGATGGCGATCAGACCACCAGAACGGGCGGTGTCGTAGTCGGTCAGACGCGACTTCTTGATCCGGCCCTGCTGGGTCGCCAGCACCAGGTACGGGGCGTCCTCGAAGGACTGGATCTGGATGACCTGCGCGATCTGCTCGCCCGGCTGGAACTCCAGTAGGTTCGCCACGTGCTGGCCACGGGCGGTACGGGTGGCCTCCGGCAGCTCGTAGGCCTTGAGGCGGTAGACGCGGCCGAAGTTCGTGAAGAACATGATGATGTCGTGCGTGGAGCACACGAAGAAGTGCCGGACGATGTCGTCCTGCTTCAGTTCTGCACCGCGCACACCCTTGCCGCCACGACGCTGCGAGCGGTAGGAGTCCACCTTCGTGCGCTTGGCGTAGCCGGTGGAGGTGATGGTGACGACCACGTTCTCCCGGGCGATGAGGTCCTCCTCGGAGACGTCACCGGTGGCGCCGACGATCTCGGTACGACGCTCGTCGCCGAACTTCTCGACGATCTCCTCGAGCTCCTCGCGCACGATGGTGCGCTGACGCTCGGGGGACGCCAGGATGTCCTTCAGGTCGGCGATGAGCTCCTCGATCTCCGCCAGGTCGTCGACGATCTTCTGGCGCTCCAGGGCGGCCAGACGACGCAGCTGCATCGCCAGGATGGCGTCCGCCTGGTCATCGTCGATGTCAAGCAGGTCCTTCAGACCCTCGCGGGCGGTGTCCGGGGTCTGCGAACGGCGGATCAGGGCGATGACCTCGTCCAGGGCGTCCAGCGCCTTGACCAGTCCGCGCAGGATGTGGGCCTTCTTCTCGGCCTCGTCCAGACGGAACTGGGTACGCCGGACGATGACCTCGATCTGGTGCTTCACGTACAGCGCCAGCATCTGGTCCAGGCGCAGGGTGCGCGGCACACCGTCGACGATGGAGAGCATGTTCGCGCCGAAGTTCGTCTGCAGCTGCGAGTGCTTGTAGAGGTTGTTCAGCACCACGCGCGGCACGGCGTCCCGCTTCAGGGTGACGACGATGCGCATGCCGACACGGTCGGAGGACTCGTAGTCGATCTTCGAGATGCCGGCGATCTTGCCGTCACGGACCTGCTCGGCGATGTTGGTCACCATGTTGTCCGGGTTGACCTGGTACGGCAGCTCGGTGATCACGATGATCTGCCGGTTGCCCTCCTCCTCGATGGAGGTCTTGCCGCGCATGCGGATCGAACCACGACCGGTGGTGTAGGCGTCCTTGATGCCCTGGTCACCGACGATCATGCCGTGGGTCGGGAAGTCCGGCCCCTTCACGCGCTCCATGCAGGCGTCCAACGCGGTCTGCTCGTCGGCGTCCGTGTTGTCCAGCAGCCAGTAGATGGCCTCGGCCAGCTCGTTGAGGTTGTGCGGCGGGATGTTCGTCGCCATACCGACGGCGATACCGCCGGAACCGTTCATCAGCAGGTTCGGCACGCGGGACGGCAGGACGGCCGGCTCGGTGGTCTTGCCGTCGTAGTTCGGCACGAAGTCCACGGTGTTCTGGCGGATGTCGCGGACCATCTCGAGGGCCAGCGGGGTCATGCGGCACTCGGTGTAACGCATGGCGGCCGCTCCGTCGTTACCGCGGGAACCGAAGTTGCCCTGGCCGTCGACCAGCGGGTAGCGCATCGACCACGGCTGGGCCATGCGGACCAGGGTGTCGTAGATGGCGGCGTCGCCGTGCGGGTGGAAATGGCCCATCGTGTCGGCGACGGGACGCGCCGACTTCACGTAACTGCGGTCGTGCCGGTAGCCGGAGTCGAACATGGCGTACAGGACGCGCCGGTGGACCGGCTTCATGCCGTCCCGCACCTCGGGGAGCGCACGTCCCACGATGACGCTCATGGCGTAGTCGATGTAGCTGTTCCGCATCTCCTCATTGAGGTCAATGGGTGTGATGCGGTCGAACAGCGTCTCGCCGCCGCCGTTGTTGTCGTCGCTCACTTCGTTCGCGTTCCCTTCTAGAAGACTAGGTGGTAGACCTGGCCATCTTACCACCTCATGGGCCAAATCCGGGGCAGGTGCGTAGGATGGTCGCGAACCCGACAAGATAGGAGAGCCTGCCCAATGGCCGAGAAGCCCGAGAAGTCCCGCCGCTCACGTCCCCCGCGCCCCGCCCACTCCGGTACCGTCACCGCCACCTCGTGGATCTCCCCCGACATGATCCGCGTGACCCTGGAGGTGGACACCTCCAACGGATTCTCCTTCGAGAACCTCACCGAGACGGACCACTACGTGAAGCTGCTCTTCCCGCCGAAGGAGGCCTCCTACTCCTGGCCCTTCGATCCGGCCAAGGTGCGTGAAGAACTGCCGCGCGAGGAGTGGCCTGTCACGCGCACCTACACCCTGCGTTCGTGGGACGCTTCGGCCGGAACCGTGGACATCGACTTCGTGGCACACGGCGACACCGGGCTGGCCGGGCCGTGGGCAGCGGCGGCCTCTGTCGGCGACAAGATCGGCTTCATGGGCCCGGGCGGTGCATGGCACCCCGAGGGCGACGTGGTCTTCGCCGGTGACGAGGCCGCCGCCCCCGCCATCTTCGCCGGCATCGAGGCCCTGGCGGACGACGCGACGGCCGTGGCATATGTCGAGGTCGAGAACGCCGAGTCCCGCCTGGCGGCGCCGGAACACCCGGGTCTGACGCTGCACTGGGTCGAGCGCAACGGCGCCACCCACGGCACCGAGCTGGTCCGTGCTGTCACTGAGGCTCCGCTGCCGGCAGAGGGCACCCAGTGGTTCATCCACGGAGTGGCCGAGATGATCCGTGACCTGCGTCGTTTCCTCTTCGTGGAGAGCGGCGTGCCGAAACCCTCGGTGTCCATCTCCGGGTACTGGCGCCTGGGCATGATCGAGGACGAGTGGCAGGCGTCCAAGCGGGAGTTCAACGAGGAGAACGAGGCTGCGGAGGCTGCTGCGGCCGAGGCTGCCGGCACCGAGGTCCAGTAGACCTCACTCCTCCCCACCTAGGCGCACTCCCCTTCCATGTCGAAAAGGTGGGATGATCTGCTGGTTTTCAGCTCGAAAACCAGCAGATCATCCCACCTTTTCTGCGCGGACCACTCGTGAGGGGTGTGGAGAAAGCGTGAGGGGTGAGGGTGTGGAGAGTGTGAAGGGGCGGGTTCCTAGGCCGCGGAGTAGAGGTAGTCGCGCTGCTCGGGAGCGATGTCGCCGACCGTGCGGCCGAGCACGTGCAGCAGGGCCACGGAGTGCTCGCCGGCGTCGAACTCCTGGTAGAGCGTGGTGGTCAGATGGACGGATGCCCCATCCACCAGAGCGCTGCCGTCAGCGTCGGCGGACAGCGCGTGGTGGACGTTGGCGACCCCGATGGTCTGGAGCGGGTTGAGTACCGAGATGCCCAGACGCGGGGCGGTGCGCAGCTGCTCCCAAGCCGGATCGTCGGTCGGGATTCGCACGGAGACGAGGCCGGGGGCGAGACCTTCGTCGAAGTACGAGTCAATCACCACACACATCATGCGGCCCCGGACCTCAGCGGCCATGACGGCCAGCGGAAGTCGGGTCGGCGCGGATGATGGTGCCGTGAGTGTCGTAGTCATGTGGACCAGTAGACCACTCGGTCTGCCAAAGTGCAAGTACCGATCTGTCTACTTTGCTTGTTTACGCAGGTCGAACCGTGAAAATAGCCTAGACCAAGCTGTCTGTTCCAGGCCTCTCAGACGCGGGCTTCGGGCGCGGGTTCAGCAGCCGCGGTCTGGTCGGAGGCACCGTCCCCGCTCCCCCATGCCTCGAGCACCTCGTCCACCCCGGCGACGGCGCCGCAGCGGCGGGCGACCCACTCCACGCCGGCCCAGTGCTCGTCCACGGTGAAGTCGGCGACGACGTCCGCGACGACGACGGAGCGCACGTCGGTCATGAAGGCCTCCAGGGCGGTGGCCTTGATGCCGATGTTGGCGTAGATGCCGGTGATGACCAGCGTGTCCCGGCCAGCCTCGGCGAGACGCTCGTGCAGGTCGGTGCGCTGGAAGGCGCTGTAGCGCCACTTCGTCATGAGCTCGGAGTCCGTGACCTCACCGACCTCACTGATCTCCGGGATCAGGCCGGTGGCCTCGGTGCGCGGGCCGGTGCCCCAGAAGTCGGTGAGCAGTGCGCGCTCCACCGGGTCCTGGTCGCCGGGCTGCGCGCTGAAGACGACGGGGATACCGGCGGAACGGGCAGCCTCGACGAGTTTCTGCACGCCCTTGATCACCGAGGAGATCGGCTCGGCGTCGCGCTGGTACTTGTTCACGAAGTGGTCCTGCATGTCGTGGACCAGAAGCACACTGCGGGAGGGGTCGGCCGGCCAGTCGACTCCGCCGACGGCGCGGATCCGCTCGGGCAGTGCCTCGGGGACGTCGTATGCAATGCCGGTGGGGATGTCGGTAACCTGGTTGGTGGACATTGAATCTCCTTGGGTGGATGTCGGGGAATTCTCGCTGGAAGTCATGACTATCGGGGTCAGGGATTACAGGGGAACCTGATCATCAGGTTTCCCCATGATTTCAGGGCTGATTGCGGAGTCCGTCTCCGCAGCGCACGCCGTATGCCTGAGACGTCAATGCGCGGCCTCAGGAACGGCGTCGTCTGAGTGCTCTTCGGAAGAGGGAACGGTGGCGTCCGGCTCGACCCCGAGGGCACGGAGCACGGTGCGCATCTTGTTGAGGGTCTCGTCCGCCTCCGAGGAGGGGTCGGAGTCACTGATGATCCCGGCGCCGGCGAAGACCTCCACGGCCTGCGGGGTGATCTCAGCGCACCGGATGGTCACCGCGGTCTCGCCGTCGCCGTTGCGGTCCTGCCAGCCGACCATCCCGGCGAAGTAGCGGCGCGGCTCCTCCACCCCGGTGATGACGTGACGGGACCGGTCGGTCGGGGTGCCGCACACCGCCGGGGTGGGGTGCAGCAGCTCGGAGAGCTCGAAGACACCCGGGAGGCGACCGTCCTCCCCGGGGGCGAGGACACCACGGATCCGGGTGCCCAGGTGCAGCATCGTCTCGGTCTCGAAGACCTCCGGACCGCCCGGGTCCATGACCTCGGAACACACCGTGCCCAGTAGTCGGACGACGTTGCTGACCACGTAGCGGTGCTCGCGGAGGTCCTTCGCCGAGCTCAGCAGGCGCTGGCGGGTGCGTGCGTCCTCCACGGGGTCGCCGGTCCGCGGGGCGGAGCCGGCCAAGGGGGTCGAGTGCACCTCTCCCCCGCTGCGACGCAGCAGGAGCTCGGGGCTGCGTCCGACCAGCATGCCGCCGTGGCCCAGCGGGACGGTGTAGCCGTAACCGGCGCCATTGCCTGCGTCGAGTCCCCGGCGCAGGTCAGCGGCCACGGAGTCGACCTGCTCCGGACTGATGTCCTGTGTCTCGAACGGCAGACGAAGGCGACGCGCCAGCACCACCTTGCGCAATGCGTCCTCCGCCGGGCTGTTCTGCTCGGCGCTCAGCATCTCGACCGCGCCGGCGACCCGGTCCTCGAAGACCGCACGCTGCGGGACCGCCACCGCTTGGCCGAAAGAAGGGGCGGCCGCATCCGAGCCGGTAACCCCGGCTGTTTCGTCCTGCACCCCGGCGACAAGCACCGCCGGTGCGTCCGGAGCGTCCGACACGAACGGCGCGGCGATGAGCACCACCTCGGCGGAGGTGTGCCGGGAGAAGCAGCGGTCCGCCGCGGCGCCCAACTGCGTCGGGTGGACCTGGTACGCCGGGCCGTGGACCTGCCAACGGCTGCCTGCGCTGGAGAAAAACGCAGGCTCGTCCGGGGAGAACTGGATATCTGAGATGGTCATGGAGACGTGACCTTTCTGTTCGACTGGTTCGGGTGAGGGGTGACGAATCAGGTTCGTGCGGGACCTGCCCGACGATCAGGGGCCCAAGCTGGCTCCTCCGTCGACGAAGATCTCCTGCATGGTGACGTGCCGCGCCTTCTCGGAGAGCAGGAAGGTGACGACCTCGGCGACGTCCTGCGGGTCGGCGATGCGCCCCAGCGGGATGCCCACCCGGTGCGCTGCGGGATCCCCGGCGAGCACCGCGCGACGGCCGCCCTCCGGGTCATCGCCCCACATGCCACGCTGCATCGCGGTGTCCGTGGACCCGGGGCAGACCGCATTGGCGCGGATACCGCGGTCGGCGAGCTCCAGCCCAGCGATGCGGGTGAGCTGGGTGGCCGCCGCCTTGGACGAGCCGTAGGCACCCATGCCGGCGCGCGGGACCCGGGCGGCGTTCGAGGTCACGGTGACCACGGACCCCTTGTCGGCCATCCGGCGGGCGACCTCGCGCAGCAGCAGGAAGGTACCGGCGGAATTGACCCGGTGGATGCGCTCGAACTGCTCCAGGGTGGTGTCCGTCAGCGAGGTCAGGGTGAAGACACCGGCGACGTGCGCCAGGCCGGTGACCGGGCCGGACGCCTCGGCCTCGACGAAGAGTGCCTCGACGTCGGCCTCGATGCTGAGGTCGGCCTCGTGGCGTCGGACGGACGGCTGGGTGTGTTCCGGCCAGTCGCTGCCGGGCAGGTCGACGGCGAGGATGGTGCTGCTGGTGCCGTCTTCTGCCAGGGCGTCGACGACGGCGCGTCCGATCCCACCGGCGGCGCCGGTCACGATGATGGTCATTCTGCTTCCTTCCCATTCACGGGCTTGTCTGTGTCGTGCACCGGGACGATCACCGGGGCGCCGGTCTCCGGGTGGTGCATCAGGTGGACCCTTTGGCCGTAGACCTCCCGGATCCGCTGCGGGGTGAGCACTTCGCCCGGTGGACCGTCGGCGACCAGGTGTCCGTCGGAGAACACCATCACCCGGTCGGCGTAGCGCGCCGCGAGGTTGAGGTCGTGGAGCACCACGATCACCGCCGCACCCTCGTCACGTCGGCGGGCCGCCGAGCGCAGCAACACCTCCTGGTGACGCAGGTCCAACGCGGCGGTCGGTTCGTCCAACAGGATCACCGGGGTGGACTGTGCGGCGGTGCGGGCATAGGCCACACGTGCCGACTCGCCGCCGGACAGCGTGGTCACATCGCGTCGTCGCAGATCAGAGAGCTCGGACTCCTCGATGGACTCCTCCACGATGCGCTTGTCGTTCTCGCGGTCGATGTCGTGCGGCAGGCGTCCCATCGCGACGGTCTCGGCGACGCTGAAGCCGAAGTGTGCGCTGTGCTGCTGCAGCATCACCGACCGCTGGGTCGCCAGCTCGGGCGCGTCCCAGTCCTTCGGGGCGGTGTCACCGATGAGCACCGTGCCCTCGCTGGGGTCGTAGTCGCCGGCGAGCAGCGCCAGCATGGTCGACTTGCCCGCACCGTTGGGCCCCACCAGCGCGGTGAGTGTGCCCGGCTGGAGGGTGAAGCTGACGTCCTCGACGAGGACGGAGCGTCCTACCCGGTAGGCGACGCCCTCCGCCGTGACGACGGAACTCGTGGTCGCGGTACTCACCAGATCCTCCTCTTCTCGCGCAGGATCAGGAACAGGAAGAACGGCGCACCGACGGCGGCGGTGAACAGGCCGATCGGGATCTCCGACGGTGGGTTCAGCGTGCGGGCGGCGGCGTCCGAGGCGACGATGAGGATCGCGCCCGCCAACGCCGACACCGGCAGCAGGGCGCGGTGGCCCGGGCCGACGATGAAGCGGATGATGTGCGGCACCACCAGACCCACGAAGCTGATCGCACCGGCGAAGGCCACCGCCGAGGCGGTGAGCAGCGCGGTGGTGATGATGACGACCAGGCGGCTGCGCTTCACGTTGATGCCCAGGTGCTGCGCCTGCCGCTCGCCGAGGGTCAGGACGTCCAGGGTGCGCGACAGGCGGACGACCAGCATCAGACCGATGACGAAGATCGGCAGCACCGCGTAGAGCTGCTCCCAGTTGACGCTGCCGAAGGACCCCATCTGCCAGAACACCAGGGTCTGCAGCTCGGAGTCGTCGGCGATGTAGGTGAAGAAGCCGACGAGTGCCTGGCACGCCGAACCGACGGCGATACCGACCAGCAGCATGCGCGCGGTGCCGGTGGTGCGCCCCGGACGGGCCAGGACGTAGATGAGCAGGGTCACCAGCAGACCGGCGATGAAGGCACCGATCGGGACGACCCACTCGGTGGCCAGGCTGGTGGACACACCACTGGCGAGGACGATCGCCGCGACGGCACCGGCCGACGCACCGCTGGTCACGCCGACGATGCCCGGGTCTGCCAGCGGGTTGTTGAAGAGACTCTGCAGGGCGGCACCGGAGATCGCCAGTGCCGCGCCGACGACCACACCCATCAGGATGCGGGGGACGCGGAGCTGCCAGACGACGGAGACGTCACGCTGGTTGAGGGTGCCGTCTGTAGCGCTACCGCCGCCGCCTTCGTCGGCGTTGGGACCGGCCAGCAGGATCTGCCAGACGTCGCCGACCTTCAGCTGCAACGGACCGATCGACACGGAGACCACCATCAGCACCAGCAGGAAGGCGATCCCGATGACCAGGGAGATCACCAGGGGTGCGCGGCGGATGTCCTGGGAATCCGCGGACTCCTTGGATGTGTTGGATCTCTTGGATGTCTTGGTAGACATGGAAGTCACCGTCAGACGAGCTCGGCGATCGCCTCGGCCAGTGCCTTCGCGCCGGTGCCGAGCTCAGGGCTGGAGTAGCGGAGCTGGGCGTCCGGCATCACGATGA
Source organism: Candidatus Corynebacterium avicola (assembly GCA_019114135.1). GTDB lineage: Bacteria > Actinomycetota > Actinomycetes > Mycobacteriales > Mycobacteriaceae > Corynebacterium > Corynebacterium avicola. The sequence continues at coordinate 10,644 of DXGC01000128.1, forward strand.
TGTTGTTGTCCTGACCGGCGGGGGTGTCCTTCAGCGTGGAGAATGCCTCCCACATGCCGTCCTCGCCGCCCCAGCGCTCGAGGTCGGACTTGGCGATGACGATGACGTCCGGGTCGGATGCCAGGATTCCCTCGTTGCTGAACTCGCGGGAGAAGCCGCGGAGGTCGGAGTCCACGCCGACGGAGTTCATGCCGAGCTCCTGGACGATCTCGGTGCCGGGCACGCCGGTACCGGCGACGGCGTTCTGTCCGCCGGCACCGGTCGCGGTGACCTGGATGACGTTGGTGTCGCTGAGGTCCTCGTCCGCGACGGTCTCCTTGGCCTCCTCCATGTCGGCCTCGAGGGAGGAGACGAGTTCCTCGCCGGCCTCGGAGAGGCCCACGTAGTCCGCCACGGCCTGCAGCTTGTCCGCCTGGCTGGCCTGGTCGTCGATGACCGCGGCGTCCACACCGGCGTCGCGGAACTGCGAGGCGACGTCGCCGTGGCGCTTCACGTTGTCACCGAGGAAGAGGGTGCCGTCCATGGCCAAAAGGCCCTCGGTACCGGTCTGCTGGCTGAACTCGAAGTGCTCCTCGGCGTTGGCGCCTGCCTCGGAGACACTGTCCTCGGGGGCGGCGTAGACGTTGTCGCCCAGACCGATCGCCTCGAGGGTGGAGGTGATGCCGTCACCGGCGGAGACGATGCGGTCGAGGTGGGTGATCACGACCTCTTCCCCGGTGCCGTCGGTGGTGTTGACCGGGAGCTGCGGATCGGCCTCGGAGTCGACGGGCTCGAACTCGCCGGCGACGTAGGTCCAGCCCTCCGGCAGGTCGACTGCAAGATCCTCGGCCCCGGCGGAGTTGGACGCGGAACTGCCCTCGTCGGAGTCCTCGCCGCAGGCGGTGAGGGTGAGGGCGCTGGCTCCGAGGATGACGGTCGCCTTGATCGCGCGGGAACGGAGGGTGCGTCCCGCGGTCCGGGTGATGTGCGGCGTCAGCGTCTTGATGGCCATGGCCTTCGTCTCGTCCTTTGCGTTCCGGTGGAATGGAACTCTCCGATCCAACAGGCCGCGTCGCCACCTGCACCGGACGGCCCGACGTCCCCGGGGGACGACAGGCAGGCTGGGCCGCAGCGACAGGACACAAGACACAAGGTGGAGAGTTCTAAGGTCAGTCTGTCCTCAACAATGGAGAACCTACGCCCGTATCGGTGACCTCGTCAACGAAAACACCTGGCGGCCAGGGGTGGTCCGAGTCGGACTGGGTCGGGTGCGGGACGGACGTCGAGTGGCCGATGTCAGTGCTCTCGCGGGACGCCGGACTCTTGTGGTCACCGGACGGCGAAGTTAGGCTCTACTCAGCATCCGAACTCCCCCTTCTCCCTTGGGTGCCCTGTTTCAGCAGGTCACTGGGAGATTGTTGACCAGGAAAGTGGTTCCCACACCGTGAACACCTCAATCGGCCAGGCCAGCGCGTCCGAGACCCCGGACGACCGTGCAACTGCCGAGGTCAACGCATGGGCAGACAGCGCTGTCGGTGCGGTCAATGCTGAGGAGCTGCTGAAGTGCTACTCCCATGCCTCCACGACAGAGACGGAGGCTTTCTGGGCACGCATCGCCGCTGAGGGCACTCCTGTGTGGTCCTCGCCGGACGCCGGACATGTCGGAGACCAGGGGCCCGATGAGACCAAGATCACTTTCCTGTGGCGGGCTCCGGTGGCCGCCGAACACCCCGACGGGCTGGAATCCGTGCACGTCCACGTGAACCGGGTGACCGACAAGGAGCGTCACGACGCCGGCTACATGACCCACGTCCCTGGCACGGACATCTGGGTGCTCACCCTGTCGGTCAGCCCCACCCTCCGAGCGAGCTACGGCTTCACCCCGCTGCGTCCGGACGAGGTGGCACCGACAGGCATGCCCGAGCCGTGCACCTACCGCTCCCACCGTGACCCGCTGAACCACCGCCTCCCCTTGGTCGATCACGGGCCTTACGGGCTGTCGGTGTTGGCCGGCCCGCAAGCCCCTGACCAGGATGAATGGGAGTCCGTGGGCCTGCGTTTCGTGCGTGGCGGGGTCCTGCGGGAAAAGGTCGCACTCCCCTGTGACGGACGCCCGCGAGACCACTGGCTGTACCTCCCGCCAACACTGGCCGAGGATGTCCCGCTACTGACGCTCTTCGACGCGGAGAGCTGGTTCGGCGAGATGTCCCTCCCGGTGGCCCTGGATCAGGCGATGCTGGCCGGGCGACTCCCCGAGGTCGCCGTGCTGGGGATCTCGAACATCGACCGGCTCGACCGGATCAAGAGCCTCGGGGCGAACTCTGAGTTCCTTCGGGACGTGGCCTCGACAAGCGTTTCGTGGGCGCAGAATCATGCCTCCGATCATGGCGTGCAGTTCGCGGGCCGTGAACGCCGGATTGTCTCCGGACAGTCACTCGGAGGGCTGTCTGCCCTGGTCGCAGCCCTGGAGCAGCCGCAGTCCTACGGCATCGCCTTGGCCCATTCCTCCTCTCTGTGGTGGTCACCAGGCGGGAAGTCCACCCCGCGGGACCTCGCCGGGATGACCGGCGGCGGGTGGATCACCGGTCGATTCGCGGATGCCGGAGACGAGATCGAGAAGGTACGGATCCGCCTTGATGTCGGCACGCGCGAAGGCCTGACCATTCCCCAGACCGAGATCCTGCAGCGAACCCTCGAGGATGGCGGCTGGCCCACCGAGGGCTTCCACCTCTACGACGGTGGGCATGACTACGCGTGCTGGCGCGGCGTTCTGGTCGACGGACTCGCCGCCACACTCCGCGACTCCTGAGTTACTGACTCAACGACCCGTACCACTTCGACTCGGCCACCCCTCCCCTCGCCGGCGACCACCGAGCCCACTTCTCGTCACTGCGGCGCGGTTTCACGTGAAACATCGCGACTCGAACGCGACCGTCACTGTGACGTTTCTCTCGAGTGTTCCGACATGACCGAGTGGGCGGGAATTAGAAACCTATCGGCGACCGAGACCACCCCCGTTGGGTCGTCGCGTCGTCCTGTCGTACCTCCGAAATCGTCGCGGTGTTCCGCCTCACCCCTGCCCTGCCGAACAAGGATGCTCGGTTTCACGTGAAACCGAGCCGCATCGAATCGCGCTGGCTCGGTCCATTCTGTTTGGAGGTATGCACAAGTGCATCCAGATCGCGCGAACACCCGTCCCGGGTGAGTGATCAAATGCCCGCCGGTCTACTTCAACGCGACCGGCGTCCCCTCCCCCGACATCAAGGCGACGCAGCAGTTCCAGGAACTGAAGCTGGAACTCACCCGCGCCATCGTGGACGCCCACGACTAACGGTTGGTCACCGAGACCCCCTGGGCCTGCAGCGCGGGAACGACGCCTTCGCCGACATGGAAGGACTCCTCGAGGTGCGGCACCCCGGAAAGAATGAAGTGGCTGAGGCCGATCTCCTTGTACTCCGCGATGCGCGCGGCGACCTCCTCGTAGGAACCGACCAGAGCGGTGCCCGCTCCCCCGCGCACAAGGCCGACGCCCGCCCACAGGTTCGGGGAGATCTCGAGGCTGCGGGCGTCCTGCCCCTTCTCGAAGTCCCCGCCGCGGTTGTGGAGCTCCGCCATACGACGCTGCCCCTCCGACTGTGACTGCGCCAGGCCGGCCTGGGCGGCCGCGACGCGCTCCGGCTCCAGGGAGTCGATGAGGACCTGAGCCTGGTCCCACGCCTCCTCGGCCGTCTCGCGCGCGATGACGTGCAGACGGATACCGAAATCCGGCTCCCGGCCGTACTCGGCGGCCCGTGCCCGGACCCGGTCCAGCTTCTCCTGGACCTGCTCCGGCGGCTCGCCCCAGGTCAGGTAGACGTCCGAACGCTTCGCAGCGACCTCGATGCCCTCCGGCGAGGAACCACCGAAGTATACCGGCGGCTCCACCTCGGGACGGCGGTTCAGCGTGGCGCCCTCGACCTGGACGTGCTCGCCGGAGTAGTCCAGCGGATCGGCTGAGGTCCACAGGTGGTGCGCGACGTCAAGGGTCTCGTCTGCAATGGCGTACCGCTCGGCTTTGGTGGTGTGGTCACCGTAGGCGCGCTGCTCGGTGTCCTCTCCCCCGACCACGACGTTGAGCAGAAGGCGGTTGCCGGAGATCTCCTGGTAGGTCTGGGCCTGCTGGGCGGTCAGTGTGGCTCCCACCAGACCGGGACGAAGTGCCACGAGAAACTTCAGCCGTTCGGTGGCGGACAACAGGGCGGCGGTGGTGACCCAGGCGTCCTGGCACCAGCGGCCGGTGGGCGTGAGCACCGACTCGAAGCCGTTGAACTCGGCCGCCCGCGCGACCTGGCTGAGGTAGTGGAGATCAGGGAAACGCTCCCCCAGTTCCGGGCCGGCACCGTGGCCGCCACCCACGATGGAGCGGGAGTCTCCGCTGGTCGGCAGGAACCAGTGGAGGGTCACGTCGCCGGTCGGTGCTGAGCTTGTTTCTGTGCTGGATGCAGAGGTCTTTCCAGAGGTCGTTCCAGAGGTCACGGTAGTCATTCCACCGAGTAGACCACCGCAGCCGACGACCCTGCGAGAGTTCGGTTCACCGAGAAATTGGGTCCCCGAAGACATAGGGGGCCCGGGAGTAGTTCAATTCACGGGGAATGGATAGACAGATCGGTCTGTATCTTCTGATTCACATGAATTAAAGTGGCTGCCATGACCACACCGACGCTCTCCCAGCCGCAGGGCGCGACGCCGAACGATAACCCGGCGACCGCGCACTTCACTGCTCCCGCGACCGGACCCGCCCAGTGCCTGCATCAGGTACGGACGGTCCCCGGCATCACGCGGTCCAAGCTGCACGAGGACCTCGGCATGTCGCAGCCCACCATCACCCGCCACGTCAGCACGCTCATCGACGCTGGCCTGGTCCAGCAGGGATCCCCGACCTCCGCCGGAGCCGTCGGACGTCCCGGTTCCACGCTGCACCCCTCAGGACACGATCTGACCGCCCTCGGAGCCCACGTAGGCCTGCGCAGCACCCAGCTGGTCGCCGTCGACGGTGCCGGACGTCCCCTCCGCACCCGCACCCTCCGCCTTCCCATCCAGGAACTCGCCCCCGACGAGGCCCTGGAGGCCATCAAGCACGGCCTGACCAGCCTGGGACGCGACCTGCCGAACAAGATCGGTCTCGGCGTGGCCTTCTCCGCACACGTCGACTACGCCGGACACATCACCTCACCCGAGTACGGCTGGGACAACGTCGACCCCGCCGTTCACCTGGACGCAGGCCTCCCCGTCGCCGTCTCCACCGGTGTCGGCGCGATGGCCGGCTCCGAACTGTCGAGCACGCCACTGAACCCGACCTCCGACCCGCGGGCCTCCACCCTCTACATCTACGCCCGTGAGCTCGTCGGACACGCATGGATCGTGGGCGACGGCGTCCACCAGCCGCACACCGGCTCCGCCCCCTCGGCCTTCGCGAAAATCGCCGCGTCCGGACCCTTCCCCGCCACCGGCTACGGCCACCCGCTGGGGACGACCTCGGTTCTGGCCACCGCCCGGAACTACGGGCTCGAGGTCAACAGCATCAACGAGCTCGTCGCTCTGGCCGAGACCAACAACTCCGCACGTGAACTGCTGGACGAGCGTGCCCGGCTGCTGTCGCGCATCGTCGGCCTCGCCGTGGACGTGGTCGACCCGACCACCATCGTCTTCGCCGGTGAGACCTTCACCGCGGACACCGGAACGGTGCGCATCATCGCCGAGGGTCTGCGTGGCGACGGCCGTCAGCTGAGCATCCAGCGTGCCGGCGACGGGATCGTGTCCCGGGCAGCCGCTGTCACCGCGCTGCACCGTCTGTGGCAGGACCCGCTGGGCACCCTGGAGTCCGTGGGCTGACTCCACAGGGCTGTCCACCGCGTCTGGTCATGTCAGCAGGGTGGGACGAATCGCTGTGATTCCGCGCGGAATCACGACGATTCGTCCCACCCTTTCGACGTCTGACGTCTGGGGTCTGACGTCAGATCAGGCGGCGGCCTCCGCGAACGCCGTGAAGCGCTCCGCGACTACCTGCGGCTCGCGGGCCCAGCGGTTGTGACCCAGGGTGCCGTCGAACTCCTCGACCTCCGCAGGGATCAGGTCGGCCAGGGCGTCACAGGACTCCACCGTGCAGTAGGTGTCGTTGCTGAAGCGGGTCAGCAGCACCGGGACGTCCACGTCGGCCATCGCCGCCTGGTAGTTGATGTCCTGTCCTGCCAGGTCAGACAAGGTGTTGTGGCGTCCGAACTTCGCCCACTCCCCCAGGTGCACGCCGGACTGGCGACCGTAGTTCGCGACGTCCAACCGTCCTTCCGGCCAGTAACCCAGCACTTTGCTGACCCCGCCCATGAGGTAGCCGCCGACCTTCAGTCGGGAACGCTCCGGGTTCGGGAAGGTGCGGTAGTACGGGGAACCGCTGCCGACGCCCATCATGCCGCGGAGGTTGAGTTCCGCGGATTCCGGCCGGGCCAGGAACAGTGAGCCGATCTGCCCGCCCATGGAGTGCGTCAGCATGTAGGTCGGGTGGTCGGTCGGCAGGTCCAGGGCGGTCTTCGCACCGTGGATGGTGCGCGGGTAGTCCTGGGACGCCAGGTCGTGGTAGCCCCACTTGTCCTTGCGGGTGGCCACAGCGGTGTTGTCACCCTGGCCGCGCAGCTCGCCCACCGCCACGGAGAAACCCTGGTCGACCAGCGCCTCTGCCATCGGACGGTAGTAGCGCGCACCCATGCCGAAGCCGGGCCACACGACCACCAGCGGGCCGTCACCGGGGTACAGACGCACCGGGGAGGTGCTGGCGTCCGGCATGGTGACGTTGTACACGGAACCGCTGGAGCCAGCCGAACTAGACATCCTAGACATCGAGGAAGCGGACGTCCTTCGCGTTGCGGGTGATGAAGCTACGGCGAGCGACGACGTCGTCACCCATGAGGATGCTGAAGGTCTCGTCCGCGGAGGCGGCGTCCTCGAGGGTGACCTTCTTCAGGATGCGGTCCGTCGGGTCCATGGTGGTCTCCCACAGCTCCTTGGCGTTCATCTCGCCGAGACCCTTGTAGCGCTGGATGCCGTCGTCCTTGTTGATCTTGCGGCCCTTCGCCAGGCCCTCCTCGAGCTGCTCGTCGCGCTCAGCGTCGGAGAAGGCGAAACCGGGTTCGCCCTTGCCCCACTTCAGCTTGTACAGCGGCGGCATGGCGAGGTAGACGTAGCCTTCCTCGACCAGCGGACGCATGAAGCGGAACAGCAGGGTCAGCAGCAGCGTGGCGATGTGCTGGCCGTCGACGTCGGCGTCGGCCATGAGCACGATCTTGTGGTACCGCAGCTTGGAGATGTCGAACTCGTCGTGGATACCGGTACCCAGGGCGGTGATGATGGCCTGGACCTCGGCGTTCTTCAGGACCTTGTCCAGCCGGGCCTTCTCCACGTTCAGGATCTTGCCTCGCAGCGGCAGGATCGCCTGGTACATCGAGTCGCGGCCGGACTTCGCCGAGCCGCCGGCGGAGTCACCCTCCACGATGTAGAGCTCGGACTTCACCGGGTCCTTGGAGCGGCAGTCGGCGAGCTTGCCGGGCAGGCCGCCCAGGTCGCTGGCGGACTTACGGCGCACCAGGTCACGGGCCTTGCGGGCGGCGTCGCGGGCCTGGGCGGAGGAGACGGCCTTGGCGACGATGGCCTTGGCCTCCGCGGGGTTGGCGTCGAACCAGTCGGTGACGTGCTCGTTGACCATCTTCTGCACGAAGCTCTTGATCTCGGTGTTGCCGAGCTTGGTCTTCGTCTGGCCCTCGAACTGCGGGTCGCCGACACGCACGGAGATGACGGCCGCCAGGCCCTCACGGCAGTCGTCGCCGGTGAGCTTGCCGTCCTTCTCCTTCATCAACTTGTGTTCCTTGGCGTACCGGTTCATCAGGGACGTCAGCGCAGAGCGGAAGCCCTCCTCGTGGGTACCACCCTCGATGGTGTTGATGGTGTTCGCGAAGGTGTGGACCGACTGCGCGTAGCCGCCGTTCCACTGCATGGCGATCTCGATCTCGTGGTCGTCGCCCTCGGCCTCGAAACCGATGATGGTGGGGTGCACCGGGGTCTTCGAGCGGTTGAGGTGGTTGACGTAGTCTTTCAGACCCTCCGGGTAGTGGAAGACCTTCGTCCGGCTCTTGGGGGTCTCGTCCTTCTTCTCGGCCTCTTCCTCGGACTCCGTCTTCGGGGCGGCGGCGTCCTCGGTGGCCTCGGCGGCGGCGATCTCCGCCTCGACCTCCTCCTCGATGATCTGCTTGCGCTCGTCGGTGAGGGTGATGGTCAGGCCCTTGTTGAGGAAGGCCATCTCCTGCAGGCGGCGCGAGACCGTCTCGAAGTTGTAGGTCGTGGTCTCGAAGATCTCCGGGTCGGCCCAGAAGCGCTGACGGGTGCCGCTGCCGCGGGCCTTCTTGACCTGCACGAGTTCCTCGGGCAGGGAGTTGACGAACTTCTGCTCCCACAGGTAGCCATCGCGGGTGATGTTGGTTTCGACGCGGGTCGACAGGGCGTTGACCACGGAGATACCGACGCCGTGGAGACCACCGGAGACCGCGTAGGCCTGGGAGTCGAACTTACCGCCGGCGTGCAGCTCGGTCATGACGACCTGGACGGTGGGACGACCCGTCGGGTGCATCTCCACCGGGATGCCACGTCCGTTGTCGGTCACCTCGACGGAGTTGTCGTCGTGCAGGATGACCTCGACCTTGTCGGCGTAGCCAGCCATGGCCTCGTCGACGGAGTTGTCGACGACCTCCCAGATCAGGTGGTGCAGGCCGCGCTCACCGGTGGAGCCGATGTACATGCCGGGACGCTTGCGGACGGCCTCCAGGCCCTCGAGGATCGTGATTGAATCCGCGCCGTAGTCACCGTTGTTCTGGGGGATGTTCTCGGCCTCAGCCACAGTCGCTACCGTTCCTTCTACGAGACTCGTCTAGTCCTGGAAGCTCCAGGACACTAACCACTCCATCGTACCAGGTGACACGGGAATCATCCGTAGGTATCGCGGGGTCCGCGTCCCGAGACGTGCAGTGGTCCGTGCCGCCAACTGGGCGCCCTCGGCCCGTAGATCCGCAGCTCGGCGACCACGTCCGGGCCGACCTTCCTCGCGATGGTCTGCAGGATCGTGGTCTGCATCAGCCGCAGGTTCGTCGCCCAGGCCGTGGAGTCGCTCTCGACGTGCAGGTGACGCTTCTGCTCGTTGTACTTCACGACACGGGTGTGTCGCGCGATGTTCTCGCCGACGATCTCCGGCCACGCACTGCGCAGCTGACCCACGGCGAAGTTGCGTGACCAGCCGTTACGCCGGATTTCCTTGACCACCAGCTCGTTGAAGGAGCCCGGATCGCGGTAGCTGCGGTCGAGTCGCCCGTCATAGCGGGTCTTCATCTTCCTGGGACGCTTCCCGCGGCGACGCGGGTTGTAGGGCGTGCGGCGTCCTGAACCACCTGGACCATCACCGAGGCCGTCGCCGTTCGTGTCGGACGCACCGGCGGCCACCGTGCCGTCGCCGGCGCCGGTGCCGGCGTCGCCGCCACCCGTGGCGTCCTGACCGTCCCGGCGGTCCTTGCCGTCTCTGCCGTCTCTGCCGTCTCTGCCGTCCGAAGAATGTCCGCCGGCCTTTCTGCGTGTCGGACGCCCCGACAGGGCCCGGAGCATCTCCAGACGGTCCTCGATGGGGTCGCTCATGACAACTCCGAGATCCGGCCGTCGTCCTCGGTGTCATTCGCGCGGACCTGGTACACCGTGGCCTTCTCCAGCAGGGCCTCAGGGATGTCCTCCCCCACCGCCGCGGTGATCAGCACCTGCTCGGCGTCGGAGGCGAGCTCGACCAGCGCCGCACGACGGGTGCGGTCCAGCTCGGCGAAGACGTCGTCGAGGATGACCACCGGCTCCGTACCGTCGGCGCGGTGCATCCGGTGGGCTGCCAGACGCAGCGTGAGGGCGAATGACCAGGACTCTCCGTGACTGGCGAAACCCTTCGCCGGCTGGGTGCCCAGGGTCAGCAGCATGTCGTCGCGGTGCGGGCCGACCAGGGTGATGCCGCGGTCGAGTTCCTGGGACCGCTTCGCCGCGAAGCCCTCCAGCAACAGCGCCTCGGCGACCTCCGGGTCCAGAAGTTGTGGTTCCCCCGGTCCCCCGTGCTCGCCGACGGTGGCGGTGTAGGAGATCAGGGCAGGACGCGACCCGGGCGCCAGCCGCTCGTAGGTGTCCGCGACGTGTGGGGCGAGGTCATGGACGAGCTGTACGCGGGCCGACATGATCTGACCGCCGAGATGGGCCAGCCGGGCGTCCCACACGTCCAGGGTGGCCAGGGCGGATTCATCGGTGTCGCCGCTGCGCAGCAGGGCATTACGCTGACGCAACGCCTTGTCGTAGTCGCTGCGCACACCGGCCAGCCGCGGGTAGCGGGCGATCATGGTCTGGTCGAGGAACTGGCGACGCTGTTCGGGTTCGCCACGGACCAGGGCAAGGTCCTCGGGTGCGAAGAGTGTGGTGCGGACGACGCCGGCAATGCCACGCTGGTTCTTCACCGCGGTGCGGTTCACCGCCGCCTGGTTGGCACCCTGCGCATTGAGGACGAGGTGCGCGGTGAGCTCGCGGCCCTGGTTGACGGCCGTCGCCGAGATCCTGGCGGAGCTCTGGCCCTGGCGCACCAGGGCAGCATCCGAGTTGATCCGGTGGGATCCCAGGTGGGCGAGGTAGCCAAGGGCCTCGATGATGTTTGTCTTGCCGTTGCCGTTGGGGCCGGCGAAGACGGTGATTCCCGGGGTCAGGTCGACGTCGAGCTGACGCCAGGATCGGAAGTCACCGAGGTGGAGCGAGCGAATGTACATGTCAGCCCGGCAGGCGGACCGGCATCAGCAGGTAGGTGAAGGTGGACTCCGGGCTCGGGAAGGTTCCGTCGGTGGACTGCTCGGGCAGCTCCTCGGGCTCGGGGAGGAGGATCGCCGAGCGGGAGGCCTGGTTGAATCCGAAGACCACGCGGTCAGTGCCGATGGAGCCCAGACCGTCCTTCAGGTAGCCGGGGTGGAAGGCGATGACCAGCGGCTCGCCGGCGAAGGCGCAGGGCAGCTGCTCCTTGGCCTCACCGAGGTCGCTGCCACCGGCGGAGAGGGTCAGGTTGCCCTCGGAGAAGTCCATCTTCACCGGGGAGTTGCCGTCGGTGACCAGGGAGACACGACGGATGGCGTCCAGCAGCGGGGCGATCTCGACGCTGGCCAGCGAGGTGTGGGTCTTCGGCAGCAGGGAGCGGAACTTCGGGAAGTCCGCGTCGATCAGCCGGGTGGTGGTGCGACGGTCGGCGGTGGAGATGCCGAGAAGTCGGCCACCCTCGGGATCCAGGGCGATCTCGACCGGCTCACCGTGGGCGTCCAGGGACTTGGCGGTGTCGGCGAGGGTACGGGCCGGGATGAGGAGCTCGGCGGAGAGGTCCGCACGGGCCGGTGCCCAGTCCAGGGTGCGGACGGCGAGACGGAAACGGTCGGTGGCGGCGAGCACCAGGTGCTCCCCGTCGATCTCGACGCGGATACCGGTGAGCATCGGCAGGGTGTCGTCACGGCTGGAGGCGGTGGCGACCTGGGTGATGACCTGTGCGAAGAGATCCGGGTCGATGGTGCCGGCGACCTGCGGGAAATCAGGGAGGACCGGGTAGTCCTCGATGGTCATCGCGGGCAGCTCGAAGTGGGAGCTACCACAGTTGACCTGGACCTTGGTGCCGTCGAAGTCGAGCTTCACGGGCTTGTCCGGCAGGGCGCCGATGATGTTCGAGGCGAGTCGGCCGGCGACCAGGATCTGTCCGGGCTCGGCGACGTCGGCGGAGACACGGACCTTGGTGGACACCTCACGGTCGAAGCCCGAGAGCTGGAGACCGTCCTCGGTGGCGTCGATGAGCACGCCGCGCAAGATCGGCTGGCTGGCCTTGCTCGGAAGGTTGCGTGCCACCCAGGCCAGTGCCGAGGAAAAATCATCCTTGGACACGGTGAAGCTGACGTGCTGGTCCACGCGAGGGGTCCTTTCAAACTTGCGATCTCTGTGGCGGTCATCGGCGAATCTCTGCCGAGTCGGTTGTTGGGGTTCACACTAGCTGACCGTCCGGACTCACGGTACTGAGTGTCCATCCCGGCCGTGGGCGTCCGGGAGGGTAGAACTCCGTCACGATCCTTCGATGTGCACACCGGTTTTTTCTTCATGGAGTTTTACATGGAATATTCGGTAGAAGCAGTAGGGGGTGTGGATTCTGTGGACAACGTCCGGATCCTGTGGTTTCACTGCTGGTCGGAGCGCGGATGCCTGTGAGCCCGTTCTGTGCACATTCGGTGGGCCCCGGTGTGGATAACTGTGGACAAATGTGGAGAACTTCCTGCGGGGTCCACTTCTCCACAATCCCTGCACTCCCGGATGTGTGTCTGTCCACCGCTTGTCCACAGCGGTGACCTGGGGTTTTCCCGACTGTCCTCGCGAAGGAGGATTGCTGTGACCTGCTGAATTACAAGGGTGTGGTTTATCCACATCGCGATCTCGAAATGTGGATGGTGCAGGTCGAGAGACTCCCCGTTTGTCCCGTTCCGTTCCACAATGTGACGAAGATCACTTAATCACACCGAGTGAATTACAAGAATGTGGACTTCCGTGTGGAAACTGTGGATAACTTCCCTAAGATGCAGGTCACGGTGTGTGGAGAACTGTCAGTTCTGTGTCCATAACCGCCGGAACCCGGTGGAGAAGTACGTGGATAACCCTACAGCTCGGGTTGAGACTTTTGCGGGATTGCCAGGGCCCTTCGCGTGTCCCCCGGTCCCCCGGTCGCCTGGGTCCCCTTGGGTGGCCGCTCCCCTGCGGCCACCCTGTCGTCGTGACTTCTGCTTGATTGCTCGAGTGCTCGAGTGCTCTACCGAGCTACTGCCGTGCTACTGCCGTGCGCGCGACTTGATGCGCTGGGTCAGCTCCTGGATCTGCTGGAAGGTCTTTCGGTCTTCCTGGATCGTGGTGCGGACCTTGCGCTCGGCGTAAATCACCGTGGTGTGGTCGCGGCCGCCGAAGACCCCTCCGATCTCCTTGAGCGGAAGTTCGGTCAGTTCGCGGCACAGGTACATCGCCAGCTGTCGGGCGGTGACCAGGTAACGGTGCTTCGCTTTGCCGATCAGTTCATCCGGGGTGACGTTGAAGTAGCTGGTGATCACCTCGATGATGATCTGCGGGGTGACCTCGACGTCCTTGGGGTCGGGCATGATGTCGCGCAGGGCGACCTCCGCGGCCTCCTTGGTCACCGGCTCCTTGCTCAAGGAGCAGTAGGCGGTGACGCGGATCATCGCGCCTTCGAGCTCACGGATCGACTTCTCGTAACGGCTGGCGATGAGCTCGAGGACGTCCTCCGGAAGGTAGGTGCCCTCCATCTGGGCCTTCTTCGACAGAATCGCCATGCGGGTCTCCAGGTCAGGAGTCTGCACGTCGGTGATCAGCCCACCCTCGAAGCGGGTACGCAGGCGGTCCTCCAGGGTGGTCAGCTGCCACGGCGGCCGGTCGGAGGACAGCACGATCTGCCGGTTGGCCTGCTGCAGGGCGTTGAAGGTGTGGAAGAACTCCTCCTGGGTACTCTCCTTGCCCTGGAGGAACTGTACGTCGTCGACGATCAGCATGTCGAGGTTGCGGTACCGGCGCTTGAACTGTTCGCCACGACCGTCACGCACGGAGTTCACGAACTCATTGGTCATCTCTTCACTGGAGATGTAGCGCACCTTCATCCCGGAGCGCAGTTCACGGGCGTAGTGGCCGATCGCGTGCAGAAGGTGGGTCTTACCCAGACCGGACTCTCCCCAGATGAACAGGGGGTTGTAGGCCTGGGCCGGCTTCTCCGCCACCGCGCGGCAGGCGGCGTTGGCGAACTGGTTGGACGAACCGGTGACGAAGGTGTCGAAGGTGTACTGCGGGTTCAGCCGGTTCTCGCTGCTGTCCCTGGCTTCCCCTCGCGGGGCGGGCATGTCACCGGCACCACCGGTGTTCCCGGCACCGCCGGCATTCCCGGCAGTACCGACACCGCCGGCGGCGCCACGCTGCTGGAAGTGGGATCCGGTCAGGTCCTCCCAGTGCTGGCGCTGACGCTCCGGGGTATCGGTGGCTTCGCCCGGCACTCCCTGGTTGTAGCTGGTGGGGGCGGACATTCCCCTGTCCATGCTGTTGATCTCGGGAGCTGCCCCTGGTGCTCCTGCCGACCCTGCGTGACCTGCCGAAAGACCGCGATTGTCACCGTGCTGGACGCCGTGCTGAACACTGTGGTTGAACCCTTGCTGGACACCCGGGGCCGGCTCCGGGTTGGAGGAGGGTGCGCCTGCGTCCGAGCCACGGTGCTGCCCGTGGTCCAGATCCCGACGGTGGTCGATGTCCTGGACGCGTTCCTGTTTCCCGACGATGGTGGGCTCCGAGTCACTCTCCGGTGTCGGATCTTCCACGCTGAGCGACAGGGTGACCGGGTAGCCGACCTCTTCGTAGAGGACGTCGCAGATCAGCTCGGCGAGATGCGTCTCGGTCTCGGTACGGACCCACTTCGAGGGTGCGGTGAGCACGGCGATGCGGTTGACCAGGATGACCGGGGTGAGCTGGCGAAGCAGGCTACGGGCCCGGTTGCTCAGTCTCGGGAACTCGGCGGAGTCCTCGTCGGCGTTGATCCAGCGGTCGAGCAGGCTCGCCCAGATGTCCGGGAAGTCGAGGGCATCGGGCATGAGGTCGGGGTCCTATTCGTCGGCTGGGTCGGAAAAACGTGGGGTGCCGGGTGAGGTCCGGGGCGGGGGTGCAGGGTGAAGCGTCTGGAGGAGAGCTGGAGAGGAGCGGGTCGGAGACTGTCAGTGGCTAAAGGATACGACGGAGCTGTCGCCTTGGTCGAGAGAGTGTCGGAGAGCGTCTGGAGATTGTGGAGAGTGCGGTGTGCTGCAGTGTGCTGTGGCGTGGAACGCGGCGTGTAGGCGGCTGTTCACCGTCGGTCCGCATTCTTCCCCCACCTGTGTGCACATCGCGGGAGGTGCCGTGAACTGGGTATCCACAAAGTTGTGCACAGATGTGGATAACTCGTCGGGCGCGTTCTGCACACTGTACCGGCCGATTGTGGACAACTTCAACCCTTTGGCGGAAAGAGTGTCTGAGCAGGGGAAAGTATCCCTCAACCAGTGGTTGAGACTCTTGTGGTGGATAGAGTTATCCACATTGCGTTGGAGTGACCTGGGAAGATTTTCACCGACCTGCCATTTCATGTGTGGACAACTGTGTGGGCACAGAGTGCCGGAAGCCCGGAGCATACGGTGACCTGCGGCGGGGCAGCCTGTGAATTACAAGTGTGTTCTTCCGTGTCCGTTTTTGATATACGGCTCCGGACCACGTAGTGTCTACATCGTCTTCGAGTGACACTGTGGTTGTCGCGAGCGGTCACAGCACCGTTCAGGCGTCACCGTCTCACTCAACACCGTCACTGGACGGCGGGACAGTGCGAGGTACCTCCGGGTGCCGTTACCGTCCCACACCCACCGACCGCAGTCGCGGTCCACCGCGCCGACGGGGCTGCACCACAGCCCAGTCGGTACGCGACCGCGGCGAACGAACAGAACAACTTGAAGGAGTGAGTACCGTGGCCAAGGGCAAGCGTACTTTCCAGCCCAACACCCGTCGCCGCGCTCGCAAGCACGGCTTCCGCGCTCGCATGAACACCCGCGCCGGCCGCGCCATCGTCTCGGCCCGTCGTCGTCGGGGCCGCAAGAGCGTCTCCGCGTAACTCACGCGGTAACGCACACCACCACAGTGCTCCCCCCGGAACACCGTCTCCGGTCGACCTCGCTGTTCGGCGAGACAGTCCGACGAGGCAAGAAGAAGGGGACGCGCACCGTGGTGGTGTATTTGTATGTCCAGGGGGGCACGTTCACCTGGGGTCCGCGTATGGGACTCGTCGTCTCGAAGGCCGTCGGCAACGCCGTGACCCGCCACGCGGTGTCACGGCGCCTGCGCCACGTCACCGGCAGCGTCCTGCAGGACGCCGCCCTGGACCAGGGCGCCTGCCTCGTGCTGCGCGCACTGCCGGCCTCGGCGACGGCGACCTCGAAGGAGTTGGAGGCCGATGTGCGACGAGCACTCCGGCGACTCACCGACTGACCCTGGTTCTGTTTCGGAATCCGGGCCATCCGCGCCCGGGGACACCTCTGTCGGCCGCGCCCGACTGACACGGCGCCTGGTTCTGGGTTACCAGAACTATCTTTCTCCGCTTAAACTGGGACCGTCGTGCCGTTTTGAGCCCACCTGCAGCTCTTACGCCCTGACCGCCCTGTCCCGACATGGCCTCGTCAAGGGTGTTCTCCTCAGCGTGGGTCGCCTCGCCAGATGTGGACCGTGGCACCCCGGCGGCTGGGACCCCGTCCCACCGGTACGCCGTCGGAGGCACCAGTGATCGATACAACCGACCATCATCCGATAACAAGGAGAACGCACTAGCAGTGCTTGACTTCATCTACTACCCCATCTCGGCGGTGCTGTGGTTCTGGCACAAAGTCTTCGGCTTTGTGCTGGGCCCGGACTCCGGCCTCTCCTGGGCTCTCGCGATCATCTTCCTCGTGGTGACCATCCGTGGCCTCCTCGTCCGCCCGACGATCAAGCAGCTGCGGTCCTCCCGCCGGATGCAGGAGATGCAGCCGCGGATGCAGGAGATCCGCAGCAAGTACAAGAACGACCAGCAGACGCAGGCGCTGGAGATGCGCAAGCTCCAGAAGGAGATGGGCGTCAACCCGCTCGCATCCTGTCTGCCGATGCTGGTTCAGATCCCGATCTTCATCGGTCTGTTCCACGTGCTGCGCTCCTTCAACCGCACCGGCACCGGTATGGGCCAGCCGGGTATGTCCATCGAGGCGACGCGTAACACCCCGAACTACTTCTTCGGCGTTGACGAGGTCCAGTCCTTCCTGGACGCCCGTCTGTTCGGTACCCCGCTCTCCGGCTTCATCTCCATGGGCGAGGACTCCTTCAAGGCCTTCTCCGCCGATGGCTCGGTCGACTTCGCCCGCTGGAACATCGTCGTCGTTGTTCTACCGCTGATGCTCCTCGCCTCGGTGCTGATGCACTTCAACGCCCGCATGTCGATGGACCGCCAGAAGAAGCGTCAGGCTGCGCAGCCGAAGAAGAAGGCTTCCACTGCGCAGGAAGACATGATGCAGAACCAGATGATGATGATGCAGAAGCTGATGCTCTGGGTCATGCCGGTGATGATGTTCGCCGGTGGTTTCCTCTGGCAGGTCGGTCTGGCC